>NZ_CP044973.1 GCF_010104355.1 Hydrogenophaga sp. PBL-H3
ATGATCATCATCATCGGCGCTGAAAAAGGCGGCGTTGGCAAGAGCCAAATCGCGTTCAACCTAGCTGCCTACATCGCCACGCATCAGACCGTCCCCGAAGGGAAAAAGAAGAGGGCGGCTCGTGTCATGCTGGTGGACACCGATACCCAGCGAACGTCATCCAAATGGGGCGCGCTGCGTGGGACCGACGGACCACTTCCGTTTCGCGTCATGGAGAAGACCTCCAATCCAGCGCCAGAGATCGTCGCCATTGCTCAGGATTACGACGCAATCGTGGTGGATGTGGGCGCGCGCGACTACGCTGGCCTCGCAGAGCTCGCGCGCATCGCTGACCTGTGGATTGCGCCAACCAGGGTGGGGCAGGGCGACCTGATGTCTTCGTTGGAAATGGCCACAGCCCTGAACACGGCCCACAGCAAACACAAAAACGGCCACATTCCCTTGTGCTTCTTGATCAACGCTGTGCCAGGCGCTTGGAACTCAACCGAGGGACAAGACGCCATTGAAGTGCTCCAGGCCGCTCTGCCGACCGGGAAGGTGCTCCAGAACTCGATCCGGGATCGGCGAGTCTGGCGCGATGCACACAAGCTCGGCCGCCACATTTTCGAGATGCCGCCAGCGGCGAGGGATAAGGCAGAGCAGGAGTTCCTTGCCGTCATCCAGGAGGCGTTCACGGCCTACCCGCAAACCTGATCGGAGTCGCACACCATGTCCAAGAAAATCAAACCCAACCTCAGCCTGGGCATCCGGCCCAACTCCGACGGCAACGCAATGCTCGACGCACTTGGCGCCGGTGCCAAGCCCACTGCCGTGCTGCTCGACACAGCGCCCGGCGCGAGCCCGATCACCGGCGAGGGACACCAGGCTGTCGCCTTCAACGTCAAGACTATGACGGTCAGTGACCTCAGGATCGGCTCTACCTACGAGCTGCCGCTGGCACTCCTGTCCCGCAGCGACAACAACGCCAGGGTCTACTACAACCCTGAAGAGATCGACGAAACGGCCGAGAGCATTGCACGCAACGGCCAAGAGGTGCCGGCGCTGGGCTACGTCAAGGGCGATACCGTGGTGATCGTGGACGGGCAAAAGCGTTTCAATGCCTGTGCTGACCGCAAGATCCCCACGCTGCGGGTAGTCATTCGAGAGGCTCCTGCCAGCGGGGCAGAAGAGTACGAGGCATCGCGTCGAATCAACATCGAGCGGAGCGCGCAAACCCCGTTCGATGACGCGGTGCGCTGGTCGGAGATGCTCACCAGGGGCGACTACAAGACGCAGGACGAGCTCGCCCAGCGTCTCGCTCTAACCCCGTCAACCGTGTCCAAAACGCTCGGACTCAACCGCATCCCGGTGCCATTGCGCAGGCTGATGATTGAACACCCTCAGACGGCCACCCTCGCAGTCGCCTACGAGATCAGCAACATCTTCGGCAAGGCCAGTGAGACGAACATGGATGAGCTGGAGGCCATCGCTGAGGACGTGGCCAACACAGTCATCAAGAAGGGCCTGGGCCGTGAGCAAACGATCGAGCTGGTGCGCTCCAAGATTGACGGACCGAAGACCCGTGTGAGGGGCGACAGCGTCCCGGTGAAGTACGGCCAACACAAGGGCGCCATCAAGATCGTTCCGTCCCGCGGCGAGTTCAGCATGAGCTTTCGTGGCCTGAGCGAGGAGGAGATTGAAGAACTCAAGCGCCGCGTTGAGTCCATCTTGGCTGGGCAGCAGGTTCTTTGACGCGGCACTGTGCCCACGTGCGGCCTGGCCCCTGATCGGCCAGGCCGCCGTTGTTTGGGGGTCGCAGACCGGTGCCAACTATTAGCGCTGCTGCACGCTTTGGTCGGGCGGTCACGAAGCTATGGGTGGTTTTGGGGTCGTATCCCCCATTGACGCGCTGTTTTCAACCAACTATTAGCTCTGGCGCACGATGCCAGAATCCAAAACCGTGATGTTGTTGAAATTAGCGACATTCAGCGATAGTAACCACTTACACCAACCGCCAGCACGCCTGTTTCGACCCTTTTTCGCGCTGCATATGCCGTGCTGCAGCGCTAGTAGTTCGGCATTCATGTCGCGATACCAGCCGTGCTGCAGCGCTAGTAGTTGTAGCCTTTGCCACAGTGCGGTTTTCATAGGGGAAAGGACGAACAAACCCCCTGGATCCCACACCCGTGCACCAGCGCTAATAGTTTCAGTTCGACGGCAACCGGTCGACCGGCCCAGCGCAACTGGCAACTGATAAATTGTTCGTGCTGTTCCGCTAGTAGTGCCTGCAGTCGAAGATCGCGCGCCACACCCTGCTCGATGATTCTTCCAGTGAGCTGCCCGGCCAACAACTCATTCGGGCCAATCCCAGCCTGCGACGTGCTGTTCCGCTAGTAGTGCAGCGACTGAGCGAGCAGTGATCGTGCTGCTGCGCTAGTAGTTCGCCGGTTGCGGCCAGCTAACTGCATGACACCGCCCAGACCTTCGGCTGAGCGCAATCCGCTATCGTGCTGTTCCGCTAGTACCCTTGACCATCTGTAGATCGCTCCCGTCGACCGGCTTCGCGCCATGGGTCGTGCCGTTCCGCTAGTAGTGGGCGGGGAAACAATCACCACTGGGCGATGGACGCCGCAGGGAACGTGCGCGGCGCGAGTGGTAATCGTGCTGCTCCGCTAGTACCTGCGTAGACCAGGAGGTCCCAACAGGCTCCCATGGAAAAGGGAAGACCGATCGTGCTGCTCCGCTAATAGTTGGTCACCGCTGCTCAGGGCATTCCTGAAGCCGACGTACAGACTGGAGCGTGCGTGCTGCTCCGCTAGTAGTTCATGAGCAGAGAGCAAAAGAGCGGTGCCAGGCTGTGCCGTGCGTGGGTGGCCGGTGCTGTCATATCGCTATCAACACCGCCAAATCGTGCTGTTGCGCTAATAGTCTGTGCGCACAAGCGGTGCAAACTGGGCTGGCCGCACAGAGTCCAGAAGGACGATGAGGCATGCTGCCAACAGGCGATCTGCAAAACGTGCTGCTCCGCTAATAGCTGAACGGCACGTTCACCACTGTGGATAAGTATCTGTGAAGCCATAGCGCAGTGCCACATCGCTAGTAGCGTGGTGCCATACCGCTAATAGCGGAGTGCTGTTGCGCTAGTAGCGAAGCAGCACACGAATCGACCTGCAGCCCGCATAAACACTGGTGTTGCGAGACCCTAAGTGTTTTGGAAGTCCTTATTAAATCTGTCTTTAGTCGGCGGCACCTGTGGAGAACACCACCATGTGAGCTAGCGCAGCGTTCTTTTTTTGAATGAAAAAGAAGCCGGGGATTTATCGTGCTGCTCCGCTAGTACCGTGCGTTGACCAACGCGATCTGACTCCGGTCTAATTGGAAAACTCTTCTGGAGCCTGCATGTCTGCAAAGCCAATTCCCAAAATCAACAACCTCGACTTTGAGCAACTGTCCCAGCTGGTGCCGAAGATCGGGCAGTCCGTGAAGAAGGTTGATCTGGCTGGCGACGTTGTTGAACCTACTGAAACAAAGGCGCGGGTCAAACGGAGCAGGAGCTACGAAGAATCGCTTGAAGCTGTACGGGCCCGTTCGGCGGCGCTGCTCGAGAAGAAGCAGATCGATTTCGAAGCACGGGTGATGCAGGAGAGCTTCCCCTGGTGGGATGACGAACACCGAGGCGTCCCAAACCCGTTCATCCGTAGTGGCTTGTTCAGTGTCAGGACCACGACCAAGCGAGAGTACCTGCCCAACCTGCATGTCAGCAGTTTGAGCAACTACGAAATCAACTACACCGGGCAAGAGCTCCAGCAGGATGACCTGAGTGTCTGGCTCAGCTTGATCAATCTTGCACGCGACAACAAGATGTCAGACAAGGTCCGCTTCACGGGCTACCAGTTGGTTACCGACTTGGGCTGGCGAATGCACTCAGAGTCGTACACACGCGCAAAGGAGTCGATCGCTCGCTTGAAGGTTACAGGTATCAACATCACCTCAAAGGACAGCTCAGAGGGGTACAGTGGGTCGCTGATTCGAGAGTACGCATGGGCAGATGCCGACGACAACGGCAAGACCAAATGGATGGTGCGTTTTGAGCCTCGGGTGTCAGTTCTGTTCATGGACGACACGACCACCATGCTGGAATGGGAGACTCGCAAGCGCATCGGACCAAGAGCCGCTGTTGCAATGTGGCTCCATGCCTTCTACTCCAGCCACCGTGAACCCATTCCATTGGCAGTGAGCAAGCTGCATGAACTGTCCCAATCAGGGGCCCCACTCAGCACATTCCGCCGCAACCTCAAAACGGCGCTGGACAAGTTGGTGGATGTTGGTTTCCTCGAAGACTTCAAGATCGTGAACGACACGGTCTATTTGAAGAAGGCCGCCAGGATTAAAGCGGTGACCAGCTCGGCACCGCGCACTGTCAAACGGTTGACCACCAAGCGCTGACGTTGGGCGTCACGTCCGCCCGTATGGCGTGTCCATGCGAGGCCACCTTGCTTCCTGGAAAAAGTCACTTTTTGCTGCGACCGACAAAGCGTCGTTTCAGCACTTTGTTGCCTGCTGTTTCCACGGTCTTGTGAGGTTCGAGTTGTCTTGCCCTGCGTTCAACATGATCTAAACCGACAAGGAGTTGACTTGGACACAAAGCCCTCCAGCGAATGCAAATACGACGATGACGGGAATTATTTCTGTTCTGCATGCGACGCGCCACTCTACGAAGAGCACCTTCAAGATCACACGCGGCCTCGCGGTATGCCCACTTGCTTGCAGTCCTGTACATGCGCTGAATGCGGCCACGTATGTTGCTGCACACGAGATGCGCCCAAGCCAAGACTCGAACCTATTGTCGAGGTCAAGAGCAAGCCGCCGCGCATGGGCTAGAACCGCGTTCTCTGTGACAGATCAGAAGCGGGATTTGTGCATTTCAATCATTCGAAGGCCGCCGTGCTGGTAGTTGGACTTGATCCTGGGGGTAACAACGCTTTTGGCTGGGTAATTGCCGCTGGCACATTTGCAGCACCTCGGTTCTTGTCCGGGGGTGTTTGCAGCAGCGCCCAGGCCGCCATCACGGAGGTCCAGAACAACCTCACTTGTGAAATGGCAGCTGTGGGAATCGATGCGCCACTCTTTTGGTCTTCCTCGGGCGACCGCCGCGCCGACGTTCACGTCAGAAGGCTGGTCTGCGCAGCTGGAGGCCAAGCAGGAACTGTCGGCCATGTGAACTCACTTCAAGGCGCGTGCTTGGTTCAGGGTGCGATAGCTGCACGGCTTGTGAATGAAAAATGGCCGGCTGCAGCAATCACTGAGGCACATCCCAAGGCCCTGTTGAGGGTCTGCTCCGATGTCCACGAATTCGCTGCCATTCAAGACCTGCAAGGCGAGGGACATCACATTCGCGATGCTGGACTTGGTGCGATCTCCGCGCTGGCCATGATTGAGAAACGTGCGTCCTGGCAGGATCTCGCAGCGACGGAACCTGAGCCGCTGTATCCCCTGGGGGTTCAGGTCGCCTACTGGTTTCCGCGACGGGCGGACCCTTCGCGCTGAGTACTCTCCACCTGTCAGCGGAATTGCAGCGGAGTGACGCCCACACGCTCACTTGCATGCAGAAAAGTTGCACAGATCCAGGTACCTGCTGAACTGGCCTGCAACGAGCCCTTCATGCACGCACCGCAACCCACCGACCGTGCCGGCCAGCTGCTCGTAGTGACCTGAGCTGACAGTCAGTCCAAACTGGGACCAAAACATTCGTCTAGCATGCTCCAGCCGCGTTTTCTGGTCCGTTGGATCGGAGGGGTTGGAGAGGATGCCCGAAACAGGGGCGTCTGGCTCGTAGGTTTTTTGCAGCACTTGCACTGCCAAGTTAACGGCGAAAGTGCCAAAGCCTCGGCGGTGCAATTTGCTGCCGTATCCGTTGCCAGTCAGGTCACCGAAGCGGGCGGACTGGTGCTGAAGAGGTACCCACAGGCGCATGCAGGGGGTTGCATCTTTACTCTTCCACCAAACATCCACGTCCAATTTGTAGCCTGGTTGGAAGTCTAGGCGCACGCGAACTTGATCATTTGTGCCACCTTCCCAGGAGTAGCAACCGGCATTCATGGGGAACATGACCATTTCAGACCGTTGCGCCCTGCATCCAGGCACGGCTGGGCGTGTACTGGTGCCAGTGATCCAGTTCAATCTCGCCTTCGCTACTCAGGTCCGGCCAATGGTCCGTCAGGGTGCACGCCTTGTAGATGGACAGGCACTCCTGAAACTTCTTCGCGCCATTGGTGAGGAATGACTCGCTAGCCGTCAGGCGATGGATGGAATGGGGCGCGCTCGTCTCTGCCGCCAGAAACACGAAGGGCTTGGGTGTGGCGCTTCCCTCGTAGAGCGAACGGCCCATCGAATACATGAACGCCTGAAGGTCGTAGTCCATGTCAACCGCGTCACGCCCGAACTTGGCGACTGTTCCGTGCCGTGTTGACTTGAGATCCAGAGTCATGTCGGGATGGTAGATGTCGGGCCGGATGCGCAGCTTCAAGCCAGTCGTGGGCTCAGTGAAGTAGATGCTGACCTCGGTAAGTGCCTCTTCCAAGAACAGACCGATCTTGCGACCCTTGAAAGTCGTCTCCTGCACCTTGGCGGTCAACGCGCGCGCCTCGGAGAACGTGGGCTCATCAACGACCAGCTTGAGCACATTGGCTTCGAGGAAGCTCTTGTAAGCACGGTCACGGCCGTTGCCAATACCAGGGTACACCGCGACTTCCTGACCGGCGAGGTGGGGCTGCAGAAGCAGCAGGTGCAGCAATGACCCAAAGTCCTTGGCGCTACTGGATGTGTACTGTTGAACGAGCGCGGTCTTGAAATGGGCTGGCGAAATCAGGAGAGGCTTTAGCAACGAACAGCTGAGTGATTCGCGGCCCGCGTGATACACGTGCGCCGGCAAGTCCTTGTACAGGAAGGAGCCGGGGGAGAACCCAACGGTGGCTTGCTCTTCCTGAGTGGCAACAGCGGCCATGCTCAGGGCGTCTGCGAAGTCAGTGAAAGTGTCCATGTGTCTGCGTGCTCTCTGGTGTTCTGCGCCTGCGCGTGTGCGGGCTTCGATCTATGAAAACACGCCGCGCTCTGTTGTCAAGGCCGTGTTGTGCAAAAACGCACAAAAGATATCGAACTGGTTCGCGTCAACGACTGGTTTTCCAGTGACTGGGGACCTTGAAGGTCGAAATCGACGTGATACCTTAATCAGGCAAGCCATCCAACAACAACCCATGACACAGACCAACATTCAGCACGCACCCGGCATGAACACTCTTCGTCCCCTTGACGCCAACCTCTGGCAGTCGCAACTGGATGAAGCGATCCGTAGTAGCAACGACGCGCAGATGTGGGACCTGGTGCGCCAACAGGGCGACCAGGAAGAGGCGCACGAGATCGTCGCTACCCGTCTTTCGCGACTGGCATTCCGTATCGACAACAAGTCGCGATATTCCGAACTGTTCCTCATGCCTCTCATCGACCATGCAGGTTGCGTGGTGGACAACGCCGATGCGTGGAAAAGGGCCAGTCACCCCATCGGCGAAGCTCTTGACCAGTGGCTTCCGGCCAAGTCCTCCAAGATCATCTTCAATGGCGTTCGCCCATTCGATTGGGTTGGTACGTGGCAGTCGAAGATCATTCGAAGTCATCTCCACCGTGCGGTGCCAGGATACGAACAAGTGCGGTTGACCACTGTCGCCGAGAAAATCCTGCTACCTGAAAACGCCCCGCGCCTGGGGTTCGTCAGCATGGTCCTGACGAGTCAACTCGGTTGGCTCTCTATGGGGCAGGCCACAACATTGCGAGATAAGCGACTTCGCGATGTTGTACGTTTCTCGCTTCAAGGTGAGGATGACACGCCGCCTTGCACCGTGCTCGCTCCTGATCGCGTTCAGTTCGCTGTCACGGATGGTGTTTGCGTTTGGCTCAACGAGCTTCACCAGGTGGTCCCCATCACCGGCTGGATGGTCGGCCTGGTACCGACGACCCCCGATGTCGTGAAGATTACGCTGAGCTTGGCAGACGAAAACGTGGGCCTGACCCAGTTCACTGTGCGCAGGCATCAGATTGGGTTACGCGGCTTGGACGACATCCTTTGCGTGCTCAATGACATTGCTCCATGTATGGAGCAACTGAAGGATGGCGCAACGCCTAAAAAGCCCTCGAAGCGCCCTTGACATACGAGCGCCGCGTGTTTTGATGTTTTGAAGCACCCCATCACTCACGTAGCCAACACACCATGAATCTCAATCGCATCTCCATCGCACCCTTTGTTCAGGGCGTCATTCGCGTCGACGTGGATGGCGAAGCTGACACGCTCAAGACCAGCCCGAACATGGTCATCTGCGCTCGCACGCATCTGCCTGTCGAGGCTGGCGCCCCCAAACTCGCGCCGCATCCCATTCAGGCGAAGGTGTTGGAGTCGGTGGTGGCCAACAAGGAGGCGGGCAAAGTCGTGGAAGTGCCTATCACCATGTTCTTCAACAAAGCAGAGAACGGCATTGGCATCCAGTACAAAGCCTATGACCGCGAGAAGGGGACCCCCTTGTGCGCAGGCGACGGCAAAACTGCGCATCGCTTGGCCACGGCGCCAGACCAGACCCAGACGCTCATCGAGGTGGCTTGTCCAGGCGCAGAAACCTGTGCCTTCGCCAACAGCGAAGCCGCGGCCTGCCGCCGTCAGGTGAAGATGGTCGTCCAGATCGTTGGGCAGGATGACCCGTTGAGTGTGTTCGAGGTCCGCTCGGGCTCATTGAACAACTACCGCACGCTTGCAGCGCAACTCAAGATCGTGGAACGCCGCTATGGTGGTCTGCGCCATGTGCCTTTGAAGCTCACGATGTGGCAGGCCAGCAATCAAGCCAGCAACTATGAGGCGTTTGATCTCATGCGATTGAGCATCGGCGCACCAACCGAAGCGCAGGCGATGGAACAAGCAAAAAAGGCTCGCGAACAGGTGGCGGCTGACGGCCTGGTCGACGACATGGACGATTTGTTCATCACTGGCGATGAGCGCCCCACCTTCGCCGAACTCATGGCTGATGACTTTCAGATGGTGCGCGACTTCTACGAAGAGTCGCCGGTTCGCCCGAACGCCGTCAAGCACAGCGGTCGCTCACCAGTGCGTGCGGCCGCAATCATGGATGGAGGCGTGAGCATGGCCAGCAGCATGATCGCGGACGCACTTCGAAACGCAAACAATGCCAGCGCTGCAGAACACGCCGCAAGCGTGCCTCCGGTCGCCAGCCAGGTGGCGGTGCCTGTCGCTTCAGAAGAGCCTGTTCTGGATGCAATCGGAGAGGGGACGTTCCTGTGAGCCAAGCTGACATCACTCGCCTGGTGGTGGGCGAGCCCATCACCATCGCCCTCGGGCAACCAGTAGGGCAGGCCCTCGCCGGCGCACGCGACCTTGGTTCCGGCGATCTGTCCAAAACACTGCGCTGGAGCGACGGAAAGTGGATGGGACAAGAGAGCCTGCTGGACAAGTTCACCCGAGCAAAGCGCTCAGACAAGTTGGTGATCAAGCCTCTGGGGGCCGCATCCGAGTCGAGCGCGTTGATCGTGGTACCGCCCAAGGTTGCGGCCATCGGCGCAGCTATCCTGGTGGCAAGCGCCGCTTTGGTAGTGGCTACCTTCGCCGGCATCGGCCCGTTCGTCGCGACCGCTCCTGAGCCAGTGGTTGAGGCGGAACAGCCTCTGCCCTTCGCCCCGCCTTCTGAGCCTTCCCCGGTACGCAGCATCAACGAACCGTTCGGCACCACGGCTGCAGGCCAGACCGGTCTCAGCATCATCCAGCAGGTCGACGGCGCGGGGCCTGGACCGAGCGTTGCGCCGCTTCCATTCGACGGCCCCAGCCCGACCATGCCGCTGGTGGCCAGCGTTCCAGATGCGCCTCCAATGAGGCTTGCACCGACAAAGGTTGCACCCTCACCACCTGATCGGTCTGCGAGTGCGAGAGAGCCGGACAAGGACAAGGCCGGCAAAGAAGACGAGCCCAAGCGCAACCGCGCCGTGATCCTTGATGAAGGCCCGGACCTCAACCAGAAGCCAGCCAGCAAACCCACAACGGCGGCAAAACCCGAAGCCACAGCTGCAGCGACAGTGGCCAAGCCAGCAACATCTCCCGCGGTCCCACAAGTTGCTGCGACAGCGCCGGCTGTGCCCGCACCTCCTGCACTCAAGCCCTCAGCTGGTTTGGTCGCCATCACCCCAGATGGGAAGGCGGCGCTGTTTACCAACCCGTCAACGCGGCTGCCTCAGCAATTCAAGGTGGGCGACAAGTTGCCCTCGGGTGAAACCATCAAATCGATCGATGCCTCGAACGGCAAGGTCACAACCGCAACGAAGGAGTACGGTCTTGACTGATCGCATCAACAAAGAAGAAATCGTGATTGACCCGGTGGCGATGAAGATCGTCAACCGGATCGCTCCTGGCTCAAAGTTCAGCGGCACACTGGAGTGCTCTGGAGGGCTGTTTGTCGAAGGTGAGTTCAGCGGCACGGCCATCGTCACAGGTGGCCCACTGGTGCTGATGCAAACCGGTGTGATGCGTGGCTCCATCAACTGTGATCAGAACGCGTTCCTCTTCGGTGAGATTGGCGCGTTGGAGAACGGTGATCTGAGCGAGCTGGAATGTCACGGCGCAGCCTTCATGACTGAAACGCTTCGTGCCAAGGCCAACATCACTGCAGGTTCCTTCAAGTCATACGATGGTTTTGAGGTCGAGGGCCGAATCAAGACCATCAAGCGCAGCTGAGCGCTAGCGTGGCCATGCAGCAGATATCCGCTCGATGGGTGCGACAAGTCCTCGCTGACCGGGGCATCACTGCGCCAGGTCTCCACCAACTGGAGTGGTATATCGCCGATCTGGATGGCAATGGAGTGGAGGCACTCCAGAAGCTCCTGCGCAGCATCCAGATCGGGGTGGAAAGCACGCTCGACCTGCAGGCCTTTCTGGAGCGGGTACATGCCATCGTTGTGCCTGAACAGGCCGGCAAAGGTGCAGAGACGCCATCCGCTGCTGCGCCCCTTCCTTTTGCTCGCGATCGCGCGAAGCCAGCGAAAACCGCTCAGTCCGCCTCTCGCCCACCCGTTGAGCGTCTTTGGGTGCGTGATCACGGTGTGCACATCTATGGCGGTAAGGCGGCCATGAAAGTTGAGTTGGACACGCTGCGCTCCGACGTAGAGGAAGCGGTTCGCTACACGGTGCAGGTTGAGATGGCCGGCGCCACCGCGCCTCGCACTTACGACTGGACGAAGAAGATTGCTTTTCAGTTCACTCGAAGGGAGTTGCCGCTGCTGGCTGTCCGGTTGCTGGGGTACTCCGCTGGTCCGCTGCGCCTCACGAACCATGGCCCGGACCATGACAAGCAGATCGAGATTCGCGACCAAGGGGACTCAATGTTTGTGGTCATGAAGCAGGGCGCGCGAACACTCGCTCTTCCCGTGGAGCCAGCCGATGTTTACCAGTGGCTTGCCATCGCCCTGGTGGCGCTCCAGAAAAACCACCCCGAGCTTGACGGCACGCTGTTGCTGGAGATGGTCAAGCGCACTGGCCAGATAGTGGCCACACCGAGGAACGAAGCATGAGCACATACAGCATTGGTTCGCGGACGCTGTTTATCGACGCGCAGCACAGCCAGGGAGCCGTGGCGATATCGATGGCACTTCTGGCCTTCCTGCTGGGTGTTGGCCTGGGCTGGGCAGGATGGGGTGAGGGCAGGGCGCCGGCATTGGCCGCAATGCTGCCACTGGTGGTGGCGCTATCCCGCACACGCGCGCAGGCATTCATGGTTGCCGCGGGCTACTCTGTGGGAGTTTTGCGTGAGGTACCGGCCTTCATCTCCAGCTGGTTCGATGGCGACCTGCGTATTGGTGCCGGTGCACTGTTGGCCTACGCGTTGATTGGGGGGGTGACCTGGTGCCTTGGCTTTAGCCGATCCCCCAAACCATGGCGCGGTGCACTGGCCGTCTGCATTGGGTGGACAGTCGCATTGCTGCCCCCCGTTACCATCGGCATTGCCGGGCATCCAGTCATCGCATGGGGCACACTGGCTCCGGGCTGGGGGTGGGTAGGCGTTGCCTTGAGCGTGGCTGTGCCGGCCGCTCTGGTCTACCTTCTGCGTGCTTATCGAACGGCGGCCAGGTATCAAGCCGCTTTGCTGGTTGCCCTAGCAGCGCTCCTTGCAACAGTCGGGCTCTTGCGCGATGAGTCCCACTCAAGCTACGCAGGTTCTGCGGTGGGTGTCACCACGCAATGGGGAAAGACCAGCGGCAAGATCGATGATGTCCTCGACCGGGTCAGCAGCATGGGCGCCATGGCCAAGACGCTGGCTGCAGAATCCCGAGTCACCACGGTGCTCTGGCCTGAGTCCATTGTTGGCGAATACAACCCAGCCCTGTACCCGGTGCTGAACATCGAACTGCTCAAGCCCGCGCGCGCGTCTGGGCAGACGCATATCGTTGGCATGGACCTGCCCTTGAAGGACAAGCGCTTCGAAAACGCAGCGGTGGCTTTCTACCCGGACGGCCGCAGTTCTCGCGTGGTAGCCCGTCAGCCCGCGCCAGTGTCGCTCTGGCGCCCATGGGACCCGGTTGGTTCCTTCACAGCAGACTGGCAGGGCGTCAACGTTCTGGCGCTGGGCGGTGGGCTTCGAGGTGCGGTGATCTTCTGCTACGAGGAATACCTGCCTGCGCTCTACTTGATCAACGAGGCTCGCGACGATTTCGAGGTCTACGTCGCAATGACGAATACCTGGGCTGCAGAAAGCGAACTTGCCTCGCTTATCCAGACGAAACACTCGCTGGGCATGGCAAGGCTGTTCGGTCGCCCGTACCTCAAGGCAGAGAATCGACCAGCCCTGTAGCTTCGGAGTGGTGCTTGACTGGATCGCCCCCGAACTGGCCGATCTGAATTGCCGGTCTGGGGGATTCGACCTAGAATCCGACCAGCTTCTCACCCTGTGAGGACTGCGCGTCTTGTGCGCGCCATCACCTGTCAAACCCTTCGGGATTCCAACGAGTCCCTTAGCGGTCCGTGGAATCCCATTTTTTTTGGAAATTCCATGGAAAACACCCAACCTCAAGCGAAGCTCAGCGAACTCATCCTTGCATCGCAAGTGAAAGAGGGCTTCAACTATCGTCGCCGCTACAACGCGGAGAAGATGATCAGTCTGCGTGCCAGCATCAAAGCCAATGGCCTGATGGCTCCGATCACTGTTCGTGCGCTCGAGGGCGGCGGTTACCAGCTCATCGCTGGCGGCCGTCGCTATCGTGCATTCGTCGAAGAGTTCGGTGCAGATGCGCAGATCCCTGCCAACGTGAGCATCATGACCGACGCGGAAGCGACGGCTGCGATGTTGACCGAGAACAAGGAACGCGAAGATCCCTCGATCATCGAAGACGCCGAAGGTGCTGCCCGCATGCTGGGGCTGTGCAACGGAGACCGCGAGGAAGCAGCGCGCCGCCTGGGTTGGACTCGCAGCCTTCTTGACCGCCGACTGGCTGTCATGAACGCGATTCAGCCCGTGCGCGACGCCTACATCGACGACAAGATCAATGTGGGCCACGTCGAGATCCTCGCGGCATTGCGCCGTGAGGTCCAGGAGAAGGTCATCCAGGCCCTCCTGAAGTCGCCAACGAAGATCACAGTGGAGCAGCTCAAGGCCATGGCCGAGCAGTCCCTGCAGAATCTGGAAGCGGCCATTTTCGATCGTGCCGAATGCGGTTCGTGCCAGTACAACACCGGCAACCAGCAGGCGTTGTTCGAAGCTTCGTTCAGCGGCACCCGCTGCACGAACAAGGAGTGCTTCGGCACCAAAACCGAGGGTGAGCTCGAAGCTCGCTCGAAGGCTCTGTCCGAGACCTACCAGGTCGTGCGAATCGTGCGACCAGGCGACAACTCCACGGTACTGCCGCTGCGAGTCGATGGTGCGCGCGGTGTTGGTGCTGAACAGGCGCTGGCCTGCCGCACTTGTGCTGACTTCGGTGCGTGCGTGAGCGCTGTGCCGGACAAGCTGGGCAATGCGTACAAGGACGTGTGCTTCAACAAGTCATGCAACGACGACAAGGTGGCAATCAACGCTGCAGCCTTGAAGGCCGAGCAGGATGCCCAAACCGCAGCCGCGGCACCAGACAAAGCCGGTGTCGAGGCTGGAACGACCACGAAAGCGGGCGAGGGTGCGAAAGCGCCTGCAGCTGCAGCTGGTGGTGCCAAGGTCAAACAGAATGCTTCGGCACCTGTGAAGCCAACGGCAAGTTCCGAGCAGCGCAGCGTCGTCAAGGAGTACCGCGAGAAGATCTGGCGCGATATTTTCCTCCGTGCGGCCACCAAGCTGGACGTGATGAAAAGCCGCTCGTTGCTGGTGGCAGAACTTCTGCATCGCCCGAGCGACATGGACGCCAGCGGCGCTCGCGAAGCCATCTCCAAGGCCCTGGGTCTGGAAACGCTTGCGGGCACCTCCACTCACGACCTGCTGACAACCATCCTCGCGTTGGACCAGCAAGGCCTGGGAACTGCCCTGCAGCACCTCGCCGCAAACGTGAGTCGCAACGCTGCGATCAACGACGTTGTTGGTTACATGACCGCTCTCGACATCAACATCGAGAAGTTCTGGAAAGTCAACGAAACATTGCTCGATGTCTTGACCAAAACCGAGATCGACGCCGTGTGCGTTGAACTGGGGTTGGACAAGTCGATGGGCAAGACCTACGCGAGCCTGAAGAACGGCTCGAAGAAGGACTTCGTAGCGGCCGTTCTGACCGTGAAAGACTTTCAGTACATCGGCGCCGTCCCGGCTTTGATGCGCTGGAAGAAGAAGTAAAGGGGATGGAGGCTTCGGCCTTCTTTCCGGCCCTGGCGGCATCTCAGCGCGTTATTCGCTGGTGGTGCCGAGCTTCAAACGAACAAAACCAGACTGCCGAAAGGTGGTCGTGATTCACGAGAGATCGTGATCCTGCAGACCTGAGACATTTCGTCTCGACATCAACCTCCCACGGGAATCACCTTCCCGTGGGGGAGGTGGTTTCTGTGCATTCCTTAGAGAATCACATGAAATTCATCGAACAATTCGCATCTCTGATCGCCGCCGGCGTTGCCGTTCAACTGAAGCTTTCCGCTCATGGTGAGAACGAAATCCAGCTGGACATCATTCCGGTTGCGAAGACCAACAAGGCAGGCATCCTGCTCACGCCCAAAGCCCTCATCGGCACTGCGCAAGAGCTCGACGACAACCTGCCGGCGTTCCTGGCCACCTACATCACCACTCAGTCCAGCATCAACACGCTGATCGAAGAGTCGGAGCGTGAACTGGCCACGGCCCAGGCTGCTGCGAAAGCAGCGACTGAAGCTGCCAAGAGCACGTCAAACAAGTCGGCCTCCACGCCGGCGCGCAAGGTTGCGCCCTCGGGCAAGCCTGGTGCACCAGCAAAGGTCCGTGACATGAGCGCGGGCATGCTGGATGAAGACGATACGGACGAAGGCACTGGCAGTGACGGAGAAGGCTCCGCAAGCTCCGAGGCCTCTGGCGGCGGCGAGGCGGAAGAACTTGCTGAAGCGGGTGCAACTGGGAGCGCTACGGCGAACACCGGTGGCCTGGACGCTTCGCTGTTCTGAAGGGAAGCATGACCATGAAAACGATCACGCTTACCCGCAAGTTCACCTACAACTCGCTGACCTTGCCCGACCCCAACGTGGGTATGTCAACGGATGCTGTGAAAGAGTTCTACGCTCTGCAGTATCCGGAACTCAACAACGCATTGATTGAAGGCCCTGTCACAGCCAATGGTGTGATGACCTATCAGTTCTTGCGTGCAGCAGGCGCGAAGGGCCGTGCCCCTGTGGCGGTCAAGACGGAAGGCAGCGATGCCCGCGCGGTCTTGAACCTCGCCATGGGTGGTGATGGTGCTTCGAGCACGATGCCCACGGACGAAGAACTGGCCGACCAGGCTCGTTTCAGTCGTGCCCTGGGTGCTGTGGTCCGCTCCAAAGGCGGTCGTGCAGTGAGCTTGCCATCCGCATCCTTCGGGATCTGGGGCTGAGCGAAAAGCAACTTTTAAGTCGCCTCGGGGGATCGTCCCTCGGGGCGATTTCCTTTTGGTGCTTGCCGTGGTTGACCCTGCGCCCGGTGCGGCCCAGACACATGAACTCCACTTCGGACCCCCGCCGCGTTTCGCGCTGCGGGGGTTTCGTCGTTGGGGGCTACATGCCGCGATGGCCTTGCTTCGGTAGCCACGACATGGCACGCGCACGCAACGGCGCACAAGCGGCCTGTTTGCTTTGACGCATTGGATGGCACCGGGCAAAATAGCCGGGACTTCGCCCTTGCGCGACTTCGTGCTGCGTTTAACCGCAGTGCCTCAATCAACCCATCGGGAACCCGCTTCCCGTAGGGATCGTGGGTTCTCACATTCGGAGAATCCATGGAAACAGCAGAAATCAGGCCTGCGCGCTCTCAAGCACGCAGCCTTCCTTCCCTGCCCGAGATCTCATCCGAGGTCCCGGCCTCGCTTCAACGGGCCAACACCCGCTCTCAGATCCTTGCGCGCCTCGTCCTGGCAGCAGAAGCCCACGGGCTGAAGTTGCCTGGCGGCCCGTTTGCGCAAGTGAACGACGTGCTGACCCAGCAATGGGCCCAGTACTGCGATGCAGTCTCTCCTGAACTGGGAAGGCTGTTGCTGGGTGAGCCAGAAATCCTCGTCAGTGATGATTTGCTGGATGTCGTGATCAACGCGCGTCCTGACATCAACACGTTCTTCATGAAGGCCGTGGTTGAGACGCTTGAAAAGGTGGCTGCAGGGTTGGGTTGGTTTGTCGTGTCTGTGCTGCAAAGCGCACGCGGCTCCGGCTTCGCCTTCTATGACCTGACGGTCGTGAGCTACCACCTCGAGTCCCGCTTCTGGGATCTGGATGAGTTCACCGATGAATGCTATGCGAGCCACCTCCTCATGGAGGAGGGCGATCGCGAGTACGGTGACGATTCCAAACCGACAGAAGACGATATGGCCAGGCTGCGTGAGCAGTACCAGTTCTGGCCCTCGCAGATCTTGGAAGCAGCCGGTGGTCATGACGTCTTGCTCGGCGGCGTTGTCGCTGCCAAAGACAGCAAGAAGCCGCGCGTGGCGCCTATGAAGCCCAGCGCGGTTCACAAGTGGATCAAGGCGAACTCAGACCATGCCCAGCTGGAGTGTGTGAAGGCGGCGCTTGCGCTGCAAAAGCACCTGTCGAAGAAAGAGGCCACGGCGCTCATCTTCGATTCCGGCCCGGATGACACCCAAGCCGTCGGCGGCATGTGTTTTCTTGCATGGGAAGACCCTCAAATGGTCTGGGAGTCAGCCAACCACGCAGAGGAGTACGCCTACAACGGCGGCGACGTCATGGAAGCAGTGGCGCGCAAAACACTTCAACTTGACAAAGAACTCACCGACGGCGACCTGTCGCAGCTGGTGGTCGAACTCAAGGCATACATCAACGGATGGCATCTGTTCGAGAGACTGATGTCGCACTTCCCTCAACAGGAATGACAACATGGACTTCAAAGTCAACAGCGTTGGCGCCGACTACAAGTTGGCGCACGCACTTCTGGTGTACCAAAGCTCACAGGACGGACGCGCGTACGTGACAAAGCATCCCGTTGCGTTGTCTGAAGGGCGTCCAGTGGTCCGACCAGGTCGTCCTCTAACGGAGGGCGACTTCAAGGATCTCGTGGAAGGCCTCAAGCCAAAAGATCGCCCAGCGATTCAATGGCAAGACCCCCGCGTCCTCGCAAAGGGCATGGGTCGCATGATCTGGTGGACGGCGCCTACAAAACGGGCAATGTTCTTCAAGGAAAGCACCTTCGCCTCTGGCACCTTCGAAGGCAATGCGGTCTGTCCCAATCCTGGGCTGATCTTCATGTCCACCGATACAGAGTTGTACGTCTTCGCCTTCCGGGGCGACGGCGCACCAACACAAGAAACGCACCTCTGCCAAGCGCCTTTTTTCAATGTGTGGTCGCAGGGAAAAGTCTGTGTCGGCAACGCCCGCGTCCCAAACGACGATCAAAAGGGTGACCCAAGCTCGTGGGAGCGGTTCTTCTTTGGATCACTGTTCACACACCCCAACTTCACCGAGAAGGACCGGCTGACCAAAGGCGTTTCGCCGGTCAAGTTCTGGCAGAGCCAGGTGAAAAAGCCCACCAACGCCTTCCCCGAGAAGGTGCTGGTGGATATCAACATCAAGGTCGCTGATCTGCTCAAGCTCGATTTCTTCGAGCGAAAGCATGTTCGCGCTCAAGGAGAGTTCTGATGAACGATTTCGATAAAGCCATTGCGGAAGCGTTTCCGCTGGTGGCGGCCCCCAAAAAGGAGCCGTTGGATGCACGTGTTGGAAGCGGCATCCGCTACGTCGTCGGCTCCAACGGGCTTGCGCGCGAAGTGATGCTGCCGTTCATGCGTGTGGTGCACATGGTGTCCGGTTTCGGTCCAAAGGTGAACCTGCCCTACGGGGCAGTGGAGCCGGTGGCTGAGATGTGGTTCGAGGGTATCCCCCGCGAGCTCATCCGTGAGTTCAAACAAGCCGCCATCGATGCGCTGCCCAACGAGGTTGCCGGTGCGTTCATCTGGGATGAGTGCAGCAACGACTTCCGTTTTGCCAAACGAGAGACGCTTGTCGCCAATGGCGGCTACGTCTCGTACCGTGAAGTGAAGCTGGAACAAGGTGAGCACCTGGTGGTGGACGTGCACAGTCACGCATCGCATCCAGCGTTCTTTTCGTCTACGGATGACAAGGATGACAACGGGTCCATGAAGTTCAGCCTCGTGCTGGGCAACGTGGATACACCCAGCGTGAGTTCTGCTTTTCGCCTGAACCTTGCCGGGTACACATTCCCGGCGAGCATCGATGCAGATGGAAACGTGGAGGTGAAGCTGTGAACCAAGAAACGATCCACCTGCTCGACGGCAAGTTGATGACCCGTGCCATTCAAGTGCTCCTCGTGGGCGCCGGCGGCACTGGTAGTCGAATGCTGGAGAAGCTGGTTGCGTTGCACCGCGCTCTGCGAGCCAAGGGGCACCCCTTTGGCCTGCAGGTGCTGGTCATCGATCCTGACACGGTGTCACCCGCCAACATCGGCCGCCAAGCCTTCTACCCCGGAGACTGCGGCAGTTACAAGTGCGACGTGCTCGTGAACCGAGCCAACATGGCGCTGGAAGATGTGCAGTGGGATAGCGAGCCAGCCAAGCTGGACACGCGTTCTGCGCTGGACAAATTTGACCTGGTGATCGGAGCGGTGGACAACCGCGCTGCCCGCCTGGCCATCCTGCGTGGTTTGGAGAACACGGTCAGCGGAACGCGGTATTGGCTTGACACTGGGAACAGATCGCACGACGGCCAAGTGGTGATCGGTCAAGTGACCTCGCGCAAGCGGGCGACCGATGACCTGAACCGCCTGCCGCACATCGCAGAGTTCTACCCCGAGCTCATCGACCCATCGGCTGAGGACAAGGACAACACACCCTCGTGTTCCCTTGCCGAAGCCTTGGAGAAGCAGAGCCTGTTCATCAACACCACCGTGTCCGACTTCGCAGCCAACCTGCTGTGGATGCTGTTCACGGAGGGGCGGTTGGACACTCAAGGGGCGTTCATCAACCTCAAACGGATGATGGTCACGCCTTTGCGAGTCGACCGTGACGTGTGGGCGCGATTTGACATCGTTCGCGATGGCAAGCGTCACAAGGTGGTGAGGCCCTCGTTGAAGGCCAAACGACTGAAGAAGCAAGAGGCAGCGGAAGTTGCTTGATCTGCAACCCCCGTCTTGGGGCAACATGGAAGGCCCGGGCATTTTGCTCGGGCTTTTTTTTATGGGCAACCTCCGCTGTTGCCTTCGATCTATCCGTTGTGCCGGGCATCCGCTGGCATTTGCAAAAGCGCGATCTGTAACAAATACTTTCATGCGCAAAGCGACTTCGATTGTCCCTCTCGTCAACCGGTCGCTGCCCCGTGATGTCCACAAATGCGGAACACCCCCCACCAGACCTACCCTTCGGCCCCTTCCGGCTCTGCTGCAGGCCTACTCAAGGGTGAGCCCAAGCTTGATCGCCAGCGGCTGTTGTCCAGCGAGTTGCTTCTGAGATCCCTCGAACAGGGCCTGATCACACAGGAGACATTCGATCGGCAAGCGCGCCAGATCGAGGAACTGGGGTGCGTCGTGGAATTCATGGGCGCAAGGGGGCGGTCTCAGGTCCATTTGTTGGGCTGAAGCTGCCAGGGAGAGGCTTCACTGGACGAAGGCGAGGTCCCCGACCGATCAAGGCGCGACATTTGTCACGTATGTGCCGGGAATAAGGCGTTCTTGTACTTCAGAACCTCTCCGACCCATAAAGCTGCGGGCAAGTCCGCCGATAGATTCCGTAACTTAAACTGTGCCGGTCAAGCAGGGTTTAAGTCGTGAAACATGCGACGGGGCTGCGCTCCACGTGGGCTTCTAACGCGGGCGGTGAATCGCACGCAAATTCCCTGCGCATGGGCGCAGTAGCGGAAGTACACAGAGGCGATTGAGAAATAATGATGACAGCGCAGATGGAGGGGGCTACCAAAGGTAGTCTGCACGTACCGACGTACGAAAGAGCAGTCCGTGCTGAAAACGTAAAGGCGATGATCCGTCGCTGGCGCATTGCTCAGAGCAGTGAGCTGGTGGACCAGCGCGTCATTGCCCGCTGGTTCCCTGGCCAGCGCAATCTGCTGGAACTCCTCGCCGTGCTGGTTGAGGAAGAGGTCATGAAACTGGCCGACTGTTCCCTCCCCCTCTTTTCCCTTTTGATTCACCCCAGTCTGATGCCCGCGACATCGGCTCCGTTGGTGCAACCCGGCGAATTTGAAGCTGCCAACCGACATGAGGCGTTCCTGGCGCTCGCATCGCGCGTTGACAGCATCAAAACCTCGTTTGCCGAGGGATGTGTCCTCTATGACTTGGCACTGCCCGACGCAGTGCATATCCGGCGTTTTGGTCCGCATGAGCTTTGGGACATCGCAGCCAACCCCGGCTTGGTGATGTTTCCTGTTGCCAGCGACCATTACTTCGAGGTGGCCGCTACCCGCGACCTGTCCTCGTCCCAGAAATCGCAGCTCATGACCATGAGCAAGCGATCGAAGAACAGCATTCACTGACACTTCAACCTTGGAATTGACAATGATGAACTCGGCTGGCCGCGCGCTCGCATCCTCAGGACACAAGCGAGTGCTCTTCGAAGACCAGGATGCGGATGATCGATTCGAGGCGCTGATCGCCCTGACTTCACGCACCAAGCTGATCGTCAAGTTGCTCGGCACCGATGTGGCCGAGCAACGGATCAAGGAGGAAATGGATCGTCGGCTGGGTCAGTACGGCATCAAGGTCAAACGCCCTCGCGGATTGGGGCAGACCACGGCGGCCAAGACGTTTCTTGACAGCGCAGCAGAGCGTTTTGAGGCAGCCTACCTGATGGCCCTGCACTTCGGCTCAAGGGGCATCGGTGAATATTCCGTTGTGGAGACAAATTTCGGCCGGGCGCTGGATACGATGATTGAGGTCTACAACCACTATCGTAGAACGGTGCCCCCAGTCGGGGACTCGATGCGCATTCCCTTCGAGACCTATGCTCTCTTGGTCGATGGATTGCAAAGCCGTGAAATCGAAGTTCGTCAGTGCAGCTTGTGCAACACGAAGCACCCCGTGGTCAACCATCATCAAGGTCCAGTGCATTGTCCCGCCTGCTCCACGCAGGATCTGCGCATGGATGAGGTGCGCGCAGACGTTCAGTCTCGCATCACCGCCTACCGCCAATCGCGCAATCAGATGCCCAAGTTCGGGTGATCGTTTGCCCTATGGGGCAAAACGGAGCCGTTGGCCCCGTGCCATGGTCGGCGCTGAGTAGAAGAATGGAGGGATGCTCCAAACGTGGAACGCCATCCCATTGCTCCAACTCCGGACGATCCCGTTCTGTAGCGGCTCTCCCTCGAGCGCACTTGTCTTTCACTCACGCCTGGAATCAGGTCGACTGCATGACTGCAGTCGTCAAGCCCAGGTGTTGGCCAAGAACTTCTTGCGAAAGCTGCTCTCGTCATGAGCCAAATCGTGTCATTGCAAACGGCGCGCGTCCGCAGCGCCGAGCATCTCCAGCCAGGTAGTGGTACCGAACACTGGATGCGCCGGGAACTCGAACGATCCGACCCCGAACAGTGGGTGTTCGATGCGATAGCCGGACTGCCACATGAGGACTTCGCCCTTGCATGCTGGTCCCAGCAACCCAACCTCAGAAAGGCGGCGGTGAAGCTGGCCTCCTACATTACCCCTCGGTGGCCAACTGAAGATGGCTCATCCTTGCTGGCGCACTCCATTGGCGAAGCGGTGAAGCGAGCAAAGGCGGCAGTGGACAACGGGGAAGTGTTCACGGGCCGTTTCGTTGGCGTGTACCTATACGGACTGACACTGCACGCCCGGGACGTCGCGCGCCTTTCCATCAAGGGTGTCGATCGCTTCGGTGTCCTTGAACACTGGCGGCCATTTTCTGAACCTCTGCAGCCGTGGGCATCGCGCCTGGGCGTCGACACGCTGATTGCCGAGACAGTTGCACCCGGCCCAACGGAGGCGACGGTAGAGGGCATCCGATCCCACATGATCGTCCGCGTCTCGGACCCTATCGACACCGGCTACCTGCTCAAGCATGCCGCACAAGGCTGAGCAAAGCGATGACGATCATGAGTCCTGACTTTCATCCGGTTGTGCATGGATTGAGCATGCGCCGTGCGCCACGCCACAACCTGGTGTCCAGTTTCAACAAGCACAAGTACCTCCTTGCCAGCGTATTCCAGGTTCTACTGGAAGAACGAGGGCTGGGAGCACTCACCGGTCCAGCTGTTGTCCTTCGCGTGGTGCACGCACATTCGCAGTTGGAAGCGGAGGCAGATGAATCGGGCAACGACTTCACGACGTCTAGCATGATGGGAGAGTTGCTTGGAGGGGAGAGCTACGAACCCCGGCCGTTCGCACTTTCGGTCCTGGCATCGTTGCCATCAATGGCTGTGAGTGGCCCTGTGGCCAGCGACCTCCTGTGCTTGGCACCCCTCGATCTAGACCGCTCGTGCGCCTTCTCGTCGCAGGAAGAGATCGATCACAGCATCCTGCACCTTGTGTGGGCCCCCTGTGATTTGGAGGGTACGGTGCTTGTCCTCAGCTGCAATGCTGGCGATCAGTTTGTCCTCCACATGAACGTTGCAGGTCGATGGCACCGTGCACAAGATGGCGAGGCGGCACGAGCTCTGCGACGCGACGTAACCTCCAGAAAAAGTAAGGCCATGAAGCACCCTGGTCCAGTGCTCGGCGAGAGCCTGCAGGAGGTCTACAGCTCCCTGGACTCGGTCGCTCGCCGTTTCGACAACATCGTGGTCCGAGCTGCCGTGCGCGAACTCCAGAATCACGAAGCTATTGAGTCTGACTTCCGGGGTATCTGGGCCTGAGCTTGTTCAAGTTGTGCACACCGAGGGAAGCGGCGGCCACGTCCTAGCTTCGTGACTCCACTGGGAGCTTGAAATACACGGCGCACCCATGGCCTGGCGTGCTGTCGGCCCAGATGCTTCCGTTGTGACGCTGAACTATCCTCTGACTCAACGCC
Organism: Hydrogenophaga sp. PBL-H3; assembly: GCF_010104355.1. Lineage (NCBI taxonomy): Bacteria > Pseudomonadati > Pseudomonadota > Betaproteobacteria > Burkholderiales > Comamonadaceae > Hydrogenophaga > Hydrogenophaga sp. PBL-H3. The sequence goes on from NZ_CP044973.1 coordinate 23,626, forward strand.
AAGCCTGCACCGTATCCCTCAAAATCCAGCGAATGATGCTGCCTCTGGAACATGAGGAACAGGTTTCTCGCCTTGGCCACATCAAATCCCACGCCGTTGTCCACGACGAAAAAGACGGTGGAGCCATCGCTTTCCGTTCGGCTGCCGATCTCGATTTCGGCTCGATCAACCTGGCGCGTGAACTTGACCGCGTTATCCAACAAGTGCACGAACAGGTCTGCGACCATCCCTTCGTCCGCAAAAACCTGCGGCAGATCTGCGTGGACATTCCAAGAGATGTCTCGCCCTGGGTTCGCGGTGGTGAGTCGATCGATGACTCCGTCCAATGTGGCCTGCAGCTGCAGCGGAGCAGGATGGAGATCAACTCGACCGAGGCGGGAATAGGTCAGGAGGCTCTCGATCATGCCGTTGAGGTAAGAGGAGGAGCGCTTCAGGCCATCGCGATAGTGTCGAATCTCTTCACTCGCTTCCTCGCCCAGTTCCTCGGCAATGAGGCCGGCGAATGTGTTGATGTGGCGCAGTGGTCCTCGCAAGTCGTGCGTGATTGAGTGCGTGAAGATGTCCAGATCCTTGTTGGGAACCGTGTACTGGCGCACGCGCGCCTTGACGCGTCGGTCCAGCTCGGCGTTGAGGTCATTCATGACCCGGTCCAGATCCTTCATGGCAGTCATGTCGCGCGTGATGCATGACAGGCCTTCAAGCTCCCCGTTTTCTCCCCGCAGCGCGGTGATGAGCGTCTGGCCCCAGAAGGCGTCGGTCCCGACGCGAAGGCGCCAGCCGTGGTACTCCCACTGCCCCCGGTCGACGGCAAGGCGAATGGCGTCCTCGATGCTGATTTCCTCTGGCTCGCCCGCACGCGGAGCTGCCAGGTCACCAAAAGACATCCGGGCGGCTTGGTCGTGGGTGAACCCGTGCAGGCGGTGCGCGCTCTCGCTCCATTCAGTGATGTGGCCTGAAGCGTCAATGAAGTAGATGCATGAATCCTGAAGCGCGTCGATCATGAGCGCGTATCGACGCTTCGCCGTGAGCAGTTCGCTTGAGCGTTGGCCAACCCGTTCTTCTACCTCGCTGAGGTCCTGAAGGGTTGTGAGAACTGCGGCGACATCACCTCCAGTTGAGCGGATGGCCACCGAAGAGGCCTGTAGGGGCAGCGCCGTGCCATCGGACCGATCCATCGTGATGTAAGCCGGCGCAGGGACAGCACCTTCCAGGGCCATCTGCAGCTGTTCTTTGAGGTTCTCGAATGACAGTGGCTGATGCCCGTTGGAGGGGCCGCTGGAGGGCGTGGGTTCAAGGCCCATGCCCACATGGTTGTTCAGCCAGCGCAGTAGGGTCGGGTTGACCTTGAGCAGTTCGCCCTTGGGTCCAAACAACAGCATCCCGCAAGGTGCGATGTCAAACAGTGGGCCTACCAGCTGATCGGATATCTGAGGTGCACCTGCGTGCGAGTCATTTGGTGACATGGTGTTGTTGAGTTCTTGTTGTCCGACTGCGTTCGCAGCCACGCGCACAACCGACCTTGGTGTTCTTTTGAACGTTCCCTCCCCAAGGCCCGCGGTCCATCTGTTGGATGGAGCTTCCGTTGCATCGAGGCTCGCGAGTAGGCGAGCGCCGATACAGATGCGCATGAACGACCATACCAGCAGGCAGCGATGCTCCAGGTCGCAAATACAGCCCGCAGAAACCAGCCAAGATGTACATGCAGAATGGTTTTATAACGCGAGTTAGCACGTTGTAGGTATGAATCAGGTTGACGCTTGAATCGAATGGCTTCCGTGCTATCCCCTTGACTTACATGGGCCGCATTTCTGCACTTCATCGGTACTTTTGCACGTTTGCGAAAGGCTCGATATTTCTATAGCCTGACCTTGGGGGAAAACAATAGTTCAAAAAGTTGGACCTGTGCAGAGGTGAAGCTTTAAGTTTGATCACCTCTTGAGGCGGGGAAATGCCGCATTCCCCGCAAGGAGTTCTCAGTGCTTCATCAGCTCACGGTGATGGCAATTCGTGGCCACAGGTGATCGCCAGCCTTGGCAAAGATCAGCGAGCGCTCGGCGCCGTCGATGCTGGCGCGGACCACTTTGGCCCCGGTTCGCTCCGCGAGCCAACTCACGCCTGGGCGCTCAGCTTGTGGCCTTCCATTGGGGCTGATCTGACCCTCAGGGAACAACAGGACGCTGCGCCCCTCGCGGAGGTGGCGCGCCAACTTGCGCAGGCCTTGTGGCGTGCCCGAGTCCAGCGGTACCACCCACCCGTAGCCCAACCAGCACAGCGTGGCCATCCCACGGGCTGCCCACGGACTTTTCACGGACCAGTCGCTGTCGACCCCCACTGCCAGCGGTGCAGGGCTTAGGAGGGCCAGTAGCACGCCGTCAAGCAAGCTCACATGGTTCGATGTCAGGATCGTCCCGCCTTTGACCAACATTTCCCGTGCTTTTGGTGCGATGGTGGCGCGCGTGCGCAGCGCCGCAGCGAGGGCGGCCGTCATACAGAGCCTCACTGGCCGTAGGTAGACCCAGCGGCGCGGGTGTGCAGGAGAGGAGGGTGTTGTCATGGATGTCAGGCTACCGGCTTTCTCGCCATCTTCAAGCTGTGCTGGTTGGTGGGGCATCGGGTTTGAGCATCCAGCTACCGAGACGCGGGCCCTGCGTCGCAACGCCTTCCACATATTCGAGCCAGCCTTTGGCCTTGGAGAGAGAAATCAACGCCTCCAGCTCTTCGACGGTATCAGCTTGGAGCAGAAGCAGCCGGTGTGGCTCCTTCTCATGTTCGATGGCGCCGGCGTCGATGACCTGGTACATGGCGTGGAGTGTTGCCCGGCGAACAGCTCAGTTGCCGTCTGTGATGACCTTCGTCGCGTCGGACAGTCTCAGTTTCACGGCCATCTTGGATTCAACCACGGTGAGGTGGGGCTTACCGCTGAACCACACCAGGCAGCGGTTCTTTGCCCGCGTTATGGCGACGAACATCAGGCGACGTTCTGCTTCGTAGTTGACCACGGCGGAATCATTGTCGGATGCCGATGCGTCCAGGATGTGCACGGTTTCGAATTCGAGGCCCTTGGAGCCGTGCATGGTCATCAGGACCAGTCTCACGTCGCTTAGGTCGCGGTTCTTCGTGGACACCAGCTTCAGGCGGCTGGAAAGCGTACCTCGCAGGTCGCTCAGGATCCTGGCGCAGATGCCCACCAGGTCTGCCGCGCCTGTCTTGCGCTCCGCCTTGAGCCATCCCGCATACATGTCGCCCACTTCAAGAATCACCTCAGCTACAGACCCACCGGTGCCGGCGTTGCTCGCTCGCAGTTGGGCCCTCCAGTAGGCGCAGTCTTTGGCCAGACTTTTGAGTTGCTTCATCTCACCAGGCGGTGCGTCCTCAAGTTCGGGAACGTTGCCATCAAGCAGTTGGGCTGCCGAGCCGTTCATTTCGCGCAGGATGGAGGTCTTCATCTCATCCCCGATGCCGTTGAAGTGCAGCACGCCGAGTACGCCGACCGGGGAGTTGTCTACCAGTGCTTGCAAGAACGACAGATAGCCCGCAATGTGCGAGTTCTCCCAGATGCTCTTGCCGACGCGCTTGTAGTCGACTCCGGCGCTTCGCAGTTCAAGTTCCAAAAGATCCAGCGAGCGGTTGGTTCGCGCAAGAACCACGGCATTGACGTGTTGCGCAGGCGTTTCCACAACCATGGCGGCCAGTTCTTGCGCCTGCTTCTCGGCATTGGCGGTGGAGTATGCGGCTATGGCACCGCCCTTGCCGCGGCGTGCAACAAGCGTCTTCGACAGCCGTGCCTTGTTCAGGCTGACCAGAGTGACCGCGTGAAACAGGATCTCCTGGCGGCAGCGGAAGTTGTCACCCAGCTCGATCCTCTTTGCATCGAAGGTGTCCAAGAAGGATTTCATGCCGGCGTAGCCGAGAGCCTGACGCCACTCGTAGATGCTCTGGTCGTCATCTCCAACGATGGTGACGTTGCATCCAGATCGCGCGTGAGCAAAGATCCAGCAGCGCTGCAGATCGTCTGTGTCCTGACCTTCGTCCACCAGCATGTCGGTGTAAGGCATTGGCGGGATCGTGCCCTCGTGAACCCTGAGGGCACAGTCACGCATGATCGAGTAAAGATCCATCTGTCCAGTGGCCTTCAGTCGCTCCATGTACCTCTCAATGACCTTCATGGCCACCTCGGGCACTTCGAGCTTTGTTCGGTCGATGGCGTACATGTACAGCTCGAAGATCTCGCGAGCAGCCTTTTGGTCCTCTGCACTCTTGAGGAACGTGAACAGCGCATCCTGCAGGAGGATCCCTTGTTGGACGGGGCTTAGGACCTTGCGTCGGGGCACGTGTCGGAACAGGTGCTTGATGGCAATGCTGTGGAAGGTTCCGATGAGCAAGCGTTCATCACCGAAGGGCTTGCCTCCGGCCTTGACCTGTGCTGCGTCCAGCCGGCGGCGCATTTCGTCTGCACCCTCCTTGGTGAAGGTGACCATGATCAGACGGCGGTTCGGGTCGGACAGAATGCGCATGGCTTTGGCCACCGAGGTGGTGGTCTTGCCTGATCCGGGCCCGGCGACGATAAGCAGGTGACCGTCGTGGTCAATCGCTTGCTGCTGTTGTGGGGTGAAGGCCATGGGCGCTGGTCCGAGTGGAATTAGTCAAATAGAGCGGGCAGGCGTGGTAGGTGCTCAAATGAGAAGGGCCGCGCAGTGGCGGCCCTCTCTCAACCTCACAGAGAGGTGGTTAAGCGGCCACGGCGGCGGGGTCCACCTCTTTCGCTTTCGGCGTTTTGGCCTTGCCCTTGCCAGCGGCCGCAACCGCGGCTGCTGTAGCGTCGTCAATCACCTTGCTCGGGTCAGCGCCGCCGAGGTCCATGCTGGAATCGGCATCTGCACCTTCCGACTCGGAAGCAGAGAAGGCCGCGATGTCCTTGCCCTGCTGCGAGACCACATCGGCCATCTCGGGATTGACGGTGCCACTGGTCTGCTGTTCCTTGATCAGGCGGTCAGCTTCACGGTACAGCTTGACCACTTCTGTCTGCAGAATGGCTCGGAAGGCGCGCACAGCCTTTTTGCACAGGAATTCAACTTCGGCGCGCTGGGCCGAGTCGATCACGCCCAACAGGTTGGCGGTGCCGGCCATGAGGTTGACCTTGTCCAGGTCGGTGAGCAACTTGAAGTAGCTGCGCGCGTGTGCCGCGATCACCGGCACGGTCATGTGCACCGGGTTTGGGTAAAGCGAGGTTTCCATCTTCACGCCGTTCTGCTGGAGAAGCTTTTCCAGGCGGCTGATGTTGCTGGTCATCAAAGTGTTGATGCTGGCCAGCTTTTTCGTGATCACTTCGTTGTACTTCTCCAGCGTCTCGGGATTGAAGCCGCGCCAGCTGCGGTACTGGTATTCCAGGAACAGCTGCTTGGACAGGTAGGCGAAGTCCTTGCGGAAGAAGCGGGTGGAGGCAGGTGACTGCAACTCAGCGTTGTCAATGAAGACAACGGGGCTCTGGAAATTCGAACCGAACTTCTCGCCGAAGACCATCTGCAAGGCCTTCTGGCGTTGTTTTTGAATCTGGGCGTCGGCGTCGGTCGCCGTGAGGGCTGCATTGGTCATAGAAAGGACTCTCCAGTGGGTTGAGAAAACGCCACTTGACTTTAGGAGCGGTCCTGCAGCAGTCAGGTTGAGTCAATGCACCCAAACCAATGCAAAGCCTCGGTCTGAGTGCTTTTTTTTCAAGGAAACTCAGGGTGACTGGGCGGATTGACGTGTGTTGGTGCCCCCGATGTGGCCAGTTGCTGCTTTGGCGGTAAACCACGTTCGAGTCGCCTCAGAAACTTTTTCGCGGGAAGTGGCCAGATTGGTTTGACCCGCGTTTCGAGCTGCTCAATACTTCGTACGTCGTCTGGTATCCAGCGGCCGTGCAACTGGGACACGTAAACCTTCCGAGTCGAAACTGAACTGCTCTTTGCGACGGCGAAGTGCTACCTGAAAGGGGAACATAAAGATGAAAAGAACTCCACGAGTTCTTGCATGGCGGGTGCTTCGGCACCCTGCCCATCGCAGTTTCCTCTTTCAACACACATCGCTCTCTGCATATACTTCGCCACACAGCGGGTAATACCTGACGTCTCTTGATCGAGATGTGAGGTCTTCCTCGGTTCGCCGAAAAGAACTGAACTTCGGTTCAGTTGCGTGTCCAGTACACGCCTTCAACTGACTTGCCGACCTCCGGGTTTGCCTGTCGCACATCAACCTCCCCACATGGGCATTCCAATGCCCTATGGGGTGGACTGCTTTGTGGGAATCCTTTTAGGTGGTCCCCATGAAAGTAGTTCTCGCCGTTTTCGTCATTGCCATGGTTTTGGTCAACACCGCCGGGGCAATGCTCCCCGCAGTTGAAACAGTGAAGTCGCGTACCACTCATGTGGACTTCGTGGTCGAGCAAGCAACTCGGTGAGTTGACGCTGCAACGTTTGTAAAAAAGGAAGGGCCTGGCCCTTCCTTTTTTCATTTCATCCCTTCGCACACACTCCGCGTGAGAACTGCTGACGGACCTGGACGCATCCAGCACCGTGAGCACTTCTCGATGCAAATTCGAGCAGAGCTGGCATCCGTGTCAGCGCACAACTAGCGGCTTCAAACCGCATTCATCAACCCAGCCGGGACCAGCTTCCCGGTAGGGATGCTGCTCGGCTATTTAGCTGGAAGCATGATGGAAAAAAACATCACCGGCGTCAGGGAGCAGTCCCATGCACGCCGGGGCGATTGATACCCAACCGCAAGCGCAACAGCTTTTCCTGCCGATGTTCATGGCCCACGAAATTCATGCGTGGGCCCAGCGCGAGCAACAACGTCAGAGCAAGAAAGAAAAGGCCGTCAAAGCCAGATCCATCAAGAGCGTTCTGCTCAAGAGGGACGAGGACACGACAAGCCTGTTCGATCTGATCGACGACAGCTTGCTGGACATGCCACTCGGGGGCGTTGCCGAAGGAAACGAACTGAACTGTGATGTTGACCCCTTGAGGGCCGATGTCGCGGAAAAGATCGAGGACTTCGTTGACGAACACATCGAGTGGTCCGATGCCGCCATTGAGGAGTTGCACGAGGGTGTACTGCACTACTCGCTGAAGCTCCTTCAGGCTAAAGGCAACGGCGCGGAGAAGAAAGAGGTCCTGCGGTGGATCTTCGCTCCGAAAACGATGGTCGCGTCCCTACACGGGGAAAGCGGCCGAACGGTTGAGACAGTCCTGTCCCAACCCTTAACTCCATTCTCGTTCGAACAGTGCTGCGCTATCTGCGGATACAGCCCTGAACGTTTGACGGACGGCTTAGTCCCCGTACTCAAAGAGATTGGCCTCCAAAGTGTCTTTAAGGAACTTTTCGATGGAAAACACCATTAAACCCGTACACCAGAAGTACAACGTGCGCGCAGTCTTCGGCCTGCTTGAAGCGCCCGAATCAGCCGAAATTCCAGGCCTCGCGCCTGGTTTGAACGGCGTCCCCCCGGTTGACCCGATGTACGTCTTTGATACTGAGCGCACGCGCCAGTTGACGATGTTCTGGGTTGGCGGATTCAAGGCATTGAAGATCGAAGGAAGTCCCGCAGCGGGTAAGACCTCGATCATCGAACAGTGGCACGCGCGTCTGAACGTGCCGCTCTACAAAGTGCCGTGCTCACCCACCACTGAGAGCTTCCGCCTGATAGGTCAGCTGCTGCCGACCGAGGATGGCAAGCTCGTTTGGAAAGATGGCCCGGTGCTCAAGGCATGCCGTGAAGGCACGTCTGTGCTGCTGGACGAGTACAACACTCTGGACGCGGGAGAGGCCACCGGTCTCAACATGCTGCTGGAGGGTTACTCGATCACGATCCCTGAAACCGGGGAGACGATCACGCCAGCGAAGACCACCCGGTTCTTTGCCACGCAGAATCCTGAAGACAGCCGAGCCGCGGTCGCAGGGCGAAACGTGCAGGACGTGGCCAACGATGACCGCTGGTCCCACATGGAAGTGGAATACCTCAAGCCCGAGCTTGAAGAAGCGCTGGTGCTGCGGCACCTGTTGGCCGGCAAGGTTGACAGGACGGTTGCTGAATCGATCGCCAAGGTGGTCGTGCAGGTGGCCAACAACGTGCGCCAGGCCTTCCTCAACGATGCCCCCGGAATCGACAAGCCTTTGTCAACTCGGGTGCTGCTTCGTTGGGCGAAGTACACGGTCATGTACCAGGGTGTCATGCGCAAACAGAACCAAAGCGGACTGCACTACGCAGTTCGTCAGGCCGTGCGCATGAGCGCAGCCATGGCGACAGCCGTCAATGAGCAAATCACGCTCATTGCGGGCTACGACGAAAACATGCAGAGCTGAGGCAGGGTATGAACCTTGTCTTTGATGTCTACCAACATTCGGACAAAGGTGCCTGGGGGTTCTGCCCCCGGGGATCGGAAGTCATGATCGCGGAGATAAAGCTCGATGGGACGCTCAAGCTTGAGACCATCAACGCCATCAAGCTTGGCGGTGCACTGACCGCGAAGGTTCGCATGGGGTACTCCCGCGCCGCAAGGTGCAAGTACCTCCACCGAAACGTCACCCCTGACGGCAAGGTGCTTGGCGAGTTTTCCGAAGTGCACCCCGACCTGGACTTTGCAGGCGATGGTGAGCTGGTGCTCATGGTCACCCGGAGCATTGGCCTGGATGTCGACGCGCTGCTGCAGGAGTGGGAAGTGCTTCTGCAAGGCGTGGACGGAGTACGCAACACCGCTGACGTCTGGATCGCCAGGCAGCGGCGGGCAGTGCAGTACTTCACCGCACCGGACACCCACCCCGCATTCGCACTTGTGCTGTCCAACTGGGCAGTCGAGAACAAGCAAGTTGTCATTGCACAGTCGGGCCAAGTGCCGGCTGTGACACCGAAGAACGATCCAATGGCCTGGAAGCAATTCCTGTCCAAGTGGTTCGCGGAGGCAACCACACAAAGAACTTTGGAGCAGCTGCGTTGGTCGCTACGCGACGCGATGCTGGCGGCTCCAGTCATTCACAACAACACTGATGACGCAGACGGCTGGATAGCCGATGCGAGTCAGGCCGCCTTTTAACAGGAACAAAGTGAACAAACATATTCACCCCCTCATCAATGCTGCCCGCGCTCTCACGCTCGGAACCAGCAGGGTGGTGGCGTCAAGCATCGCAGGCCTTTCAAGGCTCGTGAAGCCACGCCTCCGCAACCCGGTGATCACTCCCAAGGTGGTCATCAGCAAAAGTGACGCGATGCGCCAGACCTTGGCCAAGGCCAAAGAGGCGGCCGAACGCAACCCAGGAGCGAAAGCGACGGGCGAGTGCTCGGCTCCGGTCATGGTGCAGGCAAGCGACTTCGAGATTGCAGACCGGATCATCTCGATCCGCCTCGATCCTGCGGTTGGCGTCATCAACATGCGTGTCTACAAGACGCTCAAGGTTGTCAAGCGAGACCTGATCGTTCATGAACCCCGACTGCGGGCCATGATGAAAGGTCGCCGGTTCAACTTTCCTGATGCTGTATTCGACCCCAAGTCGGATTTGGAGGATGTGAAGGATGAGACGGTGTACCTCGCAGAGAAACTCATCAACGCTGTGGGCAAAGGCAAGGTCAAGGCGGTCAAACCGCCAAAAGACACTGTCAAGGTTCCGCCCAAGGTCGCGACGAAGGATGTGGTGGCAGCACCATCTCCGACAGCCGTGGTCCAGCGAGCAGCGGCGGCGCAGGGAACGCCCGCACCGAAACAACATCCGGCACCCGCGTCCAAACGCGAGCAGCCGCGAGCACCTGCCACGCAGGCCCAGGCACCGGAGTCGAAAGTCTTCGCGCCCAAGCCAGCGGTGGGATTCACCTACGTAGGCACCTTGCGTGAAGCTGGGAGCCGAAAGGTGACGCCCCGGGGACGTGATGCATACGAGGTGTTCACCGCCATCATCCAGATGGACAACGGCGCTGAATTCCCGCTTCGTGGTGCCGAACTCGAACGCGAGCTCGAACTTGCAGATTGCCAGTTGGGCGATCGCATTTCGATCACCCCGATGGGCAAAGTGCCCGTGACCCTTACCAATGGTGGTGAGGGCAAAAAGAACCTCTACAAAGTCCAGAATCTTCAGGAGAAAGCATGATCGTCATCACAGCCCACGGGCGCCTGGCTGAACAGCCTACCGTCAAGATCGTGGGTGACAGCTGCGTTTGTGAATTCCGCTTGTTGAGTTCTCGATGGGCCAAAGGCGATGAAGTGACCGAGGCGGTCAACTTCTTCGTCTGGGGCGAGGAGGCTGAGCGGTTCTGTGAATCCACGGAGAAAGGTCAGCTGATCTCAGCCACCGGAACCCAGGAGACATCGAGCTACACAGATGCACAGCAGCAACGCAAGCAGTTCGTCAAATACCGGATGACCTGGTACAGCAAGGGTGCCCGCCCGCGCAGCAGCCGGGGCGATGGCCAAGCCAGCAACCAAGTTGGAAACCAAGGTCAACGATCTGGCAATGGAAACGGCAACGGTGGCAACTACGGCGGCAACTCACCCTCCGGCAACGGTGGTGGCAACCGCGGTACCGCTCCCAATGCCTACGCCGCAGAAAAAGGTGGCTTCAACCAGCGTGCTCCAACGAGCAATGCTGGAGCTGCTCCCCAGACCGCGCGGCCCGTATCTCGATCTGCTCCATCGGTGCAGCAAACCGCTCCCCAGGAGCCAGATGGTTTTGACGACCACGGTTTCACCGGAGATCCCAGCGATGGGTTCGAAGATGTGACCCAAACGTTCGTCTGAACAAAACAACCAACCCCGACTGGGACGCTCCCAGTCGGGGCGTTCCTGGTCATCCGATCAGGAGAAACGCATGTGCATCACCGAAGCCCTGCGAGAGCAGGTGAAGAAGTTTCAACAGTCAACGGGCGAGCGCGCCATGATGATCGTCGTCGAAAAGCGCGATTCGTCCATGGGCGTCCGTTCCGTCGAGTTCAGTCCCTACGTGGGTCTGATGGTCGACGGCAAGCCGCCCGGCCCACAGTGGTACCAGGAAGTCGAAAGCTTCCACCAACTGCAGTGGGGACCAACTGTGCTGCATTGAGGAAAACCGCACGGCCAGTCGAAAGACTGGCCGTGTTGGTTTGCTCACTTCGTTCAGTTGCGAGAAAATACAAATCGAATTTTGGTGAAAGTGCCTTTGCGAAAGGTGCTTTCTACAGAGTTTTCTGCTCTCACGAGCTCGAACAAGGCGCTGGGATACCTTGTGCTCGCCCTCACCGGCGTGTAACCCCAGTCTTTCAACTTTGAACGCCCATCCCTTCGCAGGGTGCGTGTTCTGCCTTAGTGCCGTTCTGTCTATGCAGGACTGCATCCCATCGGGACCGGCCAATGTGCATCTCCCGACTGGGGGGGTGTGCATTCGCGGGTCTCGCTTTCTTTCGACCCACTTTTGCCAATTTTTAACCCCCCTGGAGAGTTCCAAATGAAAAACGAATTTGCTGTGTTGCCTGCCCTGCAGCCGCAGGATCTGTGCTTGCACATTTTCAAAGAAAAGTACGCCGCCCCCGGTGAGACCGAGGTGATCGACGTGCAGAAACGTGTGGCCAAAGCTTTGGCCACATCACAAGAGATGGAATCCAACTTTCTGCAAACGCAGGCAGATGGCTTCATCCCTGGCGGACGCATCAACAGCGCAGCCGGAATGGACCGCGTGGCCACGATGATTAACTGCTTCGTGCAGCCCCTTTCGGACACGATGACTGGCTACAAAGACGGCGTGCCTGGCATCATGGAAGCACTCGGACATGCCACCGAAACCATGCGTCGAGGTGGTGGTGTTGGATACGACTTTTCAAGCATTCGCCCGATGGGTGCACGCGTGAAGGGAACCGATTCGAACGCTTCCGGCCCGGTGAGCTTCATGCGTGTGTTCGACCGTGCTTGCACGACCGTTGAATCCGCTGGCGCTCGACGCGGTGCCCAGATGGGCGTGCTGCGTTGCGACCACCCTGACATCGAGTTGTTCATCGATGCGAAGAAGGCACCAGACTTCAAAACTCTTGGTCTGGATGAGAAGGAGGAAGCAACCTTCCTCGGGCTGATGCAGTCCAAGATGGGCTTCGGTTGGGCAGTGCGCAGCGCACTGGCTCCGCTCTCCCAATTCAACATCAGCGTGGGCGTAACAGATGCGTTCATGGAGGCAGTCGTCAGCGATGGCGATTTCGCTCTCGTGCATGAAGCAGAGCCGGCCACTGTTCCGCATGAAGTCCTGGTGGGCAAAGACGGCGTGAGCCGTTTCGTCTACCGCACGGTCAAAGCCCGCTACCTGTGGGAAAAGATCATGCGTAATACGTATGAGAGCGCAGATCCGGGAATTCTGTTCCTCGATACGATCAACCGCGCGAACAACCTTCGAGCGATCGAAAAGCTTGAGGCGACCAACCCTTGTGGTGAGCAAGTGTTGCCCCCGTACGGTTGCTGCTGCCTTGGCTCGACCTTCCTGGCGCGATTCGTGGTGAACCCTTTCACCAAGGAAGCGTACTTTGACTATGCGGCGTTTCGTCGTGTGGTTGCAGGTGGTGTGCGTCTGCTCGATCGCGTGTTGGACGTGACGAAGTGGCCGCTGCCACAACAGAAGGCTGAAGCAGAAGCGAAGCGTCGTCTGGGCATCGGCTTCCTCGGCTTGGCCAACGCAATGGCGATGCTGGGCTTGCGTTACGGCAGCGAAGAGTCTGCTGAATTCGCTTCCACCGTGTCGCGTGAGCAGCGTGACGCGGCCTACATGGCATCGGTTGATCTGGCAAAAGAACTGGGCTCCTTCCCGCTGTTCAATGCTGACCAGTACCTGGAAGAGGGTACGTTCGCATCGACACTGCCTGACCACATCAAAGCGGCAATCCGTGAGCACGGTATCCGCAACTCGCATCTGCTTTCGATTGCGCCCACCGGCACGATCGCTCTGGCATTTGCAGACAACGCAAGTTCCGGCATTGAGCCCACGTTTGACCTGAGCGCGTACCGAAATGTGCGCACCGGCAAAGGCGAGGAGCGCAAGCTGTGGCAAGCCGACGACCACGCTTACCGCGTGCTCAAGATGGTCCAGGGTGAAGATGCAGACGCATCGATCATCGCGACCGCTCAGACACTGACTGTTGAGGAGCACCTGCGCATCATGGCGGCTGTGATTCCGTTCGTGGACAGTGCGATCAGCAAGACTGTCAACGTGCCGGCCGACTACCCCTTCGAAGCTTTCGCCAACATCTACATGGATGCGTGGAGGTCAAAATTAAAAGGGATCACCACGTACAGACCAAACGCCATAACCGGCTCGGTTTTGGTGTCGGCTGCGGACAAGAAGGCCAGTGAAGGCGCCCAAGACATTCGTGTCGATGATCCCGATCGTCGCGTGGAAATCAAGGACGTGCCGAACATTGTGGAAACGTTGAAGTGGCCCAGCCGCCCAGACGTGAACGCCGAAGGCATCACCTACAGCTTGCGTCACCCCCAAGGTGATTTCGCGGTGGTGGTCAACCATTGGGAAAACGGTGTGCGACATCCGCTGGAGGTGTACATCGCCGGCAACGAAGCTCCCCGCGGGCTGGGCGCCATCGCCAAGGCCTTGAGCGTGGACATGCGCACCGATGACGGTGCGTTCCTGGAGATGAAGCTGGATTCCCTGATCAACACGATCGGTGATGATGGCTTCGAGATGAACGATCCGGCTACGGGCAAGCGCGTGATGATGCCATCACTCACCGCTGGCTTTGCAGTGTTGGTCAAGCACCGCCTGACCCAGATCGGCGCTTTCGGTGGCGGCAAGCCTTCGCCCATGGTGGATGCATTGTTCAGCCGTCGCGAGCCCAAGACCGGTCCTAACGGCGCAATCGGGTGGCACGTGGATGTCAGCAACCCGGCAACGGGTGACGACTTCCTGTTGCACACGAAGGAACTGAAGCTGCCCAACGGCCAGGTTCGTCCCTACTCGGTGTGGCTGTCTGGCCGGTACCCCAAGGTGCTGGACGGACTGATGAAGGTGCTGTCGATCGATATGCGCGTGAGCGATCCGAAATGGGTTGCCATGAAGCTGCAGAAGCTGGCCAACTTTGGTGAAGTGCGTGGGGATTTCCTTGCGCATGTGCCTGGTGACGTGAAGCAGCAAAACTACCCGAGCACGGTGGCCTACGTTGCAACTCTGCTGCTGGCTCGCATGAAGTTGCTGGGCTTGCTGGAAGGCGAGCCAATGGCGCGGTCCGGCGATGCGCACGCGGTGGTGGAGGTTGTCGAAACCACGAACCCTTTGGTTCAAGGCGGCGGCAAGCAATGCCCGGATTGCCATCAGATGACTGTTCATAAAAAATCGGGCTGTGAGGTGTGCAGCCACTGCGGGCACATTGGTTCTTGCGGCTGATGTGCAAAAAAGGGCCGGGGAAACCCGGTCCTCTCAGTCCCCTCCCTCGCGGAGGGGTCTGTCTAAAGGCTCGATGGCCTTCAGAGAGACTGCACTGAAAAGTTGCTTTTTGTAGGGGCACTCCTCGATCTCCCCTCGCAACCTCACCGTTGAGGAATGCGGGGTGCGCCAGACCTCGCGCCCCCCTGCGGTTGCCTCTAGATTCGCCTGGAATCTCAGGCAAACTACCACCTCAAGTACTGCTACGCCCCGGTCCCAGCTGTCACTCGCGCACCGGTGTGCGGACCGTCGCGCTTCGAAGGCCGGCGTTGCAGGCAAGCACTCAAGCCACAGACAGGAACGGTGAAATTGAATTATCGAAGGGAAGTTGACGGACTCAGAGCCGTTGCGGTGTTGCCGGTCATCCTTTTCCACGCGGGCTTGTCCAGCTTCAGTGGGGGCTTCGTCGGGGTCGATGTGTTTTTCGTGATCAGCGGATACCTGATCACCACCATCGTGTTCGGGGAGCTGGAAGAAGGCAAGTTTTCTCTGGCCCGGTTCTATGAGCGGCGCGCCCGCCGAATCCTCCCAGCACTGTTCGTCGTTACTGTTGCCACCGCTGTGGCGGCGTGGTTCATCCTGTTGCCTGAAGACTTGAAGGAGCTGGGCAAGAGCTTGCTGGCAGTGGCCTTGTTTTCTTCGAACTTTTTGTTCTGGAACGAAAGCGGCTACTTCGACACGAGCGCCGAATATTTGCCGCTCCTGCACACGTGGTCGCTGGCCGTCGAGGAGCAGTACTACATGCTGTTCCCTCTTCTTGCTGCGGCATTGTTTCGTCGAGGCAGGCAGGCCGTTTTAGTGGGTTTGGCCACGGTCGCCCTCGGAAGTTTCGCGCTCGCGCAGTGGGGCGCTACAGCGCATCCCAATGCCGCTTTTTACCTGCTCCCGTTCAGAGCGTGGGAGTTGATGGTGGGAGCGTTGGCTGCCGTTTACCTCAGCAGATCTGGGTTGCCCCTCCTTCGGGCAGACTCACTGTCGGGGTTCCTCGCCGGCGCCGGTCTGGTCATGATCGGTCTGAGCGTTCACCTCTACGACCGTGCCACGCCTTTTCCAGGTATCTACGCACTTCTGCCAGCCATCGGTGCCGTACTGATCATCCTGTTTGCTCGGCCCAACAACTTGGTCGGCAGGCTGCTTGGGACAAAGGCGTTGGTCTACATCGGCTTGCTGAGTTACAGCGCCTATCTCTGGCACCAGCCGCTGTTTGCTCTCGCGCGCCGGGCATCGCTTGAGGAGCCGCACATGCGAGTTTTCCTCGCTCTGTCCGTGGCCACCTTTGTTCTGGCCTATTTCACCCGTCACCTTGTGGAACAGCCGTTCCGCTCACCGTCCAAGGTCTCCCGCCGCTCGATCTTCATCGGCTCGGGCGCAACCGCTGCGGTGGTGGTCGGCTTGGCCTTCGTGCTGTACGGGAACAAGGGTTTCCCCGATCGGATCGACAACTACGCCAAGGTGGCCGACACATTCCGATGGCAGGACCTCGCCAAGCCCTGCGGAAGCGAACCTTCCTTGCCTACAGGGGTGCAAGCGCTTTGTCGCTTGCCTGATCCCGATAAAGTTACCCGGGTCGACGTTGCCCTGTTCGGTGACAGCCACGCCGATGCCTTTCTGCCCGCAGTGGTCGCCGCTACAAACCAAAGGGATTCCACGCCAGCGTACATGGGGCTGGGCGGTTGCATCCCTCTGATCGGCGTGGACGTGCGCGCGGGCAATTGGCCAGCTGGTGTGTGCCAGACCCTCGCTCAGGAGCAGTACAACTTTGCCGTGAAGACCAGGCCTCAAAATGTGTTGCTTGTGGGCCGGTGGAGCATGTACATCGATACCGAGGATTCCGCGAGCTCAGCTCGTAAGTACTACCTGGTCGAGGACGAGTCCAACCCACTGTCCAAGGAGCATTCACGCGAGGTATTTGTGCGTGGGCTCGAGCGTACGGTGCGTGCCTATGAAGCGCTGGGGGCAAAGGTCTTCTTTGTCGAGCAAGTTCCCCAGCAGCTCGCCGATCCAAGAGCGGTTTTCCATCGGATCAATCAGCGCGGGATGTGGGGCCTCCCCGAAGCAGAGGCTGCGATCGAAAGGAACTCGGTGTCACAGGAAGTGATGAGCAAGCAGCAGGCTCTTTTACGGAGGTTGCTTGACCAGGTGCCCGAGATCGAAGGCTTCACCGTCTTGCGTCCGGAATCGCATTTCTGTACCGGCGGCAAATGCCTAATGGGCGACAAGGACGGACCGTTCTATCACGACAAGGACCATCTCAACATCCGAGGTGCAGAGCACGTAGGGCCTTGGCTGGTTACGCGCATGTCGGAAGCGAATGGCCCGCGCTGAGTCTGCTACGAACCCGGCTTCTCTCTGGCAGGGTCGCGCGACTGCTTCCACTTTGCCAATATCGTAGCGACATGCTCAGTCGCGTAGAAGTGAGCCTTACGACCCGGCATGGCTAGTGGGCTGATGTCGATGTGACCACGCTTTCGAGCCGTGGAAAGAGCGCCTGGAGTCTTGTATTTCAACAAGGCGCATGCTTCTTTGCCTGTCAGTAGCGGGCCGTACTGGCGAGTCAGTTCTCCCACGAAGTTTGCTTCTTCCTCAGCGATGGAGCGCTCTTTCGTCATGGCGTCAGTGCCTCCTTGGCGCAATTTTGAGCACTGCTGCGCTTTCATGCAATGGCCGCATCTCATTCTCTTTTACCGACACCTGGGGAATCGGTAAACAGTGGGCAACTAGGTGCAACAGAGACTTACGACCCCGGCCTGAATCGTTTGCGCGGAATGTGCGGCGCCGCTACATTTGAACTGTTCGGTACTGCCGTCCGTGGGTCTTAGCGCCCACCTTTAACCTCAACCCCTGCGGGAATTCATTTCCCGCTCGGGGATTTGGGTTCCCGCTTTCTTTTGCGAGAACCCAAAATGAACACACCAGTTGTTCCCAACATCAAGCAGACAAAGACCGATGGGATTGTCTGCGTCGCCCTGGACATCCATCTCTGGTCCGGCCGAAAGCGTCTCCGCAAGGAGGCATTGCTCTCCAAGAATCCCATGCTGGCCGATCTCCCCCCGGAGTCGTTGGCCACGCTGGGATCCATCAAGATCGCCGATCCCGACGATCTCGCACCCTTCCTCAAGTTCAAGCGCGAGGCCGACAAGCTGCTGAAGCTCAACGGCCTGCCGCTCCTTGGGACGGTCGGAATTCCTGAGTCCAAGGTGGACAAGGTGTTCAAGGGCCTCATGGACATCAAGCAACGCTTCGATGACCATGCCCAGCGCCTGTACCGTGACTTCGATGTGCGCATCACTGAGTGGCGCGAACGCGATGACAACGTGAACTGGGCTCACCTGATCAACGACATTCCCACCCCGGAATACGTTGCCGGGCGGCTCTCGTTCGGCTTTCACCTGTGCCGCGTCAGTGCCCCAAGCACCGATGAGTTCAGTGACGCGAACAAGATGTTCGGCAAGCAGATGACTGGCCTCAAAGGCGAGTTGTTCGCAGATGCCGCCGAAGAAGCCCGAACCCTGATGGAGAAATACCTGACGGGCAAGGACGCACACGGTGTCGTGCGCAAGCGCGAGAAGATCACGCCAAAGACCTTGGGCCCGCTCAAGCGAATCGGTGAAAAGTTCAAGAGCTTCAGCTTTTTGGACCACACCGTGGAGCCGCTGGCCAAGATTGTCGACCACGTGTTGTCGCTCCTCCCCACGGAAGGCCCCATCGATGGCGTGCACCTGCTGCATGTCTGGACAGTGGCCCAGATGCTCTCCAACCCGACAACGGCGATGGAAGCAGCTCGCATGGTGATGGACACCGGTTCGGCAAACGCGGCTTTCGAGTCGTTGCTGCTGACCGTGCCTGACTCAGTGTCTGACCATGTGGACGTTGTGGCTGTAGAGCCCACCACCCCGGAAATCGTCGCTGCATCAGCAGTGGCCGAGATCCAGACCGCCGAGCCGCAAGTGCTCGAAAGCGCGGTCATCGCAGCTGACGACTTCACCCCTGAGTTCGTCGGCATTTTCTGAACCTCAATGTGACCCCGGCCTCGTGCCGGGGCTGCAGGAGAACCCATGACTCAAACCAATGACCTGGCGCATGCCAGGAAGGTCATCGCTGCATTCGTGGCGATGATCGTAGGCCGCTCTGTCCCCGTCCAGTGGTGCAACACCGCCGCGATGGGCGCTGACGGCTCTCTCATGCTGCCTGCACCCTCTGTGGGTGATGCTGCAGAAATCGCCCTGCTCACGCGCATGGCCGTACACGAGTGTGGTCACCTCCTGGAGACCGACGCACACGTGATCGACAGGCTCAACGATGAGCAGCTGGCAGTGTTCAACTGCTTGGAAGACCCTCGCGTCGAGGCCCGAATGAACCAGCGATTCGCTGGAGCAGGGCTGGTACTCGGTCGTGGGCTCGAAGAGGCAATGCAGGCAATTGCTGCAAAGCTCGATGTGACCTCTGACGCCGGTAAGGCTGCCTCGCTGTCTTTGGAGATCCTTCTTCGAGGAACGCAAGCGGTGGCCCCCCAGCGCGCGATAGAGCGTTATGCGCCGGAGATTCTGGCGAAGACTGCGGTCGTCGTGACGGACAAGCAGCGAGACGCCATCGTTCAAGCGGTGGGCGAAATTGCCGGCATGGCCAACAGTGCAGACTGTGAAGCCGTTGCCATTCGTCTGGTGCAGCAACTGCACGCGGCCGAGCAGCAACAGGAACAACAACCTGAGCAAGAAGCAGGCGGTGATCAGGCGCAGGACGAAAGCCAGGGGCAGCCTGAAGAAACGCAAGGTGAACCGGATGAGAACGCCGGATCCAGCGATGTCACAGAAGGCAACGCCGGCGCCGACGAAGAAGACGGTCAGCCCGACGGTCCCCAAGACACCACCCAACAGGATGGTTCGGAAGCGCAGGAGGACGGTGGGGGGTCGCAAGGCTCCCCAGGGTCTGATGCTGGCGAGCATGGTGGCCAACCGCAGGGTGCGGGGGATACAGGCAACGAAGAGGGCTCCGAAAGCACTGACCCGCAGCAGTCACAACCAGGTGGCGGTGCGGGGGATGCAGGCGAGACGGCCTCATCCGGGGACTCAGGCGCGTCCGGGGGCTCCGAGGCGGGTGCCGACGACTCAAGCGGTGGAGCTGGGCAACCAGCGGACGGCCAGGCGGGGGGGCAACCTTCAGCCAACCCGGTCGGTCAAGGCGGGCAGATTGGCGAACCCACGGGCGAAGGCCCTGAAGGTGAACCTGAAAGCGCACAGGAAGCTGGCGCGCCTATTCCGAGCGAAAAGTTCGACATGGGTGACCTGCTGCTCAAAGCCTACGAGGCCAAGTTTGGCCTTCCGGATCCAGAGCAGTACAAAGACCTGGAGCTTCAAGAAGCAACGGCGAGTGACGTGGCCACGATGGCAGCGGCGCTCGCAGGGCTGGAAGCAGGAGATGACGTCGAAGATCTGCTCGATGCCGCGCACAAAAGCCTCACGGTGGTGCAAAGCGATGCAGCAGGTCCAGCAGCTGGCAGTCCCGGGGCTCACGCCCTGAAGCTTGTGGCTACGTCTGACACCCCTCTGAGCCTCAAGCTCGATGGAGTGCAAGGCCGCTTGGTCCGGGTACTGCTGAAGGAGATGCAAGACAAGCGTCGGCGTCCTGCAAAGTACGCTCAAGCGGGTGGCCAGATTGCAACGAATCGATTCTGGAGACTGGCCCGCCTTGGCGACACGAAAGTGTTCAAGGTGCGCAAGCTGGTCAACGGGATCGACGCAGCGGCAACCGTGTTGCTTGATACCTCCGGCAGCATGAAGTCCGATCTGGCGATGGCGGCCGAAGTCGCAGTTGCGTTCAGCCTGGCGATGCAACGGGTAGGGCGTGTCACCACTTCGGTGGCCACTTTCCCCCACACGTCGTCGGCTACCGAGACCCTGCAGCGCTTTGGCGAACCTGCCCAGCAGGCTGTTCGTCGCGTGGCTGACCTCAAGGCAGATGGTGGAACCCCCTTGGGGCTCGCCATGGCCACCGAGTTGCCCAAGCTCTTGCAACAGCAACGCGAACGGCACTTCATGTTCATCGTCACTGACGATGGACCTGATGACCCACAGCTCGTGCAGAAGGTGCTCGCGCTGGCGCTGGAGAACGACGTGGAAGTGTTCGGTGTGGGGATCGGCTGTGACATCAGTGCTCACATCCCCCGCTCGGTCGCAGTCCATGACGTGAATCAATTGCCCGATGCGCTGGAGAAGCTTTTCAAAGAGCAAGTTGCATTGCAACGCGCAGCCTGAAAGCACTTCAGCAACCTTTAGGTCCCTCCGCACTGCGGGGGGGCTTTTTTCAGCGTTCATGCGAGCCCTGAAAAAAGCCTTGAGCCCGTCCAGTTCAGATATTGGCCTGAACTGGCCTGATCGGTTGGACGAGGAGGCGCACTCCCTGGAGAATTGCCTCGTTAACGCATCTTGCGTCTTTCGCAGCCCACTGGCTGCTATCAACCACCTCCGGGGGCAGCTTGTCCCTATGGGTGAGGCGGCCCCCGGCTTTTTTATTGAGGAGCTAGGAGCATGAACGTCAATGCTGAAGACCTTGTCTACGGACGCTGGCCAGACATTCTGACGGCGGCCGGCATGGACACGAAGTTCTTCATCCAGCGCAATGGTCCGTGCCCCTTCTGCGGGGGCAATGATCGCTACCGTTGGGCCAAGAAGAACGGCGGTGCCTGGGTGTGCAATCAGTGCACCGGCGGCCGATACGCGAGCGGATTTCAGATGCTCATGAGTCACATGGGATACCGCACCTTCCGAGAGGCTGCAGATCATGTGCGAACGCACTACGGCTCAGGGGCGCAGATTCAAGCCATCGCGCGTGAGTCTCGCGCCACCGGCCGTGATGACATGACACCAGAAGTTGCACAGCGAAACCTGCAGCGGATCAAGAACTTCTGGGAACAGGCCCGCCCGATCACCAGTGGTGACCCGGTCGACCTCTACCTGAAGTGCCGCGTGCCAGGACTGGACGTGCAGCCGAACATGCTTCGCTTCCATCCGGGACTGGAGTACTGGGCGCCACCCGAGCAGGATGGCGGCAAGCCGGTATCTCTCGGCAAGCACCCAGCGATGCTGGCCTTGGCGATGGACGCCGCGGGCAATGTCGTGCAGCTGCACAAAACCTTCTTGACGTCGGATGGCCGTAAAGCCAACGTGCCGCTCGTCAAGAAAACCGACTACGGCGTGGGCGTCAACGCCTTTGCAATCCGAATGATGGAGCCTCAGGGCGACACCCTAGGGGTTTGCGAAGGCATTGAAACCGGACTGGGCGCTGCGATGCTTCGCCGCCTCCCGGTCTGGCCTTGCTTGAACGGGCCAGCGATGGCGCAGTTTGTGTTGCCTGAAGACCTCAAGGCAACGGTTCGCCGCCTAGTGATCTTCGCCGACCACGATGCGCGCAAGGCTGCCGGTGTGGTCAACGGGGTGCAGAAGTTTCGCCGTCCTGGCAGCTTCTACGCCGAGCAGTTGGCCCAGCGTGCACGCAAGGACGGGCTACGTGTCCTGGTCATCCAGGCCGCAACCGAGGGTGAGGACATGGCAAACCAGTGGGCGAAAGCCTATGAGCGTTCCCATGCACTTTGAGCAACATGGAAAGGGCTGCCCGCGAGGCGGCCCTTTTTTTCGTCTGTACCCCGAGCGGGTGTCGTCAGACCAACAGATCCCAGGCCTCAGCGGTGGTGGGAAGGTTGTCTGCGCCCTTGAGCACCGCGATGATCTTGCCGAAGTGATGCAGGTCATTGCCCAGGCCGCTGTCCTGAAAGTCTGCCTGCACCTCTCGCAGTCCGTGCTTGCGGATCGTTTGAACCTGTTTTCCGTCGAAGGTCGTGAGGGCGGCTCGGTCGCCCCCGGTGTGCACGCAGCGCCGGATGTCATACCCGTGTTCGCTTCCCACCAAGTACAAGTCGCCCTTCGCCAGTGCTTGAGGTTGCAGCTCAGCGTCCACGGTGAGGATGAAATCACCACCCTTCACGCCAAAGCCCATGGCGCGCACCGCACGGTAGTAGTTCAAGGCCTGCTGCTCGTCGACTCGACCTTCACAAAGAGTCGTGGGAAGGCAAATGGCCAGCTCCTCTCCCGGACCCACACAACGAACCAGCTTTGTGCGCGCTGGCAAAGTTTCTTTGCCAGCGTCCAAAAACCATCCTGGGTTTTTTCCCGTAAGTTCACAGAGATTCATCAGCACGTCGTAGTCGGGCATCTCACTTCCGGTGAGAAGTGCGCTGGCCACGGACTCGAACACACCCAGCCTGATGCTCAGCGCCTTGCTGCGGTCTCGAATCGAAGCGGGATAGCCCTGCTGGTCAAGCAAGACCCGAAGCCTCTGCGTGAATCGCTGATTTAGGGTGCCAGCTCGTCGGTTATTTTGGGTTGACATAGGCCCGTTTTATGTTTTCATAGTGCATGGGTGCCCACCCAAGCACCCCATTTTAGTTCGGTCTCTCTGGATTTAATGTGGCCTCCCGCACGCAACCATTTAAAGGAATGCCTTTGTTTACGAGTCAGTCAGGCGGAAACGACACCCAGTGGCAATTGCCGACCGAAACGCGCGCAGTACGCGCCGAGAACCTGACCGTTCTGCTCAGGCGTTGGGAAATCGCCCGAGTTCTAGATGACATCGATCCGCGAATCGTCGCGAGGTGGTTTCCAGGTCAGCGCGATCTTCTGGAGCGGCTTTCCGTCTACTCAGAGGAGGATGTCACGGCGGCTGCAGACTGCCTGTGCCCACTTTTCACCATCGCCTTGCTTGAAGGGCATCCAGCACCGGGATCTCGGCCGTTCTCAACGGTGGACCCGCACGAGCTCGGCAACCGCGAAGAAGTCTTCATGGCATTGTGCGTGCGCCTTGATGCCATCCGAACTGACATGGAAAAGGGCTGCATTCTCCACGACCTCACAGCGTCGGAGGCCGGCATCCTTAGTGCCTCAACGCCGCATCAGTTGAAAGATCTTGCCGCCAGTCCTGGGATGGCTCTCAACCTGTCTGCCAGTGACCAGTACTTCTCTGCCGTGCTCGCTGGAAACATGACGGTTGGGGAGCGGACACGACTGGCTTTCATGTCCAAGAAAGGGCGGGCCAACTTCAGGTGAGATGGCCCGTTCATTGCTCTCGTTTGCCACTTCGTTACGCGAAAAGTAGCTTTTCGATTCCGCCTTAACCCAGATAACCAACCAAACGCGATCATGTGTGACATTTGCCCAAAAAGAGAACTCAGGACGCCGCGCCTGTTGCCGATATTTGGGCCTATGGAGCGTCATTCGTTTGCAGGTATGACATCCACCAATTCTTCAGGGGTAAATCAGTGAACACCATGAGCGGACGCGCTGTTGCAGCAAAAAGAACTAGAAAACTGATCTTCACCGACCCCGCGTGGGAAGACCGCTTCGACCAGCTCATTCTGTTGACTCAGCGCACCGCACTGATTCAGGAGATCACAGGCACCGACCTCCGCAGTCAACGGATCAAGGAAGAAATTGACCGTCGTTATGGCGAGATGGGCGAAGAAGTGAATCGTCCGCGTGGTGTGGGTCGCGACTACACGTCCAAGACTTTCATTTCCAGCAAGACAGACAAGTACGACGCCGCGTATCTGATTGCACTGCATTTTGGCTCGCGTGGCGCTGGCGAGTATGCAGAAGCGGAAACGAATCTGGCCAAGGCTTGTGACAAACGACTGGCTGTCTACAACAAGTACCGTTCCGACTACTACTCGTGGGGTGTGGAGCCTCGCATCTCCTTCGAGAGCTACTACCTCATGGTGCAGGGCATCAAGGAACGGGCCATCGAAGTGCACCAGTGCGGTGACTGCAACTCCCGCTACCCCGTGTCTGCCTCCCACCAAGGCCAGTCCACGTGCCCCGTCTGTTCCATTCAGGACTTGCGCATGGACAACGCGAACCTGCTGATCGAGGAACGACTGGCGGCAAAACGCGCGGCAACGGAACAAACTTACAAATTTGGCTGACCCACATCGCGTCAACGACGCGATATACGCTGTTTGGAGCTCAGTGCTTTGGCACTGCTGGGTTGAAAAATACCCACATGCTCCAAACGTGGCTCAAATCCCTTTTCGCCAAGACTGAGGCTCTGGTCAGCCAGACCCCATCAGTCTCCTCCACAACCGCACAAAAGGTTGTACCCGCAACCGCGCAGGCGCCTGTCTACCCGCCCATTGACCAGGGGTTGCCGGTAAACGATCCTCAGGCCCTCCTCGACTCCAATGCGGATCTGATCCAACGCCTGCGCCTGCATGCCGCGATGGATGCCCCGGTGTTCGATGCTCGGTTCATCGCTCCGCTTCGCAACCTTGCCGAGCAGGTCAACACTCTGCCGGCTACCTCAAGCGGTCTGTTTTCTGGTCATGGGGGGTTGTTCCGCGCTGCACTCGAAATGGCCTTCTTTTCCTTCCAGGCATCAGATGGACGGATATTCACCGGCAATGAGACTGTGGAACGCCGGCATGCCCTGGAAACACGTTGGCGCTACGTCAGTTTCCTCGGCGGTATGTTTTACCCCCTTGGTAGGTGCCTGGACACTGTTGTGGTGACGGGTGCAGACGGCAAGGCGTGGAGACGTCATTTCGGCAGTCTCACGCAATGGGCTCAGCAAGGCGGGACTTCACGCATCTTCGCGTCGTGGCCAGACCAGGACGAGACCGAGCAGCAAGTGGGACCCTCCACGCATATCGCGTCGATGATTGCCCAGGTGGTCGGGGCGGACAATCTCCAGTGGCTCGATGACGGTTCGCCCGAATTGGTCAAGGCGCTGTACGAAATCAGCTCGGGTCAGCCATCGTCTGCGCGCAATTGCCAGGACGTGATCGCCACCGTCTGGATGCGAATTTCTCGTAGAGAAGAAGCCCGGCGTCCACAAGCCTTTGGTCGTCAGAAGGTCGGCACCCACTTGGGACCGTATCTCGTGGGCGCCATACGCACACTTCTCGCCACTCCAACCTGGAAGCTCAACGGCGACCGAGTACGCGCGGATGCATCGGGTGTGTATCTCGTCTGGCCAGAAGCGATTGAGGACATCGCCAACTTCGGACAGCGTGAGCAAATTCAAGGCTGGCCGACGAACCCCGCCACCATCGCCGAATTGCTCAAGGCGTCTGGAATCGTGACGAACAACGGCGAGGAAATGGGCATGGTGGAGGTCGTCGCAGACGAAGGCGAGATCGTTCGCGCCCTCCAGATAAAGAACCCTCTTTCTGTCATGGAAGATTTCGACCCCGACGCTTTGGACATCAAGGCTCCAAAAACGGTCGCCGCGGTCATTGCAGCAGATCCCCTCGCGGCAGCTGAGGCGAAGGCAGAGCGCGTGCAGCGGAAGAAGCCCGAACCGAAGGCAAAGCCTGTACCAGTGGGCCAAGAATTTGAAGATCCCCTTGCTTCGCTGACGGCACCCAGTCAGCCTGACCTCCTGCAACGGGAAAGTGATTCTGAAACAGAAGTAGGAGCGCAGCAGCCTCCCCAATCAACGGCGCAGTCGGAAGAGCCAGAAGGCCTGCGCGCCGCAGAGTCCTTGGTGCCTCTGGCCATCTCTCCGGCGCCGGCGGTAGAGGCCGATGGGCAAGCTGCGCCAGCGATCAAAGAAGCGGCTGAGGTCAAGTACAGCGATCTGGTGCCCTCGGAAGTCCAGAAAGACATCAAGAAGCGCTTGCACATAGAGCTGTTGGGCAAGGTCATGAAAGCATGGCGTGATCGGGGTGAGGCGAGCAAGCACATGCGCATGACCGATCACGGCGCCGCCATCGCACTGGAGTTCCTCAATACGATCGTCCGGGATGTGCCGGGCTGGGTAGGGGAGATGGCCGCTGCAGGGCTCGTGTACAGCCCAGCTGCTACCCCTGGTTTGAAGATCAACAAGGTATCCATCCCTGAGGGTGCAAAGCCCAAGGAGTGTGTGATTCTGTCGCGGTTCGCCGTGAAGAAGCTGGGACTCTGAAATGGCAAAGAAACGACAATTTGAGCAGCTGCTGCGACCTGTTTTCGAGGCCCGCTCAACCCTTGCCTGGGGAGTTGCTTGCATCTGGATGGCAGGGGTAGCGCTCGTTCTGAACGCACCCAAAGCAGCATTGGCCGCATGTTCGCTGCTCGCGCTGACGATGGCGCTCTACAGAGCATTCGGAGCTCACCGGCTCATAAAGTACAAGGTGTCGTTGGTGGGCAAGCCCACCGTGGTGATGCCTGCTACGCACCTGCAGAAATCAATGCACAAGCTGGGCAACAACTTGTGGCTAGGCTGGGGCTACAGGTGGGAGCCAAGGCACACGCAGCGCGCCTACGAAATCATGAAGCGCGACCTGGATGAGGTCTATCCACCCAAGTGGTGGATGAAGTATTTCGGCAACGGGCAGGATCCGCTCAAGGTTAAAGGGCTGCCTTGGATCCACGGCCTGGACATGGGCGAAAAAGACGTCATCCTGCCCTTCGACTCGCTCAAGGGGCACTGCGCCATCATCGCGACCACCGGCGCGATCAAGACTCGACTCGCCGCTCTGGTCATCTTTCAACTGGCCATGCGAGGCGACTGCGTGATCGTCATCGACCCCAAGGGCGACAAGGACCTCAGAGAAATCTGCCGCCAGGCAGCGATCCTGTCGGGCAAGCCCGAACGCTTCCTGATGCTCCACCCCGCATTCGCAAGCGAGTCCGTGCGTCTTGATCTGATCAAGAACTGGGACCGCGTGTCGCAGGTAGCCTCCCGCATCACGATGGTGCTGGACAGTCAGGAATCCGACAACTTCAAGGAATTCTGTTGGATGGCCGTGCACCGGATCACAAACGCCATGAAGTACGTCGGGCGCCGAGTCTCGATCTACAGCCTGAAGACGGCCATGGAATCTCGCACGGCAGTCGAGTCGCTGACCAGCACGGCTTTGCGCAAATTCTTCGAGGAAGACTGCCCGGAACTGAAGGAGGCGCTTGAAAAGCAGTTGAATGCGCAGGCCTCCGCCGGCGGCAAGCCGCAGAAGGGGGGCATTGAAACGTCGTCGCCCGAGCTGGCCGCCATGATCAAGGTCTTTCAGGAATTGGTTCCAGAGGACGAAGAGCAGGCCAAGCTGACCGGACTACCGATAAAGCCGGAGGAACTGCGGGGCTTGATCGCAATTCTTGAGGCGAATCGTGAGTGGTTCGGGAAGATGATCATCTCCATCACCCCGATGCTGACCAAGCTGACCACTGACGACCTGAAGGGGCTACTTTCACCTGACTACGACGATATCAATGACACGCGGCCCATCATGGATGGCAAGCGCATTGTTGAAGGAAACCACATCCTCTACATCGGCACCGACACTCTGGCCGATGAATCCGTCGGCCGAGCCATCTCAACGATGGCGCTGGCAGAACTATCAGCAGTGGCAGCTGAGATCTACAACCACGGCACGGCGGCCGACACTGGCGAGGAACCTCGTCGAGTCCACGTCGTAATCGATGAGTGGGGCGATGCTGTTTGCGCGCCCGTTATCCAGCAGGCAAACAAGGGCCGGGGCGCAGGTTTCTTTATCTGGGCACTCGGCCAAACGTTCTCCGACCTGGTGGACAAGTTCGGCGGAAACACAGCTCGTGCCAAACGGTTCATCGGCAACATGAACAACATGATCGTCGGTGCCACCCAGGACCCCGACACGATGGCTCTCATTACCGAGAAACTGGGGGAAACCACGATCACGGTTCGCGGCCAATCAACCGGAATAGGGTCAAAGACCGAGGACGTCGGCCTGGAATTCTCGGCAAACTCAAGTACATCGATTTCGGAAAAAGACAAAGAAATCTTCCCGAAGTCACTTTTGCCCAGTCTTCAGGACCTCCACTACATCGGATTCTTCAATCGCGGCGAACTCATCAAGGGCCGCATACCCGTGATTGTTGAAGACAGGAAATACAAGCCGACATGACCCAGATCGTTTCCCTCGCAGCAGCGCGCGCCCGCCCTCCGAATCAGTCCGGTGACCCGACCGCGTTCGCTTACTGGTCGCTTGCTGACTTTTCTACGGACTCCACCGAAGACTGGCTGAGCGCGGCCATCGCCGGCACGCCGCACGAAGGTATGGCTATCTCCATCTGGGCACACCAGCCCACGCTGAAAAAAGCTACCAGCCGCCTTGCTGAATACATCACGCCGCGTTGGCCATCGCAGGACGGTCAGTCACTGCTTTGCAAGTCCATCGCCGAAGCGGTCTCGCGGTCAACCACGGCCATCAATAACCGAGAAGCGTTCATCGGCCGACTCGTTGGCGTCTATCTTTATGGACTCACTCAGTACGTCGCAGACGTGGCCCGGTTGAGCATCAGTGGGGTAGATCGCAATGGCGATCAACAGCGGTGGCAGCACTTTGCAGAGCCATTGAAGCCGTGGGCAGAGAAGCACGGCATCGACACCATCTGCGCGCAGTTGTCCCACCCTGGACCTACTGAGGTCCAGGTGGTGGGCTTGCACGCTCACATGGTTGCGCACCTAGCAGACCCAATCGACACCGGTTACCTCATCAAGCACGCATCCAAAGGGTGAGTGTTCGCCGGGGCTGGGCGTCACGATCCATGAATCCACCAGGCAACACTCGCGCGCACGCCATACATGAAAAATTCGCAGCACCTCGGTTTCTGGTTCTTCCTGGCGATGCTGGGTTTTCTCATCGCACCCATGCTTCGCACTGGTGACAGCATGGAACGGTTCGTGACGGCAGAGATTGCCCAGACCCGTGCTGCCATGGGGGAACGCGTTGGTAACGGCGTTGTCTCTTTTGCCAATGGACTGTTCGAGAACACGCCGCTCAAAGGGGTCATGGTCGCGGCCAACAAAGCGTCGCTCACCGACAAAGAACGCCAGTTGAGCATCAAGGTGGCTGGCGTGGGCGGTGCCGTGATGGCAGACCTCTTCAACAGCTACATGTCGGGCCTTGTCTTGCAGTCCTACGTGGTAGCGATGAGATTGGCCATTGTGATGATCTGGCTGGTCTTCCTCTTGCCATTCTTTGTCGCCGCGGTATACGACGGCTTGATGCAACGAAGCGTCAAGATGGCCGAGTTCGGCACTATGCGTCCCGCTACCTTCACGCTGGCGGGAATGATCGTGATTCCAATTGTCGCGATGCCAGTCGTTTACCTCGTGATGCCATTCACGATGTCTCCGCTGCTTGCGCCGGTCTGGGCCGCTTGCGTTGCACTGCCGCTTTCGGTTTTGATCTCGAACTCGCAGCCAATCTTCGGGCGATGACCCGATAGAAAGCGGGTCAACGCACCGAATAGGGTGCGTTGGCTCGACAGAAAAAGCGGGGCGGCACGCAAAAATTCTTGCATGCATCCCGTACCTACCCCAGCCCTTGCATCCAAGTCCGAGCGCGCGAGTTATAGCAAGAACGTCCTGAATCAAATCAAGGACACGCTCGATACGCTGCGCCCATATTTCGAAGATCCCGAGATCAACGAAATCATGGTCAACGGCCCGGATGACGTCTTCATCTCAAAACACGGTAAAGAGCGTCGCGTTCGGGTCGCACTGACTGCAGGAACGATCCGCACGGCAATCACCCTGATGGCCTCTTTCGTAGCGAAGGAAGTTGGCGAGCGGTCAAACAACAGGCTCTTGTCGGCCCAGCTTCCTGGCTTTCGAATCGAGGCGATTCTTCCACCCGCCGCAGTTAAGGGCCCAAGCATGTGCATTCGCCGCCATGCTGCCCGAGTCTTCACGCTGGATGAATATGTCGCAGCTGGGGTGATCTCCGAGAAGTACGCCAAGGTGATGGCGGACGTTGTCGACGCCCGCGAGACGGTGTTGATTGCGGGTGGCACCGGATCGGGCAAGACCACGTTCATGAATACCTTCCTTTCGATGATGCCGGCAGAGGATCGTCTGTTTGTCATCGAAGGGGTGCACGAGCTGCAGGTCACGTCCGAGAACCACGTGATCATCGAATGTGACGAGGAGCAGGGCGTCACACCACGGCGCGCTGTTCGTACAGCAATGCGCTATGCACCCAAGCGGGTGATTGTCGGCGAATTGCGTGGTCCAGAGGCGTACGACTGGCTCGACGCTGCAAACACTGGGCACCCGGGGTCGGCCGCAACGATCCACGCAAACAGCGCCGCCAAGGCGCTCCCCCGACTCGAAAACCTACTTTTGATGGCCGACATGGGCGTCCCTTACGACTCCCTCCGCGTGGCCATTGCTGAAACCGTCAACTGGATGTTCTACATCCAGCGCGATGGCGCAAAGAGAACCGTGTCCCAGGCAGTACGCCTGCACGGTTACGACCGTACCAAGGGCACCTATGACCTTGAGAACTTTTGATACCAACCAGCGCTTCACCCTTTTTTAACCACGGAGAACCTCCCTCATGAACCTCGCAAATACTCCCCTCGTGTCCTTCGGCGGCAAGCTCGATCATGGCGCCAACGGCTCCCCAGCACGCGTTGGCGGTTGGGTTCTCATGGCCTTCCTCATGCTGCTTGCCTTCACGCCAGGCAGCGCCTTTGCACAGATTGAAGTGCCCTTCATTCAGGACTTTGGCTGTGACGTGGTCCAGTGGTTGCGCGGACCACTTGCCGTGGTGATTTTCGTCATGGTGGTTGTCGTGACCCTCATCTTCGGAATGATCACCAAGATGGACTGGGGCCGCATCATCACGGTCTGCATCATCTTCGGCATCGTCCTTGGCCTGGGCCGAATCCTCTCCGGTAGCGAGTACATGCAGAACCTGGCCGGCTTGAACGCTTGCCTGATGTAAGCCATGGCGTCCCGCTCAAGCCTGTTTCACCTTTCGCTGCATCGGCCCAAGCTCATCATGGGCGTGGAGAAGAGCAGCTTTGGCGGGCTCGTGTTCGGCGCCGTGTTTTCACTCGTCGCACAAGCATTCTGGGCGTACCCGCTGCTCATCATTCTCTTCGTGTTGGCCCGTTGGGTAACGAAGAAGGATGACCAGTTTGTGGGCGTGCTGCTGAAGTACCTCAATGAGGAGCACGTCTACGACGCGCTTCCTCGGCCCTCTGATTTCCAGAAGCGGCCCAAGGGCTGGGGCAAGGGCTTGCCCCGCTAGTTCAACAAGAGGCTGAACTCGGCCAACCGAGCAGCCCTCTTGTTCTCCAAACCTCACTACGTTGTCCCCATGCTCTCCTTCGAAGACCTCTTCACCAAGCCTCGCAAGTCCGCCCGCAGCTTCGCTGAGTTGCTGCCATGGTTTGGCATGATCACAGACGATGTTGTGCTTTGCCAGGATGGCTCATTGCTTGCCGCATTCGCGGTCGCCGGTGACGACGTTGAGGGCAAGGAGAATTACGAAGTGGACCATCGCATCAACCAGATGCAAACGGCACTTCGCTCGTTGGGCGAAAGGGTGACCCTGTGGAGCATTCAGGAACGTCGGTATGTGGACGGCTACCCTGCGGGCGCCTTCACCAACCCAGTGGCACAGGCCATCGATGACCAGTGGGCCGCTTCGCTTCGCGTACGCCGCAATGCTGTCATCAAGCAACATTTTTTCCTTGCCTACAACTTCCCAAGCCGGTCTGAGGCGTTCTTTGAATCGCTGAGCGCAGAGGTTCAAGAACACGATGGCAACTTTTTCAAGGCCGTTTCGAGCCTCGCCAAGCGCCGGCTTTCTGACAGGGGCGCGATAGCTGGAGTTCGCGGTCAACTCGCTGAAATGGCTGCGGAGTTCGAAAAGGTGCTCGCAGCGTTCTCAGGTGTCGTCGAACTCAACTTGGGCTTTCGCCGCCTTGGTGGGAAGGAGTTCCTCGGCGAGCTTCATGCCCGAGCCAACTTCGCATCCATTCGTGGGCCCGTGACGCCTCCCCAAGGCCGAAGCTACCTGAACACGCTCTTGGCTACCGATTCGGTTGAACGCAAGCACGACCTGATGGAGTTCAAGGGCGTCAACAAGACGGTTTACGTCGCAGCGTTGTCAACCACGGGAACTCCACAGGAGGCACACAGCCTCGACATGGACAAGCTGATGGCGGTGGATTGCGAGTACGTCCTTGTTCAGTGCTACCGATTCCTTGATCGAATGGTTGCGGAGAAGGCCATTCAGGACGCGGAAATGTTCTACCGATCAGAGGTCAAGTCCGTTGTGACCCGAGTAGCCGAGCGCTTGTTTGATGTCGAAAGCGAAAAAGTCAACACCGGCAACCTGCATCTCGCTCAAGACGCACAGGATGCCCTCGTGGAGCTCACCACGCAGGACATCAGTTACGGCTACTACAACATGTCGTTGCTAGCCATTGGCGAGACGCCACGTCATGCAGAAGCAGCTGCAGATGTACTGGGAGGATCGTTGCGTAGCAGCGGGTTCACGATTGTTCGCGAACGCCATGGCCTCATGGCCGCTGTCCTCACATCGTTCCCCGGGAATGCCAACGCCACCCTGCGGTGGAAGCTCGCATCAACCGCCAACATTGCAGATCTGGCTCCTATCCGCACCATTACTCGCGGCGAGGCGACGCACCCTCTTTTCTCCCGCGTGATCGGTCACGAGGTTCCCCCGCTTTGCCGCTTCCTCACGCCATACGGTGTCACCTACGACTTCAATACCCACCAGGACGATCTTGGGCACACCGCGGTAATTGGGGGGTCGGGAGCAGGCAAGACCTCACTCATGACGCTGTTTGTCGCGCAGTTCCAGAAGTACCACCCTTCACAGACATACATCTTCGACAAGGACTACAGCCTGGCCATGGCGTCGGTGCTGATGGGTGGCAAGCACGTGGACGTCAGTTCCGCTGGTTCGTCACGGTCGATGAATCCTGTTGGCGTGATGATGATGAACGACGACGACATGCGTCTGCGCCAGTGGATCGAGGTATTGATCACCGCTGGCGGAAGCACCGTTTCAGCTGAAGAAGGATCGAGCATCTTCACAGCGATTCAGGGCCTTCGCAGGTCGCCCTCCTCGGCCTGGCGACTCTCTGCTTTGTACGCACTGATTGCTGGCGAAAACCTCCATCTGGCCGCGAAGCTCGCTCCCTATGTGGACCGTTCTGACTCAGAAGACGATTACGGATCGGGTGTGTATGCCAGCTACTTTGACAGCCTGGAAGACAACTTCTCCTTGACGAAGATGGTGTGCCTTGAGTGCGGCGGCATACTTCAGACGCCACAGCTGGCCAGCCCCTTCATGGATTACGCGTTCTACTGCATCGAGCGCAGCCTCGACGGGACGACGCCAACGTTCATCTACGTGGAGGAGGCGTGGTACATGCTCTCCAACCCAGTCTTTCTCCAGAAGTTTGAAGACTGGCTGCGTACCTTTCGAAAGAAGCGGGCGTTTGTCGTTTTCGCCACCCAGGCCCTCGACGAAATTGCGCGGCTGCCGAATGTGGGCAGCTTCACTCAGAACATTCCGACGCAGATCTTCCTTCCCTCGGTGAAAGGCTCATCGCAGTCACAGGCTGAGTTGTACCGAACCATTTTTGGTACCAACGAAGCCCAGATGCAGTTGCTTGCATCGGCTATCCCTAAGCGGGACTACCTGCTCATCAAGCCGACGGTAACTCGCTTGGTCAACACGCAGATGCCCCCTGCGCTCATTGCCATCAACGAGGCAACTACCCAGCCCGCAAAGGTCAAACAGATGTTCGAGTACCGCGATGACGGACTTCCCGCCTGGGAAGCTCGTTTCATGAAAGAGGTGCTGAACATCGACATCGGCGCTCGCTGACGCCTGTTCGAGCGCACCGCGAATGAAGCTACTAGAAGTCGCTGTTTGCTGGCTTCTGCTCGCCTGTTCGACTGCGTCGCAGGCTCAGGGGCAGACCGCTCCCCAACAAATTGCTGGGGGTGACGGTGGAGCCGCTGTCACCCACTGTGTGCAGGACGCCGCTGGCCGTCACTCAGTCAATCCATGGATCCTCATGGCGATTCTGAAGGTCGAAAGCAACTTCAAGCCATCGGCTGTAAACAAGAACCCGAACGGCACTGTGGATCTAGGACTGGCCCAGATCAACTCGATGCACTTGAAGGAGCTGGGCCGCTACGGCATCGGCAAGCACGACCTACTGGATCCATGCGTGTCGACGTACGTGGCGGCATGGCATCTCGCCAAGCAGGTGCGCGAGTTCGGGAACACCTGGTACGCCGTTGGGGCATATCACTCACGCACCCGCTGTTTCAACGACCGCTACGTTGGGTTGGTTTGGAACACCCTAGTTACATGGGGAGCAGCGCCCGGCCCGACCAAGTCAGTGATGTCGCTCCAGTCGTGCGGATTCAAAGGCCCAGTCGCTGCTGGAAAAGCGCCCCGCGACAGGCATCAAAACACCTCGGTTTTGGCCTTTGATGAGTAGTCATCACCCAGTTCGGTAATGGTTAAGGAAAGCACCATGTTTGACAACGTTCTCCAGCAGGTTCTCGCGCTCTCAGTAGAGGACCGAAGGCGCATTCAAGGCGTGTTGAACGCCCTAGACAAAGCGCAGGCATCCCCGGGTTCCACTGCGAGCGAGCATCCTCCTGGTGCCTCGTTAGATGAGGCAACCAACTACGCGATCAGGACCGAAGAGCAAGAACTAACCGAGTGGCTTCAGACCGGTTCTGCTGATGCCCCGTATGTGCAGCTTGTACGCATTGACACCGCCATTTCCCAGTGCGAAACAGAGCAGGGCGTCGAAGTCCTGCAGGCCTATCGCAGGCGGCTTCTCGAAGATAACCCCGCTGTCGCAGTTCGGGCATCAGTCGTGAAGCTCGGTGCGGAGCGCCCCTTGTTGCTGGTTGGCGGAGTGATCGGATTGATCGTGGGCATCGTGGCCATCGGCCAGGGCATCTTCCGTAGCCTGTTCTAAGGCGACTTGTCGTTGCGACATCGCGCCGGCCGCCGTGCCTTTGCCAACTAAATCGCGGCTCCCTCATATCTCACTGGAATCCGTCATTCCACCTGTGCTTTTCTTTGGGCATTTGGAGGATATGACTGGAAACCCATTCGTTGGCGCAGCCTAGTTTCGTCCCGATATCCATAGCATCAGTTCTGAAAGGTACCTCTATGTCGTTCTTCCGAAAAAAACCCGAGCCGGAGCCACTCATCGGTCAAACCCGTGTCCTGGGCAGGCGTGGAGGGCAAGCTGCTGCTGAGCTTGCATCGCAGCCCAACACTCCTCCATCCGTGTTTGGTGATGCGGCTCACCAGTTTGGTGAGATCTATGGATCATCGAAAGTGGAGGCCACGCGCTGGTTCCTCATAGCGATGCTCTGTCTTGTGTTGGCATCGAGTGCAGTAGGTGCGCTGGTTCTGATCACGCCTCTGAAGGAGGTGCGCCCCTGGGTCGTTGAGGTCAACCCCACAACAGGGGTCGTCAACAGGCCAGTTGCCGTCGAGCGAATCGATCCCAACCTTGCAGTCGTTAAGGCCGAGCTGGCTCGATGGGTTGAGGCGGTTTATGCGATTGACCCTCAACGTTCGCGTGAATCGTTGCGCTGGGCCGCTGAACGAGCTGCTGGCAAAGCCCTTGGTCAGTTCACTGAATTCCGCGGCCGCGAACGCATCTTCGAACGGATTCGATCTGAGCCCGAAATGGTGCGCGAAGTGAAGATCACAGCCGTCGATGCAAGCCAACGCGGCACGGCCTTCATCTTTTTGACCACCACGGAGCGCGTTGGCAGCCAGCCCGTCAATCCGGAGCAGGTGAAGCGCTATCGGGTCACCCTCAACTACCAACTGACCACCGCCACGCAGGAAGCAGACCTGCTGGAGAACCCGTTGGGCATCTATGTCACCTACTTCAGCGACGCCGAGGAGCGACCACTGTGATCAAGCTTTCCCACTCCAAGAGTTTCCAGTGCCGTGCAGGCGCCATTGTTCTGGGCATCGTTGCTCTGTTCTCGGTGGCCGGTCATGCCCATGCGGAGTTGATCGCTACCCCATTGAGAGGGGACACCCGTTTGGTCGAATTTCAGTTCGACCAGGACAACACATTTCTTGTGCTCAGCAAGCCGCGCGCGGTTACCCACGTGCAGTTCGCACCGGACGAAACGATCCAGTCGGTGGCAGCTGGAGACACTGCCAATTGGGACATCACGCCTACCAAGAACCGCAAGAACCTGTTTCTGAAGCCGAAGTACGAAGACCTCGATACCTCGCTGACAGTGCTCACGGACAAGCGCACGTATCAATTCGTGCTGCGCTCCACCGGCGACGGGAAGAAGTGGTACCAGCGTGTTTCATGGGTGTACTCCCGCGAGGTCGTTCTCGACATGGAGCCCATGGTGGGCGACGAAGCAGCGACTTCTCAGGCGGGCTCAACGGCTCTTGCGCCGACCACCGCCAGTGGTTCAGACGCAACTGCAAGCGGCTACCCGGGTGGGATCGATCCCGGGAAGATGCGGTTTGGTTACAAGGTCGAGGGCGACGCCAAGTTTAGACCTGAGGTGGTCTTCGACGACGGAAGATTCACCTACTTCCGTATGCCCTCGGATCTCCAGGAGCAGCCAGCACTGTTCGCAGTCATTGAAGGCGACGACTTCAGCCTGGTCAACTACACCGTGAATGGCAACTACATCGTTGCTCAGCGAGTGTTGGAGAACGCTGTGCTGAAACTGGGCAAGCCCGAGGTGCGCATCAGGCGTGAGCCTCCCAAGCGTGGGTTCTTCGGCCAAACGACCGGGGAATGACATGCCAACGGCTAACGAAAAACTGATCTCCCATGAGGTTCCAAAGCCCGGCATCCCGCTGAAGAAGTCCACCATCGTCGCAGTAGCCGCTCTCGTTGCGGTGCTCGTCGGTTTCAGCTCGCTCCTGCTGCACGACGGCGGAAGCAAAGGAGCGGTAGCGGCCCCTGTTGCTCCAAAAGATGCGCCGCCTCCTACGACGGGTAACGCAAGTGTCATCGATGAAGAAAGCCGGCTTGCTGAGATGAAGGTTCCGGACGCTTCGCCCGTTCCACCTGCTGTGCGCCGGCCGAACGGTTCCGCCGCACTGTATGAAGACCAACTGTCAGCTATGGACAAGTCCGGTGGACCACTCGGTCCAGGCGGTCCTCTTGCGCAGGATCCACAAGCTGCTGCTAAGGCTCAGCAGGCCGCCCTCGATCTTGAGCGCGAGGCAGAGGTGCGACTCGCAAAGGCAGTGATCTTCGATTCCGATGGCGGAGCTGCGGCTGCGCCAGCTTCCCTCGGCGTTAGCGCTTCCCCCTTCGGACCTGGCGTAGAAGCGCTCGGCAGTGCTGGCGGCTTGCCATCACTGCCTTCTGGCGCAGACCGTGGCGCCGCTGCCTTGGAGGCTGCCATCAATAGGGCTCAGTTGGCACAGACCGGTGGCGGGGGCGGTAAGTCGTGGATGAAAGAGTACGCAGGGGATATTCAAAAGAAGGGCTCTTCATCCGCTCTGAAGTCCACCAAGTCAGATATCGAGTTCGTCTTGCATCAAGGCAAGGTGATTCCAGCTGTCCTGGGCCGCGAGCTCAACTCCGATCTACCCGGAAGGATCACCGCGTTCACCACGGTGAATATCTACGACTCGCTGGGGCGCGGTCACCTGCTGATTCCAAAGGGAAGTGTTCTCGATGGCCAGTACGACTCAGAGATCAAGGCTGGTCAAAGTCGAATGTTGTTTGCATTCGAGCGACTGATCTTGCCGGATGGAACCAGCTTCGACCTTCCTCCTGCGCCGGGTTCCGACATGCGTGGTGCGGCCGGTATCGAGGGCAACGTGAACAACCACTTTTTCAAGATGTTCATCAGCAGCTTCTTTGTGGCGGTCCTGGCTGACAAGACCACGATGCCAAGCGGCCAAACCAATATCGGCACTTCAGGGCCCACTACTGCCGCTGGCCAGGTGCTTGTCGATGTGAGCAAGTCGATTCTCGAACGCAACCGAGTCATTGCGCCAACCATCACTGTCCCTCAGGGCCAGCGAATCAACGTCGAGGTGGTGAGCGACATGGAGTTCCCGGGCAGCTACCGGACACGTTGATAGGAAACAACATGAAATTCAAATTCACGAAGATCACCGCAGCTGTCGCTTTCGTCCTGGTCACGACCACGGGCGCAATCGGAAGCGATTCAAAGCGCGTGGGCGCCTACGACTTTGGCTATCTCACATCAGGGCACCAAAAGGCGGCCCCGGTGCAAGTTTTCGATAACGGGAGGGCAACGTACTTCCAGTTCCGAGCGGGTGAAGCGATCCCAGCGATCTTCGCCAAAGTGGCGGGGGTTACTACCCTGCTGGTTCCCGAACACGAAGGCCCCTACATCAAGGTGCCAAGTGTTCATGGCGAGTTCACCCTCCAGCTGGGCCGATCCCAGGCCATGGTTGTTCATGGTGATGGCGTTCGCTTGGACGCGCCAGCCATTTCAACCGTTTCGCCCTCGGGTATGAAGGCTCCCTACATGGGCGGCCAAGTTGCACCCGGAACGCGGCTGGTTGCAAGTCTTGCTAGCCAGGCTCCAGCGATTGTTGATGACGCAGAAGACCGCAACAGCTACGCAACACCTGTAAAAGGCGATCGGGTGCAGTGGGGCACGGGCGAAGCTTCCACCCAGTCGTACGCTGTTTGGTTTGGCAAGGGCCGTTCGATCCTTGGCCCCCAGGGTAAGGCCCTCCTTGTCAAGTTGGCAAAAACCTCACCGCCTGGCACCACATTCACCCTGGTGGGACGCGATGACGATTCGCTGAAGGAAGGGATCGAGCAGGCGCGCGCCGAAGCGATGCGCAAGCAGATGATCCTCGGCGGGGCTCCCGCGTCTGCCATCGTCATGAAGAACGCGGTGACCGGCAAGGTGGAGAACGGGCTTTGGGAGTCCAACGTCCTCGTGGAGACACCTGCGCCACGCCGCGCAGCGTACACCGCGTCTGCAGAAGCCGCACAAGGTCGAGGCGCTGTCTCGTCGAACCTTGAGTCTTTGGTTCGCCAGGGCGTGCTCTCACTGGCGCAAGCAAACGCATTGATGGCCAGCAAAGGCATCAGCGCTCCTCAAGCTGTGAACGGGCCTGCTGTGGATGTTCCCCCAGGTGGATACAACATGCTTGCGTCCGACAGGACAGTCCATGGGACTGTCTCGCGGTGGGCGAATGCCCTCGGCTACACCGTGGTCTGGGAAGTGCCTCAAGAGCTCGACGCGCAAGTCAGTGGTGACGCCGCCATCAAGGCTTCAACCATGAAGGAAGCACTTGAGCGCCTTCTCTCCGGCCTTCGCAAGGCTGGGTACCACATCGATGCGACCGTCTACAGCAACCGGGTGATCCGATTCTTGCCGGCAGGTACACCGACGACGACGAAAGAGCCAGAGGCTCGACCCGCTCCAACAAACAGCATTCCGACGCAAAAAGTTGAGCAAGCTGCAGCAACGAACGGAAACAGGTACGAAGCCGCCTCGTCCTCATGGGTGGTCAGCGCTGAAGATAAGAGCATTGAACAGTTGCTAAACCGGTGGGGTCGCGATTCGAACTGGTCTGTTGTATGGAATGCCAAGGACACGGTGCCAATCACCGGAAACGCTGTGATCGATAAGCCAAGTTTCCTGACTGCCGCAGACCAAGTGATTGCCCAGGCGGGTAGCGCGGGCTACAGGGTCAGAGCAGTGGCATATGCAAACAACACGCTGGTCGTCAGCAGCTACTGAGATTCAAGGAAAACATGATGAACGCAAAACATTTCGCAATGGCATGCCTGGTTGTTTATTCCACTGTCGGTCATGCCCAGGTCATCCGCGTGGTGCCGGAAGCATTCCCGATTCAGGGCTCACCAGCCACTTTACCCATCCGGCCAATGGAGAAGGCACCGCCGCCGCCAGTCGACCGCACATTGTCAATCAAGGCGGGTGACCTGATTTCTCCGCGCATTGTTGAGTGGGCCCAGCGCAATGGGTACTCGCTCACGTGGGAAGCAGGTGAGTTCCGCAGCGGAGCTGACCTTGTGCTCACCGACTCCTTTGAAAAATCACTCGAAGCCTTCCTTGGATCTATGCGCTTCAACAAAGTGCAGCTCGAAGCAGAAATCTTCGCCAACAACGCTGTTCGCATCCTGGAGGTCAAGTGAACTTTATCAAGCACACCGTAGCGCTGAGCGCAGTGGCCGTCCTGGGTGGCTGCTCAACCTCCACCCTCACGCCAATCACGCAGGGCGTGAATGCCGTTCAAGCGGAAAGCGACCGCGCAAATGCCAACCTGCGGTCCGGAACTCCCATTGAACGCAGTGACGATAGCTTCATCCGTCGATCCACCAAAGTCTGGGTGCCGATCAGCAAGGTGGACGCAAAGATCGCTCCTGCCGCTGCTGCAGCACTGGGCCGCGACCTCGCAGTCAATCGCCGGTTTTCAGGCTTGAGCGAGATGGGTGCCTACATCACGCAGTTGACCGGTGTGCCGGTCAACGTGGCCAGCGCTGCTCTCAAGGCCAGCGTTGAAACAATGACCAGCGCCGGCGCTGAGGCTGCGGCCAGCAATTCGGGGACCCCTGGCTCGGCCTTGCCTCCTCCATCTCCCCTGCCGATGCCAATGCCTATGCCCAGCATGCCGGGCGCAATCGGTGCGCCAGCAACCGCGACCTCGCAGGTGGCCTCCATCGTTTACACGGGCAAAGTGTCGGGATTTTTGGACCTCGTCGCAGCTCGCTACGGTGTCAGCTGGGAGTGGGCCAACAACGGTATCCACATCTTCAAAACGAAGTCCCAGACCTTCCGCCTCGCCGCGCTACCTGGTGACACCAGTTTGGCGAGCAAGGTAGGTACCCAGTCCAACAACGCCACTGGCAGTACGCAAGGAAGCCAGGCCAGTGGCTCTTCCAACAGTGAGATGCGCGCCGGCGTTGAGTTTGCTGGTTTGAGTGTCTGGAAAGGCATTGAAGACAGTATCAAGACCATGCTGTCTCCCGCTGGCAAGCTGGTTGTGACCTCTGCTACGGGCACGATTACCGTCGAAGACACGCCAATGGTGCTCGACCGCGTCGGCAAGTTCATTGAAGACCAAAACAAAGCGTTGTCACGCCAAGTGGTGATCAATGTCCGTGTTCTGGCAGTCGACATCTCCAAGTCAGAGCAGTACGGCATCAACTGGGACATGGTCTATCAGAACGTGAACCGTGGGCTGGGCCTGAGTCTTGCAAACAGCAATCCTCTTATTGGTGGCTCGAATCTTGCACTCAGGGTGCTGTCCGGCTCTATGTTTGACGGCTCATCAGCCATGATTGAAGCGCTGTCCAAGCAAGGTCGCGTTTCACAGGTGACCTCGGCGTCTCTGGTCACGATCAACAACCAGCCCGCGCCAATTCAGGTTGGGCGGCAAACCGCCTATCTTGCGTCGAGCACGACCACCATTGGAACTGGTGGCGCCGGCAACACTGTCACGCTGCAGCCTGGTCAGGTCACCACGGGATTCAGCATGAACATGCTGCCCCACATCCTGGACTCCAAGCGATTGATGCTCCAGTACTCGGGCGATATCTCGACGCTCACCAACCTGGCTACGGTGAACTCGGGTGGTTCTTCCATTCAAACGCCTGAGATCGACACTCGTAACTTCCTTCAGCGCACCTTCCTCAACAGTGGCGAAACCCTTGTCGTGACAGGCTTCGAGCAGTTCGCCTTGAACGGCGATACGCAAGGTGTTGGGCATGCAGAAAACCTTGCGCTGGGTGGCCGGCTTAGTGCAACAAATACTCGCACTGTGCTTGTGGTGCTCATCCAGCCCGTGGTGGCAGGTGGTCTGTAATGTCCAAGGTTGAAACCGTCGAGTACGGCGGCGCGACCCTTGTCACGGGACTGCTCTGGCAGCCTCTGGCCGGGTCCAACCCGAGCGAGCGTCTCTCTGAGATCAAGGGGTACGGAAAGGAACTGAACCTCGATCTGCAGGTTCTGCAACGCGAGAACCTTTGCGTGGGAATGGCAAAGTCCAGTTCGAGCAAAGGGAGTGCTGCCGTAAAGCGCGGTGCTGTGTCACTGGCGGCCGCGCTTTCCACAAAGATGCACGAGCAACACAATGCTCGCGACTTCATCCTAGTGATGGAGATCGACAGCGGTGTGTGGTACTACCTCGCTCAGAAAGATGGCGTCATCCTCCCCGACGGAGATCAGGTGTACGGGGAAGAGGATGTCATCAAGTCCCGTTTCTACCAAGACGCCAGCTTGGGCGAGTGGACCCACTCGATCGTTCCCGGCCACTGGGGAATCTCTGGTTCGCTTGAGGCGCCGCAGCTCGAGCAGATCCTACCCC
Organism: Hydrogenophaga sp. PBL-H3; assembly: GCF_010104355.1. NCBI lineage: Bacteria > Pseudomonadati > Pseudomonadota > Betaproteobacteria > Burkholderiales > Comamonadaceae > Hydrogenophaga > Hydrogenophaga sp. PBL-H3. The sequence goes on from NZ_CP044973.1 coordinate 66,170, forward strand.
TTACCGGGAAGGGCAAGGGCAAGCTGAACTCCGCGAAGGATTGGCGCCTCGAGCCCATTTCCGTCAGCGCAGGCCAACTCCTAGCCGCCAACTTGAAGCCGATTGCCGTGTTGGTGGGCGTCATTCTGGCTCTCACCGTGGGCTTCGATCAATTCAAGAAGTGGCAGCGAGATCAGGCTATCGCTGAGGCCGCGCGCCTTGCAGCCGAACTCGCAGCCATGCAACCAGCTGTCATCCCGCGTCCACGTCCGTGGGGCGAGATCCCTCACGCTGCCGATCTGATGGCGGGGTGCATGCGCGCAACGGCTGGTGTGAAGTTGTTCCCCGGCAACTGGGATCTGGTTGGCTTGAACTGCTCGAACGGGGTAGTGACCATTTCTTGGCGTCCTCGTGCATACGGGTGGATCGAGCACCTCAAGCAGGTCGTTCCCGATGTGGTGATCTCGCTTGACGGAAGCCTTGCGTCCAGCACCAAGGCGCTTCCTCAGTTCCCCGCGGCCAATGACGAGGATCTATACACCGCGAATGAGCGCCTGGTTGTGATGTATGCAGCGGCACAGCGCTTCGGAGTGAAGTTCGGCGCAACACCCGCTGTGTCTCAAGCTCCCCAGCTGCTCCCTGGCCAGGGCGCTGTACCTCAGGAAGTTCCGCTTTGGGAAGAGGTCGGCTGGAAGGCAGAGGGGGTCACTCTGCCAGAGACAGTGCTTGCTGCACTCGACGGCAACGGTTTCCGCCTTCGCTCCATGAGCGGTCAATGGGTCAATGGTCAATTCATTTGGACGATGGAAGGTTCGCAATATGTACGCAAATAAGTTCTCAGGCCTCTTGGCTTTTCTCTCGTGCACCGTTTCTTTGGGTGCCTCGCTGGCCCAAGCGCAGGAGGTTCCTTCAACGGCACTAGCCAGCGTTCCTCCAGCTTCGGTGCCCTCTGTTACCACCGCCCCTCCATTGGCGTTGCGTACCAGCGAGTCTGCGAACCTCATTGCAGAGATCAATGAGCGCATGAGTGTCATGCAGGCTCGGCTGGCGGAGCTTGAGTTGCAGGCCAAGATCGCGGCCAAGAACGACGAGATCCGTCGCTTCGGCAAGCAGCCCGAGGGAATCGATGAAGGCTTCACGCCAGCCGTCATGGAAATCAGTGGTGTCGATGGAAAGCTGATGGCCAACCTGATGGTGCAGGGCGGAAACATCCAGACGGTGCGTGTTGGTGACAAGGTGGGTGGCTGGGACATCAAGTCGATTTCTATCGACTCTTTGACCATGTCCCGCGGCAAGGAAACCAAGCGCTTGAGCTTCGGCAGCTTTGTGCAGAGCCCGCAGCCAGCTGCACCACAGGGACCTCAGGTTCCCGGCATGGTCCCTGGAATGCCCTTTCCACGCTGAGCATCCCCCAAACGTCATCGGTTCCGGAGCTATTCGAACATGAAAGTATTGACTGCCAAAGGCGGTGAGATCTCCCTGACGGACGAGCTTCGTTCGATGGTTGCGTATCTCGATGACGGACGGTTGTTCATCTCAAAGTCGCACGTGTTCAACCCGCATGTGCGAGGGTTCGTCTCACGCTTGGAACATCAGGGCAAAAAATTTCAGATTCAACATTGCGACCTCGCCGTTATTGCAGGGTATTACGAGAGCACTGCAACTTCCGAAACGCAATCCAACATGCAGGTTGTTGCACGTCAGCTATTCGAACGAGCAGTCGAGCAGCGGGCTTCTGACATCCATATTCGGGTGAGTACCCGCCGTCGCACAGAAATCCTATTTCGCATCCACAACGATTTGACGTTCATTGAGGAGCATACGTTCGAATACGGTGATCAGCTGTGCACGACCATTTTCCAGGCCATGGCTGACGTATCCGACGCGACGTTGGAAAAGCTGAACAGGCAGGACGCACGGATCTCTGAACGAACCAAGATTCCCGAGAAGTTGGATGGCATCAGGATCGCAACTTCGCCCCAGGTGGACGGATTCATTTTCGTTCTGCGACTGCTCTACAACGATGCAAATGATGATCTTGACCTGGCACGTTTAGGGTTCCACCCCGAGCAGTGTCTGGCGATTGACACACTGAAAAAGAGCACGAGTGGCGTGGTGGTTATCGGTGGGCCGACTGGCTCGGGTAAATCCACGACTCTCCAGCGCACGCTTGGCTCCATCATCGCAGACACCGAAGGCCGCAAGCACATCATCACGGTGGAGGATCCACCGGAGTACCCAATTCCCGGCGCGGTGCAGACCCCTGTCACCAATGCTTCGACTGAAGAAGAGCGCTCAAGGGAGTACCAAAAGGCAATCAAGGCCTCCATGCGGCTCGATCCCGACATCATCATGTTGTCGGAGGTGCGAGACACCCCTAGCGCACGCCTTGCCGTCCAGGCTGCAATGACTGGCCACCAGGTGTGGACCACGCTGCATGCCAACAATGCACTGGGCATCATCGACCGCTTGATCGACCTCGGAGCAGATGCCGCGAACGTGATGGACCCCAGCACCATCGCAGGGTTGCTCTGCCAGCGTTTGGTGAAGGTACTTTGCCCCCATTGCAAAAAGCCGCTGACCGAACATACCGATCGTGTTCCACGTGAGGCGCTGGAACGCTACCTGAGCATCCTCAACATTTCCTCTGTATTTATCCAGGGCGAGGGCTGCCCGCATTGCCGCAACAGCGGTACAGCTGGTCGCACGGTGGTTGCTGAGGTTATTCCAACGGACGAACGTCTTATGCAGTACCTGCGTGACAAAGATCGTCTTAGCGCTCGGGAGTACATCACCAAGGAGCTTGGGTGCCTCTCGATGCTGGACCACACGATCCAGAAAATCAATGCCGGACTGGTGGATCCCTACCTTGCGGAAGATGTCGTTGGAATGCTGGTCACTCCAATCGTCCATGCGCCTCGGCGCCTTGAAGCGGTGGCTTGATCATGAATGAAATCGAGCTCAAGTATGCCCGTTGGGTTTTCCGGAACGGCACTGACCAGCGAAAGCGTGTGTGGAAAAAGCTCGCAAAGCTACTTTCCAACGGCGTCCAGCTCATTGAAGCGCTGGAGACGATGCGCGACCGTCGGGTTGTCCTCAAGGGCCCCAAGGAACCTGTCGCGGTCGCCCTTACTGAGTGGTTGCGCCGTCTGAAGAATGGTAGCCGCTTGTCTCAGGCCATCGAGGGATGGGTGGGTTCGGATGAGCAAATGTTGATTTCAGCTGGCGAACAGTCTGGTGAAGTTGACGCAGCACTGAACTCCACCACAGAGATCATGGATGCCAAACGGAAGATCCGAAGCGCGGTCATTTCCGGCCTTGCCTACCCGGGCTTCATGATGCTCATCGCGTTCGCCGTTCTCGTGATGTTCAGCTACAAGATCATCCCGGAGTTTTCGCAGATCGTCCCCTACGAGAAGTGGCAAGGGTTGCCAAAGATGATGGTGGACTTTGCGAACTTCGTAAGGTCCTGGATGCTTCTGCTTGCGGCTGTCCCTGTCTTGGCCATCACAGCCTTTGCGCTGAGCCTTCCACGCTGGAAGGATGGTTTGAGGATCAAGCTGGACCGATTCATGCCCTACAGCATCTACCGGATGCTGCACGGCAGCACCTGGATGATCAGCTTTGCCGCCCTTGTGTCAGCTGGTGTGCGACTTGAGAACGCCTTGGGGCAACTCATGGAGGGTGCATCACCGTGGATGCAGGTTCGCATCCAGGCGTGTCTCCGAGGGATGAAGTCAGGACTGAATCCAGGCGACGCTTTGCTCAAGACGGGATACGGCTTTCCCGACCCCGAAATCATTGATGACCTGGGTGTCTACGCACGCCTTTCAGGATTCGATGCCGCTTTGGCCACCATCGGCCGCGAGTGGATCAGCGAGTCGGTCGAACAAATCCAAACCATGATGAAAGTGGTATTTGGTGTAAGCGTTCTCATTGTCGGTTTGTTCATTGCCTTGATGGTTGGTGGACTCATCGGCATGGAACTTCAGATGACCGCAATCATGCAAGGAACCTACCGGTGACCAATCTTTTTACCAACGGAGAAACTATGAACTCGAAAATGACTTTGAAACCCCTGAAGAAGCAAGCCGGCATGACGCTGCTGGAATTGATCGCGAGTCTGTCCGTGGTCGCCGTCGTGGTCGTCGGTGCTTTGTCCCTTTACCAAAGTGCCACCGCATCTCAGCGCACAACCCAGATTACCCAAGATCTGACTGCGATTCGTGCTGCAACCAAGCAGATGTGGCAAGGCCAGGGCACGTTTGGCGCTAACGGCACGAGCTTGAACGACGTGTTGGTGGTGTCGAAGAAAGTGCCCACCACGATCCGCGTGGACACCACTACTGCTCCAGACACCCTGACGCATGCCGCCAACGGCACCGTCAACATTACCTCCAGCGTGACTACCTTCGACGTGGCCCTGACCAATATCGAAGAAGACCTTTGCATTCCGATGCTCACCGGCGCCCAGGGGTGGGTCAGCGTGACGGTTGCCGGTTCCGCTGCGATCACGGCTTTCCCCATCGCCCCTGCGACTGCCGTTACGGCGTGTGCGACGGGCACCGTTGTGACCTTCCGCGGCAACTGACCCTCATTGATCCATCGCCCCCCCTAACCATTGGGTGGGCAAATTCAAAGCCAGGAAAGCCATGCTTCAGTCTCTCAAGTTCAAAGACATCTATCTGGGTAGAAGCCGCGCGTTGCTGTCCGGCGTTCCGAACACCAAGGACCCGGTGAGTGCTCCGGTCGGCACTGAGCAAGATTTGGCTGAACTTCGCAGGGAGTGCGAGGCCATTGAAGCGGTGACCTCGCGAGAGGAGTTTCCGGTGCGATGCGGAAACGTTGCCTACCGCGCGTCTGTGATGCAGACGCTGGAAGAGCGGGTGTATGTCTTGCGCCGCATGCCAGAGTCCATCCTCAAGCCAGAAGATTTGAGCATTCACCCGGGCTATGTGGAGAAGTTGACCCGTCCCGGCTTGAGCGGGCTGGTGGTTGTTGCAGGTCCCTTCGGACAGGGAAAGACCACTACTGCCTCTTCAATCGTTGCTGCGCGTCTCTGCAAGTTCGGTGGTGTTGGAGTGACGATCGAAGATCCGCCTGAGATGCCGCTCGAGGGTAATCATGGTGAGGGCGTTTGCTACCAGACGTGGGCAGAACGTGGCGAATTCGGAGAGGCTTGCCGCAAGGCTGCGCGCTGGGCTCCCAGCATTCTCCTTATCGGCGAGATCAGGGAACCAGAAGCAGCAGCAGAAGCGTTGCGTGCGTCCATTAACGGCAGGCTTGTGTTTTGCACTATTCATGCTGACTCCGTCCCGATGGCAATCGAACGGATCTACTCGCTGGCCGTCGGCGCCATAGGGAACCCAGAAGACGCGGCGGGCCTGCTGGCCAACGGCTTGCTCGCTGTGATGCACCAAAGGCTTGAAGGGGAGCCGCGCAAGCCGAAACTGGAGTTCCTCTGGCTTGGAGAGCAGGATTGCGTTGGAGTGCGCAACACCATTCGACAGCGTAAGTTCGACCAGGTCGGTAATGAAGTGAAAGCGCAGCTCAATCGCACTCTCGTGCACCTGCCCGCATCAGCGAAGGTCTAACGTGGTCCCTATCTGGATTGCAGCAGTGTTTCTGGCGTTGGTGACTTACTACGTCGGCCAGGACATCCCCCGCAAAGAGGCTGTGAGCGTCGCGGCAATGGCGGATGTCTCTGCTACCAACTTCCTCGCCTACCGCCAGGCGGTCAGGAACTACATAACCGCTAACCCCGGTGCAACTGGAACGATCGACGATGCATCGTTGGTCCCGCACTGGTTGCCGGGCTATATACGCCGCGCTGAGTGGACCAATCTCATAACCGGTGGAACTCTCTACATCTACTCTACGACTGTCCTAAGCCCAGGGACAGTGGGAAGCATCTCGCAAAAAACAGCGGAGTCGATTTTGGTCGGCACCAAGAATCCTACAACTGGTCGGTTGCAAACGGCCACAGGTAACGACACCGGTATCAACCTCCCTGCTGCCATCGCTGGCGGCGCCCTTGTAATGATGGGTCTTTGAGAAATGCATATTCAAAACACGCTCGAACGGCTGCTCGAATCAGATCGGGTGTTCACTGACATCATGCTGGAGCAGGACGCTCCCTTGATGTTGAAGACGCCTCGGGGCTGGGTCGCTGCAGGGATTGACTTCATCCCCACGGTGAGTCACATCAATGAGTTCATGGAGCAGCTGGACACCAACTGGGAATCCAAGATCGTTCACGCAGAGGTCAACCGCCCCTTCGTGATCAATGAACGCCGCCTACGCGTCAACGCCTACCTTGCCAATGCGGGTGAGAAGCGCATGCTCTCGATTCGCAAGATTCCAACAAAAACACCAGACATCCAGTCCAGCGGCCTGCCATCGGGCCTGCGCATTATTCTGGATCATCCGTCTGGCTTGGTACTTATCTCCGGGCCCACGGGTTCGGGCAAGACGACTTCGATGGCCGCAATGGTTGACTCGATCAACTCAATGCGCCCCGCGCACGTGATCACCATTGAGGATCCTATCGAATACAAGTTCGAGCGGAAGAAGGCGGTTTTTTCGCAACGCGAGGTTGGGTCGGACTGCGATTCATTCCTCGACGGCGTTCGTGCGTCCATGCGGCAACGACCAGACGTCATTGTGATTGGCGAGATTCGTGATCGCGAAACTGCAGAGCAAGCTTTGATCGCCGGTGAATCAGGGCACCTCGTGATTGGAACGCTTCATGCGAGCTCCGGCGTTGGCACCATCAACAAAATGCTCTCGTTCTTCAAGGACAACGAGCGGGAAGGCCGACTCCAGTCGCTGGCCACATGTCTTTTGGCGGTGATCAATCAGACTTTGATTCCCAAGAAAGGCGGCGACGGCTACGCCCTGGCGGTGGACTTCATGGCAAACCACAAGCGCGAATATTCGAAGCTTCTGGGTTCGCCAGAACAGCTGCAGAACAAGCTTGACCGCGGAGATGACGTTTCGGTCAGCCTCGGTGCCTCCGCTTTGCGACTCATCCAGGAAGGTGTCGTCACCAAGGCAGACGCAGTGAAGGCAGTCATGGCCAACGCGGCAGCTTATGAGGCCGTTCGGGCCTGAGCGCACGTAGTCCTACAACCCATGCGTGATGGTTTCCCTCCACTACGCGCAGGATCCTCAATACAGAGTTGGAAGCAGACATCATGAAACTGATTCACAAGCGCGGTTCGATTCTTCGCGCAACACACCAGCGCGGTTTGACCCTTATCGAACTACTTCTGGCTCTCGGAATTTTGGGTAGTGTGATCGCTGGTGTTACCCAGCTTGTCCAATCAGCGGGCGATGATGCAAAGCTGTCTGTGACTGCCTTGCACACGAAGACTGTCGGCGACGCCGCAGCTCAATACATCAGGGACAACCACGCTGCTGTCCTTGCGGCGGCCACTGCATCTACGCCGGCGCTGATTCGGGTATCCGATCTCATCACAGCGGGCAACCTTACAGCAGGCTTTTCTTCAACAAACCCAGCTGCGCAGGCGACGTGCGTACTGGTTCTTGAGACCGCTGTCGGACGCCTGTCCGGCCTTGTAATCACCGAGGGCGGAAACGCATTCGACGATCTCAGTCTGGGGCAGGTTGCAGCGACCATTGGAGGCTCCGGGGGTGGTCTTTACTCCACCGCACCCACGACCGCACGTGGAGCAATGGGCAACTACAGTTTTGCGGTGGGCGCATTTGGCAACCCGAACCATTTGGGGCAGCGGTGCGACGGAACCGCTGGCAACATCACTGTGGCCGCTGGGCATCCAGTTATGGCACTCTGGTTTGAAGATGGCGCGGCACAGGCAGCGACGTTGTATCGCGATCCCGTCTCTGGAGCACCAAGCCTCAACACAATGAACACTCCCATCCTTATGGGCGCGGCCACGATCCAGGCTGCGGGATCGGCGTGTGCAACAAATGGCGCGATCGGGCGCGATGCTTCCGGTGCAGTCCTCGCATGCGAGAGCGCTGTATGGAAGAAGGGCGGTAGCGCATTCTGGGAAGACCCAGTTGCTACGGCCGCCGGGCTCCCCCTGTGCAACGCGGCCTCCGTCAATCAGACGCGAGTAGTTCAGACCCCCAGTATCGGTGTTGGGCCCCGAGCGTTCACCTGCAATGGTGCTGGATCATGGCTTCCATTGGGTGTCGATGATGCTGGCAATCTTGCCGTGGCGGGCACCGCCACCATGGGTGGGCTCATGCTGACCACAATCAACGTTGAAAACACGGCGTGCCCAGCTAATGGCCGTGTCTCCCGCAACGCTGCAGGCGCCACGTTGGAGTGCGATTCTGGCGGTTGGAGACGCAGCGTAAAAACGAGCGGTGACACGATGACCGGGACGCTCAACGTCAACAACGACACGTGGGGCCTGATCATGCGGAGCGCTGCAGGTGCCGACAACAATACTCCTCAAACGGCGACCTCGTCGGCCTACGTGAACGACATCTACCTGCGGTCCATTGGGCGGTGGGCCAGCACGCTTGGGGCTGCTGATCTTGCGCCCAACATGTACCAGGCTTGGGCCTATGGCGGATACAACTGGTACAACTATCCAGGTTGTGCAGCAGGCTACACAGCGGTGTACAAGTCTCACGACTCGGGTTGGGACAACCCTTCGCAGGGCGGCAGCAGTGCCGTGGTGTGGAAAACACTCTGCGCCCGTGGCGTTGGAACTACCGCACCCAATATTTGACACCTGCTCACGGTATGTTGCGCGGCCAATGGTGAGGCTTTGAGGTGAAACCGGGTTGTTGGCGGGGTCGACGTGACGCACGAACCCGCCAAACTTCTCCCATGAACCGGATCACCTCCACACCCGCGCCCAGCTATGCCCCGGGAAAAGCACAATGAAACGCCAAACCGCCATGTTTGGTGCTCCTGAGGTGCAATCTGAAAGTCGGCTGATCCTCCCCGAAGGCAGCGCCGGGAAGAGCCCATCCAGGCGCCGCATGCTTCGAACGCTTCTTGCAGCGGGTGGCCTGGCTGCAGGGGGGCTTGCTGCTCCCTCCATCGTCCTCGCAAGATCAGTGCAGCCACCAGTCGGTGCGCCGCAGCCAAACAGCGCGGCGGACTTTTGGACAGCTCCCCGGTGGGTCTGGCTCACGAGGCCTGCAACGGGAGAGCAAATACGCCAGGTCTATTGGCGCGACGGCTATCTGATCCAAGCCGGCTATGAAGCCGTCTCGTGGTTCATGAGGGATGTCCGGTTTGATCGCATGCTCAAGGCGAAGGACCGGCGAATATCCAGTGCGCTGGATGCAGGTCGCATCAAGCCTGAGCATCTCACGCCGTGGATGCTCATGGACCCAGTAATCCTGGACATTCTCTACGCGTACTGTGCGTGGCTGCAGGGCTTCGGCATCAATCAGCCGGTCGTTCTCACATCGGCACTCCGGCACATGCTGACGAATGCAATGACGGAAGGTGCGGCACGCGACAGCTGGCACGTCAAAGGTGGCGCTGCCGACATCGTTATCCCGAGTGTCCCAACGGCGATCGCAGCGGCCTTTGGCAAGTGGCTCTCGGGCGGCGGTGTGGGGCTCTACGCCAGCAAGAACTTTGTTCACCTCGACCGTGGCCGCGTTCGAGCCTGGGCAAGCTGATTCGTTGGCCAGACGCAAGCCGGGAGTCAACGCTTTTTGAGCAAGCGCATCTCTGGTTCGCGCACACCATGAGCGCGGCTCCACGGTGACCAGTTTGGGTTGATGTCAAACCCGCTCCAGCCTATACTCGATTCCGATTCGCTCAACTGAGCTTTCGTGTGCCTTGTGCACGCTTTCACCCATGCGGGCTACACCCGCAGGGGGGTAGTCCATAACCGGAAACAGTTATGACCATCCTCCTCACAATCGTCGCCTTCTTCGCTTTTGTTGCATTCATTGTCCAGCGCAACAGCAAGGCACATGCAGAACATTCCGCTCACAACGGAAGTCCAGACTTCGATCATCACGATGACGATGTCCACCAGCACCAGCACCAGCACCAGCACCAGCACCAGCACCAGCACCAGCACCAGTACTACGCCGACGACGACGTTTGAACGCGTGCGACAGTAGGTTCTTTCACTCTTTCAACCCTGCAGGGAATTCCTCCCTGCAAGGGGGGATTCCCCTTCTTTTTTCCATCGAAGGCAATCCCATGAAAACCGTTCTGTTCCAAAACTTCCTGCAACTTCCCCGCGCCTTCAAGGCAGTGGTGTTCGCAGAAATCTTCTCTGTCCTCGTCTTGGCCATGACCTTGATGCAACCAGCTCCGGCTGCTGCTCAGTCCGGCAACGTGTACGGGACCAACCAGGCGCAGAAGTACTCCTCTACAGAGGATGCTCTTGTCGTTCAGGTGACCTTGCGGCAGGTCGAGACGAGCTACCAGGCCCGCACCATCGGCGCTGCTGCTGGTGCTGGCCTTGGGGCTCTGATCGGACGCAGTGCCGCCAACAACACCACAGCCACCTCATTGGGTGCTCTTGTGGGTGGATTGTTGGGCGACCGTGCGGCTGCCATGACCTTGGGGGCCCAGGCCCAGGAGATCGTGCTCCAGGTGTTCACACCCGGTAAGCAGCCGCGTATCGTCACGATCGTCCAGCCTGCACCGTTTGACCGTATCGTCGCTGGCGAGTCGGTCTACCTGATCAATACCGCAGGTGCTCTGCGCGTGGTCAGGAAACTGTCGATGCCCGTCGCGTACTACCGCTGATGAGCAGACAAAAAAAGCCCGGTGTCCTCTCAAGGACCCGGGCCTTTTTTTTTTTGGTCTCCTGGAGTGCGCTAGTTCATGCCTTCGAGGCTGCGGTTTGCCTCATCCGCCGGTGTGTAGATCTCCAGCGTCACCTTGCGCCTCTTGCCGCGCGCGAGCGTGATCGCCTTGTCATGCTTCTTGGCCCTCTTCTCCTCAAAGATCACCACCTGGTCCGCATAGTCGATCAGGCTCTCCTGCAGCGGCCGACTGTTCCGCGTCTCGGGCTTGCCCATGTAGGCCACCGGTACGAAGCGGCTCAGGCACCAGTCATGGAGCCGCCATGGCGTCTTGGCGTTGCAGCTCGACACGAGGGTCCACGTGGGCAGGGGTGAAACAAGCTTGGCTACTGCCTTGCCGACTATGGCCTCGGGCGCCGTATCTGCACCGATGAAGGTAACGAAGGCGCCGGTGCGCCACGTTTCAAACCGCTCAAGACAGGCATCGATGAAGCGCTCGGGCAGGGCGAGATCGCCAAGTCCAGCTTTGATGTCAGAGAGCTCAGCGCTCATGAGGTTGAGGTCACTTCGCTGCAGTGCCAGCATGCCCAGACCAGAAATGAGAATCGAAGGCCGAACCATGTTCCAGTCCGAACGCCAGGCGTCCTTGCGCAGCCGCGAATAGCGCTTTGCTTCCTTGAAGGTCGGCGAGTGCAGGATGTAGTCGCGGTGTGTCGGGTGCAGGGGCATGAATTTGGCGGATTCATACCAGTGCAACAGCGACGCGTACACATGCTGAACTCTGGGTTCGCCCTCCCCAGCTGGCACCCATGGACCAAAAAAGGAAGTTTTCAGGAGTTCGTCGGCTAGGTTCATACCTGCCAATCTACGTGCAAATCGACGGTGATTTGCTCGGGCTACGATGCCTTTCCCATGCATTGGCCACGGCTGCCACAAAAGTGGCCCGGATGCTTTGACCGAACGCACGGGCGCCCCTATCATCACGACTGTTCGGCATCCTTTGCCATCGCTGTTCTCGTGACAGCCTTCAACACCTGACCTGCCTCGCAAGGCGCAAGAGCTACACGCTTTTGTTTTCGGTCATCCCTTTCGCACCATCTTCATCACCTGCACTGCAGTCGTGCGTGGGTTGGCGCGTGTTCGGCGGCGTTCCGCCGCCTGGAAATTTTCATGAACTACAAAAACTTGTACAGCAAAGCTGTGACGGCGCACGCCATGGGCGAGTCGCTTGTCCTCGAAGGGGGAGACACTTCTGTCGCGGTCTTCCCCTGTGGAGGACTGCAGCTTCAGATCCTGCCCTTGGTTCCCAAGGGTCAGGGTCGAGTCATCTGTGAGGATGATTTTGAACAGTTCGCAGCTGTGAAGTGGGAAATCCATCCCAACTTCCGCGCGCTGATGAACACACTGGGAGAACAACGTGGTTAAAAACTACTTTGCCATCGAAAAACCCAGGAAGATCCAGATCGCGATCCCAGGCTACGACTGTGGCGCCGTCCTGAAAGATCAGGAGCGGCGTCGCAAGGAACGCTCTGTGCGTGAGATGAAGGCCAAGCAGCGTCACGCTGCCCAGTCAAACTCACCTGCAGCGGTCCAATTGCCACCCGTGGTCACCAAGAACGAGGTGCCTCAAGTGGTGCCGGCCCAAGTGGTTGCTCCAGCGATGGCGCAGTCACCTGCAGACGAAGTGCTGGATGAGGAAATCATGAGCTTGAATGCGGCCGCCTCCAGTGCGGTCGACGAACAGGCTTTCGGTGAACTCATGGACGCGTTCGGTTGCGATCCTTCGAATGGAGGCGCGTGATGCGAATTGCCCACTTCAACCATTTCGTCAACGTTGCTGACAAGCCCAAGAGCATCGAAGAACAACTGCGATGTGGCGAGCTCATTGATGTCACTGCCTATGCCGGGAAGTTCCTCGGTGCACGGCGGGTCTTCATCGATTCGCGCGTCCATGAGCGATTCGTTGAGTGGAGCAGTGCAGCGGTACGCCGCCACGCTGTTCACCGCGAGGCTCAGCATCGGCTGGCCAGCTTGCTCGAAGCCAGCGCCTACGCGGCGCAGGTCAACGGCGGCAGCAGCTTTGTTGCCCGCGCGATCGACACGGAAGGCCCGGAAAGAGTGTGTACACGCCACATCTTCCAGCTGAGAAACGTCGAGTGCGGGGCACGCCCAGCCTGGCTCATCACGATCTGATCAACCTACCTTCAACCTGAACCGAAGGCCCCTGTGAAAGCAGGGGTCTTTTCCCAGGGCATGCGCACAGCGTGTCACTGCGGAAAGACGGCAGACCTCTCCGGGGTGCTGCCGCTTTCGTCATTCGCATGAGCACCCTCGGGGCTCCGAATGTCGGCCTGCGCTTTAACGCACAGGTCGACCGTTAACAACTCTTTTCAACCTTCGCGGGAATGCAAGCCACTCCCGCAAGGGAGAGGTGTGTTTCCCGCTTTTCCTTTCAAACGGAGAAACACATGGCAGCTTCTGCTCAACGCAACTCCCACAACAGCGAAAGCAACGTGTGGATGGGTGGCCTCACATTGGACGACTTCGAGATCCCCTCGAAGAAGACCCCAATCGCAGTGGTCTCCTCCGTCATCACTCAGGTGGTGTTCGACATGGCTGACGCCAGGTCGAATGCTCCGGAGGAAGACGGAAAAATCGAACTGCTCGACAGCTCGTTCGCACCCGAAGACGATGCCCTGGGCACTGTCCTCGACCAGGTGTTGAACGGCTGGGGCACGGAGAGCAACGATCTGGACTTTCAGGACCGCAGGGCCCTGTGGCCCTTGACGGTTTCTGACGACTATCGCCCCTCGGCCTCGGCCGAGCAGCGCGCCAGGGACAACATCAGCGCAATCAGGCTGGTCAAGAGCTTGTCGCAAGACAAGCGCAAGATCAGTGTGGACGAAATGGTGCAGCTGCTGAAGTTCAGCGGGTGGGGTGGAACCGCAAGGATCTTCTCGCCCGATGGCTCCACGCCGCACGCATTCTCCGCACTGCGCGACGAGCTCAAGTCGGTCACAACCGATGACGAGTACGCCGCCATGCTGAGTTCAGTGAACTCCGCGTTTTTCACAGACCCGCACCTGGTGCAGGTCCTGTGGAAGATCGTGGCCAAGCTGGGCTTTGAAGGCGGACGCGTGCTGGAACCCTCAGCCGGCGTTGGTCACATCATCGCTGGTATGCCGCAGGAAATGGCGGCAAAGAGCGATATCACTGCGGTCGAACTCGATCAGGTGAGTGCAGCAATGCTCGAGGCAAGTTTCGCGCCCTACGGACTGCAGGTTCACGCCTGCGGACTGGAGAAGGCGAAGCTGCCCTCGGCGTTCTTCGATTTAGTCATCGGCAACGTGCCGTTTGGCAAGTACAAGTCGATGGACACAAGCAAGGCGCCCTACGCAGACTGGAGCATCCACAACTACTTCCTTGGAAAGTCGGTGGATCTGGTTCGCCCAGGGGGCCTCATGGTGCTCATCACAACGAAGTCAACGCTGGACAGCGAAAAGGACGCGCATCGTGAGTGGATCTCGGCTCACGCCGAACTGCTGGGTGCGTTCCGCCTGCCAACCATGGCGTTCGAATCGTTTGCTCATACGCAAGCGGTCACCGACATCCTGGTGTTCAAGCGTCGTGAGACGCCGGACTATCAGGCATCACCGATTTGGCGTGACACGTTCGATGCAAAGCAGGAGCTGTTCAAAGCGAACGAACCTGCGAGCAAGAGCGTCTACAACCGCCACGCTGGCCGCTCCACGCAAGTGGGCAGCAAGATCAACGGCTACTACCTCCGACACCCCGATCACATCGTGGGCAAGCTGGCGTGGCAATCGGGTCAGTATGGCGAGAAGGCCGTTCCAGTCTTCGACGGCAACGTTGAGGAAATGGGCGAAATGCTCAGCCATCTGGTGGAAACCAAGATTCCGAAAGGGGTCTACCAAGCACGTGCAGACGCCGGCGTGCCCAACCTCGTGAGCGCGATGACGCGTTACGCGAACATCACCCAGGTCACACCGGGGTCGTTCGTTTTGCGTGACAACCGCATCTGCGTGAGCGAGGGTGAAGAACTGCTCGATTTGGATGGTCTGTACTCCGGCACGGCGCGCAAGCGCATGCTGGGCATGATCGACATCCGGGACGCCGCGCTTGCGGTGATCAGTTTCCAGGCTGGCTCGGACGATGACGAACAGTTGGCAGTGTTGCAGAAGCGTCTTGGGGCGACCTATGACGCGTACGTGGCCCAGATGGGGTTCCTGAGCACCACGGCCAACAGCCGTGTGATGCGGGGTGACCCCAACTGGCCGCTGATGCTCGCGCTGGAGATCTGGGACGATGAGAGTGCCAAGGCCGAGAAGGCTGACATTTTCACGAGACGCACTGTTGGCCAACCGGTGCTGCCTGAAAGGGTGGACACCGCGAAGGATGCGATGCTGATCAGTCTGGCCCTCTACGGTCAGATCGTCCTCAAAGACATGGCGCTTCGCACCGGTAAGCCGGTGATGGAAGTGGTCAAGGAGATGAACAACACCGGCATCGCGTTTCGCGACCCGGTGCTCGCACGTTGGGTGCCTGCAGATGAGTACCTGTCTGGCCACATTCGCGAAAAGATCGGTGAGGCGAGAGCCGCCGGTCCTGCGTACGAGGAAAACATCAAGGCGTTGACCGAAGTACTGCCCGCCGATCTCGGCCCAGCAGAAGTCGAAGCGCGCTTGGGGGCACCGTGGATTCCAGTCGAGGTGGTGAAGCAATTCGCCACCGAGCTTGTGAATGACACACGGGCCACGCTGACGGTCACCTTTGACGCCACCACGGCAACGTGGAGTGTCAAGTCGACCAGCTACAACCTGGAGTACGTGGGCGACCACACGCTGCAGAAAACGAAGTGGGGCACCGACAAGCGCTGCGCGCTGGTGCTGGTGGAAGCTGCTCTCAACCAGCAGCCGCCCACGGTCAACATGACCATCAACGGCACCGTGATGGTGGACCCGCAAGCAACGCTGAATGCACGTGAGAAGTGGCAAGCCATTCGCGACCAGTTCCGTAACTGGATCTACCGTGATGACGCGCGCCGCGATGCACTGCTTCGCTTGTACAACGATGAGTTCAACCAGGTTGTTCCGCGCAAGTTCGATGGCTCGCACCTTCACCTCCCCGGGATGAGTGCTGCCGTGGTCCCGTACCCTCACCAGAAGGACGCGATCTGGCGCATCGTGGTCAATGGCAACACCCTGCTGGCGCATTGCGTCGGCGCGGGCAAAACCATCACGATGATCGCCGCAGGCATGGAGCTGCGTCGGCTTGGCAAAGCACGCAAGCCGCTGCACGTCGTGCAGAACTCGACGTTGGAGCAGTACTGCGCTGAAGCGGTTCGTCTGTACCCACAGGCGAAGGTGCTGATGGCAACGAAAGATGACCTCGCGGGCGACAAACGTCGCACGTTCGTGGCCAAAGTGGCAACAGGAGATTGGGACGCTGTCGTGATGACGCAATCCAGTTTCGAACGCCTGATGCTCAGCCCTGAGCGCCAGGAAACGTTCATCGATCAGATGTTGAGTGAGGCTCGCGTTTCACTTATGCTGACGCAGGATTCAGGCGCAAAACGTTCCATCAAGGAGCTGGAGCGCAGGATGAAAGACTATGAGGCCAAGCTTCAGCGTGTGGTGGAAAACGGCAAGGCCGATGACACTGCAATCTGGTTTGACGACCTCGGCGTGGACCAAGTCTTCATTGATGAGAGTCACGCGTACAAAAACCTCGGAAGAGTCAGCAAGATGCCCCGCATGGCGGGTTTGCCGAACGTGGCGAGCCAGCGTGCATTCGATGTCTTCATGAAAACGCGAGTGATCATGGAGATGCGTGGAGGCAAGGAAGAGGGAGTAGTGATGGCCACGGCCACGCCAATCTCCAACAGCCTGGCCGAGTTCCACACGATGCAGGTGTACTTGCAGCCCAAGACGCTCAAACGCTACGGCATCTACGAGTTCGACGCCTGGAGCGCAAGCTTCGGGGAGAGCGTCACCGGCATTGAACTGGCTCCCGATGGAAGCGGGTTCCGAACAGCAACTCGTTACTCAAGGTTTGTCAACCTTCCGGAACTCATGGCCATCTTCAAGGGGGTGGCTGATGTGAAAACGAAGGCGATGCTGAAACTGCCGACTCCCGAAATCATGGGTGGACGTCCGCAGGTGTGTTCGGCTCAGCCAAGCGAGGTACTGAAGGAGATCATCGGTTCGTTGGTCAAGCGTGCAGACGCCATCCGCGAGCGACGTGTGAAGCCTGAAGAAGACAACATGCTGGCCGTGACCAACGATGGTCGACGTGCAGCACTGGACGTGAGGATGGTCGCCCCTGGCCTCCCATTCGACCCCAACGGTAAGCTGGCCAAGGTCGCTGAAAACGTGCATCGCATCTGGCAAGAAGGTGCAGCGCGGCGTCTGACGCAACTGGTGTTCAGTGATCTGGGCACGCCCGGTGGTTCGGGGTTCTCGGTGTACGAAGAGGTCAAGCGCCTTCTCGTGCTCAAGGGAATTCCAGCAAACGAGATCGAGTTCATTCAGAGCCACAGCAGCGACACCGCGAAAGCGAAGTTGTTCAAGCGGGTTCGGGAAGGTTCGGTCCGCGTCTTGCTGGGCTCCACGGCCATGATGGGTACAGGCACAAACGTGCAAACGCTACTCAAAGCTTCGCATCAGATAGACGCCCCATGGCGGCCGTCGGATGTTGAGCAGCGAGACGGTCGCGCAGACCGCCAAGGCAACACATGCGAGAGCATCGAGTTGTGGCGCTACGTGACAGAAGGATCGTTCGACGCGTACAGCTGGAATCTGCTGGACGTGAAGGCGCGATTTATCGACCAGGTGATGACGGCGGAAGCCGGTCTGCGCTCGGTGGAAGACATCTCGATGACGGCTCTGTCGTACGCCGAGATCAAGGCGATCGCCTCCGGCAACCCACTCGTGCTCGAAAAGGCTACGGTGGACGCCACGGTGCAAAAACTCGCTTTGAAGTTGGACCACTACGAGCAGGATCGCTGGCGCATGGGCCGTCGCAAGACGGAACTGCAAAAGCGCCTGGACTACATCGAGAAATCGATGGACAAGTTCGATGCGGTGGGCAAGGAAGCGAGCGGTCTCACAACCGCTGTGCGCTTCACGCCTTGCACGTCGACGGCATCTGCAGCGATGGCCACGGAAGTAGACAACTGCCAAGCCTTGGGATCCGCCATCAAAGCGGTGAGCAAGGTGTTGGTCGGCACCAGAACGATCGCGACCTGCGGGTCGTTCGAGCTGGAGATTGACAAGTACCTCGGTACTTCTGATCTGGTGGTTGTTGACACCGTGACGGGCACGCGAGTGTCTGTTCGCCGTCCGAACCTGCATGACCACGCTGGTGTGGGTGCATCGGTGTACGAATCTGTCAAAGGCTTCGCGAGCCTGCCGGCGAGCATGCGCGAGGAATTCGGTCGCAAGACTGAAGAAATCGCGGGTATCACCGCCATGCTGACGCAGGACTTCGAGTTCGGCGAGCAGCTGCAGGCGGCGCGCACGCGGCAACGCGAGATCGAGGCAGCCCTCGATCTGGACAAGGCCACCGAAGGCTCCCAGGCAATGGGTGCTCAGGCCGAAGCCAACTAAAACGGAGAGCCCTCCCAGTCTCAAGACTGGGGGGGCTTTTTCTTTGCCTGTCGTTTGTTGAGTGCACCTGCATCGGGTCGTGCCACTGGCAGTGATCGGGGTCTACCACAACACTTGCGATGACCAACATTTGGGGCCACGGCTGCCTAGATTTCCGGCATTCTGTTCAAACCCGCATCACGCTTGAGGTTCCGCGCAGGTTGGCCCACCTCACGGGCACGTTATCCCAGCTCTCTGTGGATAACTATTTTGTTGCCGGATGTGTTGCGGTCGACATTGAGCCACACCAGCCGAACAAATCCTTGGCGCAGGGGGCGGTTGTGTGCTGCGTATGACCGGGCCGGGCCCACCCGAGCCGACGGCGACAAGTGGCCCAGATGGGCGGACAGTTGCGCGATGCTGGGCTACATTCAAACCCGACCTCTGCCCTCAAGGCATGCCTGTCGGCCCCGTGCTGACGTTTACCTACGACTTCGCCCCCTCTTTTGCGGGTCGAGGTCAAGACCACTTTCCTGTTTCGCCGGCGTCGAGTCGGCAAGCAGCGGTCCATTCTTCCAACCCGCGCCGGGGCACAGCCTGCCCCGACCGGGTGCGCTGCCGCCTCTGTGCATCTCTTCAGATGAGCATGAACAAAGAACAGCAGATCCACACCTACGCCAATGACCTGATGGTCGGGCGAAGCAGCCTGGCCAAGTCGCTCGGGCAACTCAACCGCTGGTGTCTCACTGGGCGCTGGGCGCCTGACGTGCAAGCGCAGCAGATCCAGGCGGTGCAGACCATTTTCCAGAACCGCGACGTTGGCCATCTGCTGATGGCGGCCCACGGAAAGACGCGTTGGCCCGCCTTCTTCGGACAGTCGCCCTACGGCGAAGTCTTCGCCTTGCTGAATCTGGCGATGGCCGGTCTCAGCTACCGGCGTGAGCACAACCAGGTCGAACGCACGCTTCACGAGGCAATGTTCGCCCACGTCGCGCCCGCGGCCGCACTCGCGCGCGCAGCACTGAACGACAAAGGCCGCGCCAATCGCTACCCGCGTCTGCTGGACGGCATGCGTGAAGTGGCCATCTTGTCGCACACCGAGGCCGACGCAGCGCTGCGTATTCTGTTGCGCATGCATCCTGATGACCGCAGTTCGGCCGCGCCGTCGTCAGAGGCGGCAGCCCACTTCGGTGGCAACCTCAGGATCGTGCACCAGGTGCTGCTGCGTCGCGAGGTGCAGCGCCAGCGCCGCGCGCGCATGAAGGTCCAAAACGAACAGCGCATGCTGCAGGAGGAACAGGTCGCGGCCTGATCACTTCAACCAAACAACCCCCGGGGCGCGAGCTGCCGGGGGTTTTTTCGTTGTGTCGGCGCTGTGCACGGGCAGATCGAACACGGATCGGTGGCCACCCGCGCGACGCACGGCACTTCCGCTGGATTCAAAGTCACAGATCGGCCAAGCACAAAGACAAAGCCCCCGGGGCCATGGGCGTGGCCAGCGGGGGTGTTCAGGAGGCGGGGGATTGAGAGAAGGGCAGCGATCAGTGCACGGCTGCGTGAGCGGGAATTCGCGAACGGGCGTGGCGCGGCTCCAGCCGATCGCCCATCACGCAGCGTGTCAATCGCAGGCACTCGGCGCGCTTGGCAGCGGTGGCCACGTCCAGGGTGTCGAACGTGCGTCCCATCCAGGTGTAGCGCACGGTCTTGAAGAAGAAACGCCGAACCTTCTTGCGCTCAATGGGAGCGCTCTCGGCGCGCATGAGCAGCTGCAGGCGGCGTGCCTCGAAGTCCACGTGCAGGTCGTGCAGGATGTCGTTGGGGTTGAGGCTCAAGCGGTTGGCCTTGCGCCAGCCCTTGGCGAAAAATTCGTGCTGTCCCATCTCGAAGATGTAGGCGCGCACCGACTCATGCACCAGCGGGTTTTTGGGGTCGATGCGCAGCAACTCGGCCAAGGCGGCGTTTTGCAGAGCGACGTCACCGCAGTGGTAGGCCAGTTGCTCGATGCCGGTGGGGCGGCTGGCCGCGCGCTGGGCCAGGGTGCCGATCAGCGGGATGTCGCTCACACCCTGTAGCGGGGCAGGGCCTGAGGCCACGTCCAGCTCGGACGGAACGACGTCCGCCGGCATGAGATCGCTGGCGAACTGCAGCGAGTCACGGAAGTCGCGCGGCTTCTCGTTGTGCCGGACCACCTTGACCTCGGCACGGGAGCTCGCCGGCGCGGCCGAAGTCTGGCCAGCAAACGAGGCGACCGGGAACAGGGACAGAAGGCTCTTGAGCAGCATGGCGTGATTGGGATGAGTGAGCAGAGGCCGCTCTACGCGACACGATGACCAAATTCTGGCCGCCATCGCAACGAACCTTGCCGCGCCAACGCATGCAACTTCGTTCATTGCCACCTCTTGACACCGGCCTGAACCGAGGTAACTTTAATTACCAACGAAGCGCCTTTCTGCAGCTCCCCCTCTACCCTCCCACACCTATGCGCCGAACCCCCCTTTTGATAAACCTTCTTTCTCCCCTTCATCCCACCTTGCACCATGGCCGAGGCGGTGTCCGAGCTCCGCATCCTCTTCACGCAACGAGAGAAGAGGTCTATCAGGAAGGAGGGGGAGTTCTGGCGAATGCCATACGATTGGTAATTAAAGATAGTGGTCTGCTACCGCTCCTGGTGGTGGAGAGCTTCAGCATTCGCACCGCGCGTGTGCTAGGCAGCCGGCCTTTCTTCCAGTTGCAGCCAGGTTGAGCACCATGTCCATCTACTTCCACCAGTCAACGGCGGGCGGCCTCGGTGAGATTCCACCGGACGCCGACTTTCTGGTTCTGCTCATCACCCGCGAAGAGGTGGAGGCGGGACATGTTGGACGCTGCGTAAGCGATCTCTTGACGCTCAGCACCGACCAGGCGCTGGTGGCGCGCTTCGTCCACGGGGTCTCCTTTTCGGTCCTGGGCTACGAGGACGACCCGCGCCATCTCTACGCCGTCCCTGAGTTCAAGGTGTTCCTGCAGGCCCTGAATCAGCAATGGCCTTACTGGATTCACTTCCTCACGCCCGAACCCGACATGTGGCGCGTGGTGTTGTTGTCTCTCCTGCCCGATGCCAAGTCGGTCGACCTGGGGGATGGACGCAAGGTTCTCGAATACGACCGCTACGCTTTCAAGTTGACGCTGGACCACCTCGTGAATGCCGTGAACAACCTGCACCTGCACATGCGCCTGGACGTAAAGGCCCGCGCCACCATCGTTGACGCGACGTTCAAAGTGATCCAAGCGACCTTCTGAGCCCACTGCCTGCACGCGCCCCCGATAACCATCTCGCCTGATACCCCGACACGACCGAAGCAGATCCACCATGTCCACCAAAGAAACAAAGCCGGCTGCCGGCGAACGCAAACCAAAGCCAGCCGCCACCCTAACGGGCGCCGAAGAGCTTTTCGAAAACTGGTGTGAGAAAGTGCAGCAACGGGAATCGCTCGCCGACGCGACCAAGAATGTCAACAAGGTCATGTGGAGGGCCTATGCCGAGTGGCTCGTCGACCAAGGCATAGCCGGCTGGCCAGCGGCCACGGCGGAGACGATCAACAAGTTCTTGAATGGCGCGGCGCCGGGGAAAAACAGCCGCCGCAATACGCTCAAGGACAACGTGATGTCCAACTTCACCCGCCAGCGTTACTGGCGCATCCTGCGGGGCGTCTACCACCATGCAAGCGGGCAGGGCTGGATCGAGGACAACCCATGCATCGGCATGGATGACGCGGTGCCCCACATTCTCGGCCGCGACCTCCAACCTCAGGTACTGCCCCCGGGCCTGTTGGCGCTGCTGCAAGACCAGCACCTGCTGCGCGCGGTCCACGCGCCCAACCCCGAGCGCCCCGGTGACTGGACGGCCTTGCGCGACCGCGCCGCCATGGCGCTGCTGACCGAGTGCGGGCTCACCACTGCAGAACTGATCGCGCTGCGTGGCAAAGACCTGGCCGTGGGAGAAACCGCGCTGATTCTGGCCATGCAGAACACCCGCAGCGCGCAACGTTCGTTGGGGGGTGACAGGCGAGACCCGCTGGCGACGCTCACGCCTGAGGACAACCCCGCTGGAGCCCGCCACCCCGGGGCACCGGTGCGACTGGACGTGCCAAGTTCAAGCGACACGGTGAGTCGCTCCTTTGAGCTTAGCGACGGTTGCGCCAGTCTCGTGCTGCCGTGGGTAGCGCTGCGCGAGCAGCTGCTGCTGCGCCACGCCGCCAGCTGCAAGAACCTTCGAGATCTCAAGGCATATCTCGCCAAACACGGGCTTGGGGAAGCATTGCTGCCCTCGCGCCAGGGCATGAGCACCGCGACGCCGATGCCAAAAATGGTCCCTGCCACCGTCTACCACCTGGTCAAGCGAACCTTCGCAGGGATTTTCAAAACACCGCAGGGCGCAACACTCAACAAGCGCAAGGAAGGCGTGAAGGTCGCGCAAGGGGCATCCATTGTGCGCAACAGCCTCATCCAGCAGTGGGCCCAAACCCTCGGTGCGGCCGCGGCCATTGAGCGTGCTGGCTTCGAGCGCGCCGATTCATTGCGGGTAGCCGCCTCCCTGCTCGCGCCTGTGGTTGCGCCAGATGAACCGGGCGGTGCCAGCACCGGAGCCAAGGTCAGGCAGGGCCGCCCTCGCGCCGCAGAGCTTGCCAAAAAGTAAGTTTTCAAGCAAAAACCACCAGCGAGATCCACCTTGAGCCAAGACGACTTCGATGATGTGACCGTTCCCTCCATGCGAGATGGGAGCGGGAATCTGTTTTCCGGGCCCGCGCCCACGGCCCGCGAGCCGGGCATTCCTGCTCCTCGCAGGTCGGGTGGAACGTCCTTTGCTGACTCGCACTTTTCTGGTCCATCGGAGCACTACCCACCATTCGATTCGATGGAGCCAGATCCCCAGACCGCCGCGCTGCGACTGCCGCCGCACTCGATCGAGGCCGAGTCCAGCGTGCTGGGCGGCCTGCTGCTGGACAACGCATCGTGGGACAGGGTGGGCGACATGCTGCGCCCAGACGACTTCTACCGGCACGAGCACCGGTCGATTTTTGAGGCGATCATGTCGCTCATCAACGCAAACCGAGCGGCCGACGTGGTGACCACCTACGAGCGCCTGCAGGGCATCGGCAAGAGCGACGCCGCCGGCGGGTTGGCCTACCTCAACTCGCTCGCTCAGTACGTCCCCAGCGCGGCCAACATCCGGCGCTATGCCGAGATCGTGCGTGAGCGTGCCGTCCTGCGCCAGCTGATCGCAGCCAGCGATGACATCGCCACTGCCGCCTTCAACCCCAAGGGTAGGGAGGTGGCCACCATCCTGGACGAAGCCGAGCAGAAGATCTTTCACATCGGCGAGCAGGGCTCCCGCATGAAGGACGGGTTTCAGTCGATGGAGAGCCTGGTGGTGACCCTGCTCGACGATGTTGTCGAGCGCTCAGAAAATCCCCAGGATGTGACGGGGCTGCGCACAGGCTACATCGATCTGGACAGGATGACTTCGGGCCTGCAGGCCGGTGACCTGGTCATCCTTGCCGCGCGCCCGAGCATGGGCAAGACGGCCCTGGCCATCAACATCGCGGAGCACGTCGCTTTGCACGAACGCAAGGCTGTCGCAGTTTTCTCGATGGAGATGGGGGCCTCCCAGCTTGCCGTGCGTATCGTGGGCTCCATCGGACGCATCAACCAATCGAACATGAGGTCCGGCAAACTCACCGACGATGAGTGGCCGCGCCTGACAGAGGCGGTCGAGCAGTTGCGTGGCGTTTCCCTGCACATCGACGAGACGCCGGGGCTGCGCTCTGGCGAGCTTCGCGCGAATGCCCGCCGCTTGGCGCGCCAGTGTGGCGGACTGGGGCTGATCGTCGTGGACTATCTGCAGCTGATGACCGGAAGCACCAGCGAGGGCGACAACCGAGCGGCCGAAATTGGTGAGATTTCGCGCAGCTTGAAGATGCTGGCCAAAGAACTTCATTGCCCGGTGATTGCCCTGTCCCAGCTCAACCGCAGCGTGGAGACCCGCACCGACAAACGCCCCATGATGAGCGACTTGCGCGAGTCGGGCTCCATCGAGCAGGACGCCGACATCATCATGTTCATCTACCGCGATGAGTACTACACCAAAGAAGCGTGCAAGGAACCAGGCGTTGCCGAAATCATCATCGCCAAACAGCGAAATGGACCCACGGGCATCGTCAAACTGTCGTTCATAAATCAGCTTACGAGGTTCGAAAACCTCGCATGGTCGGGGGCTGACGTATGAGCCAGCTTTTCGCAGCGCTGGACGCCCGCGGTGAAATTCGATTTGTGGGGGACGTGCAGCGAGGTGCGGCATGCGCCTGCTTCTGTCCCGATTGTTCCAGCCCGCTGATCGCGCGTCAAGGCACGGAAAAGGAATGGCACTTCGCGCACGAAGGAGGGCAAGAGCGTCCCGAGTGTCTGGTTGGAGCGCAGAACCTCTTGCGCCGCTTTTGCATGGAGCATCTGCAGTACCTTGCACTGAGCGGGCCATTGACCCTGCCGCCATGCCGAATCTTCGCACAACTTACGACCGCCTACTTTCGTGGCCACGAGCCGATTGAAGTCGCCGAACAGTTCATGGGATCGGTTCGTTGGGAAGAACGCCCCGCTCGTGACGCAGCCGCCGGCACCGCGCGACTCACCTCAGGCGTTGAAGTGGTCGTGTTGATTCACACCCATGAGGGCACTCCCTCCCACCTACTGAGCGCGGGGCAGGAGGTCGCCTCCGTTGCCTACTTCCTGCCGCCTCCCGACCCGGCCGCGCGTCGAGACGCAGCGTCGCTAGTCGCCCACATCGAGGGCCACGGCAAATTCCTGTGGCTCCACCATCCTCTGCTCAAACAACTGCACGCGCAGGCCATGGCAAGGCTACAGCAACGGTCAGACGAAGCAATGAAGGAAGCGAACGCACGCCTCAACCACCAGGCAGGCATCACAGCTGCTCAACGCTGGGGCAAAAGTGCCCAAATGTTGCGTGAGCGCATGCACGGCGGTGGACAGGAAGGCAACGAACCTCCTGCGCCGCCGCCGCCCCCACCGTCTTATCCGATGGCACCTGGACACGCGCCATTGGCCAGCTTCCAGTTTTTCGAACTGAAGTCTGGTGATGCGTGGGTGGTGTATCCGATGGACCCGGAGTTCGTGAAGCGAGCTTGCACGCCTGAACTCATCGCGGCATGCGGGCCCGGGGCAAAAATGTACGGTGTCGCTCCCTATCCAGAGCCCTACGAGGGTTGGGATGAAATGCTCCCGCCCAGCGTTGGTCGAAGTGATCTCGAAAACGGCATGTACTGGGTCCCTCAACCGCTGAACGCGGCCATGTTTCTGAGCCCCCGTTCCGCTCGCACTGATTCAAACAGGGACTGGAATTCGTTCCTCGCGAATGATCCCCCATAGTCGCTGGTGCGCCGAGCGGAATACCGCGGTGCTGCTTGAGAGAGCGATGAAAAACGTACAGACAGTTTTCACCACCTAACGCCGACTGGCCTGATTGGGTTGCGCGCCAGGCTCACTTCGCTCATCCTTCACCCACCTCTCGCTTTCGCGAAAGAAGCGTGTCATTGCACGCAATCAACCTTCCTGCTGGGATCACTCCCAACAGGGGTGCTCCTTTCAGGTTTTCAACAAGAAAAAGAAAGGAGTACACATGACCTTTGATATCACTGTCTTGGTCGCTCTCGCGCCTGGTCTGCTCGCTGCATCCATGGTGCTGCTTGTCGCTGTTCCACTGCTATATCGGACAAGGACGGTGCAAGCCGTCCTCGAATCCGTTGTACTGGTAGGTCGGCTACAAGAAATCACGCACGAACTGTCGTGGGTCGGTGCTGGTTTTGCTGCTCTGGTGGGATACACCGAAAAGGACAGCTTCCTGTACCTCGTGACCGTCCTGTGGTTTGCACTGTTTGCCGCGATTTCAACTGCTCTGGCGTATCGCGTTGCGGCACTCCAGAAGCTGGAAACGTCTGCTGCGCAGCGCCTCATGCAGCCCGTCAAGAAACAGCGTCGCCGCAAGACAATCTGAAAAGATAGCCTTGCGGTGCACGGAACACTTGGCGCACCGTAGGGTCCACCCTACAATCAGGACAACACAATGGAAGTCACACAACAGATCATGTCAAACGTTGACGCTTTGAAGATCATCATGCTCCTCGGCATAGTTGCGGCGACGCCGCTTTGCTTTTTGCTGCATCGATCGAACAAGGAGTTGGCGGAGAAGAACCGCCGTTTGGAATCTCTGGATGACGATATCGAACTGGGCACCCAGAACGACATCGAGGACAAAAGAGCGCACGCCGCGTAAGCGCTGCGTTCACGAGCCAGAAGCTCACAACAACAAGCCGCCCCGGGGACAACCTGGGGCGGCTTTTTCTTTACACATGCTGGCCGAAAGGCTTCCTGCCACGTTCCAGCTCACGCACAAAAACCACCATGGAAACTCACCGCATGCTCGCATTGAGCACAGCACATCTTGCGCAAGCAACCCTCGAGAAGGGCGCTGACGCGTTCCAACGACTTTCGGCCTTCGAAAAGGGCGAGTACGGTTGGTTCGTCTACGTACCCGAGCCACAGCTGCTTGAAGAACTCGTGGAGGGTCTGACCGAAGACGTGGCCGCCTGCATCCGCCTTGCGGCAGCGCAGGACATGCAATGGATCATGTTTGACCGCGATGTCGATGTGATCGACCAGCTGGCCAGCCATTGACGCAACACCGGCTCGACACCGGTCCCCATCGGGAAAAGTCGGGAGAAGAAGAGAGAGGCCGCGCGGGTAACTGCAGCGGCCTTTTTTCTTGTCTGCTCCAAGCCCTCACCGGTGGATGGTGGCCTGATCGGGTTGCGGCGGCTGGGCGGCGCCACGACACTACACGCACTTCGCCTTCGCGACGTAGCGTCCCTCGTGGACGCATTCAACTTCACCCTGCTGGGATCTACCCAGCGGGTGGCTCCTATGCAGATTTCACATCTCACAGGAGTCCAAAATAGAAGCCCCTCAAGAACTCACCGTTGTGGCCCCCGCTGTGGTGGTCGGTGTCCTGGCCGTTTTGCATCGCTTCGGCGCCCGCATCGCGGCCTGGGCTGACGCCGTGTTGAGCGAGCCTATCAAGGTCGAACTGCTGCGTGACTCGCTGCTGAACATTGCATACATCGGCTCGGCCGTTGGTGCTTTGGCCGGCGACGAAACGCAGCTGTTCACCTGGTTCGTCACCTTCTCATGGTTTGCGGCGTTTCACGTGTTCTCTCTCGCTGCAGTTGACCGCCTGGTGCAACTGAATGCGCAGAAGGACCGCGAGATGCTTTTGGCCGCAGCAAGCCTGCACCGCAAGACCGCTGGCACTGTCCGGTCCATCGTTCGCGATGAACTGGCTCGCGCCAATGGAACAAAACCACCGAGTAGTCGCTCAGCGCCCGTGCGTGTTGATGCCTACAATGAAACCATCACATGACAGCACTCTCACAACTTGCCATGAACGCCATTCAACTCACCATGCTCGCCGCGATCATTTGCCTGATTCCCGGCTGGCTGTGGATGAAGAAGTCCAACAAGGTCCTGGCTGAGCGAAACCGCTTGGCTCAGCACCGCCTGGAGCTGATGGCCACCCGCTACGACTGAACAACCAGTCTGGCAACCACAGGCCGCATCGGGCAACCGATTGCGGCCTTTTTCACACCCTTTTCAACCTCCCGATCCGGGCATCTTGTCCCGGTGGGGGCATGGCGCGCGTGTCGGGGCACAGAGCAACTTTCCCATGAACACCATTCCCAAAATCACCACGACCCCGTGGGACAGGCCTGATGACGTGACTTTCCTGAACAAGGAACACACTGTCCTCAGGGTCTCAACACCTTCACATGGCGGCATCGGCGTACACAAAAGTCAGCAGATGCCCGCGCACCTGGCCAACGGCATCGATGAAGGCGGATTCCTCTGGTACGAAGAGGACTCCCACTGGTCTCTCGTTGTGCTGGCGTTTCCAGACCTCTTCGAGGAACGGGTGCGCGAGAGCGCCAAGACAACAGCGGCCAACTGGTATCCAGATGAGTACATGGCGCACTTCGGCGTGACGCTCAGCATTGAGGAATCGTCGACGCTTGCCCAGCGCGATCGAGATCTGCGCTTGGCCAACAAATTCACGGTGAGCTCTGCGTTCTCCGACACAACGTGGAACGTGCCGAAGGGTTTTGTATACGCCTCTGGCTACAGGAAATCCGACGGTGCACACCAAGGCTTTCTGGTTCCGAAGGAACAATATGTGAACCCTCATGAACTGGTGCTCGACGACTACCCACGATGGAGCCCAGACAAGAGCTTCCCGTACATGAAAGCGGCCGAAACAACACCGGCAGCCTCCTAACCGGCGCAAGTTGTCGGATCTCTCACGAATGGCCCAGCTCACTGCATGTGAACTGGGCCTTTTTACTTGTGGGTCTCTGGCTCGTTGCGCTAAACTTCAGGCTTACCACGGTGTTTACACCTTGTGCAGTTTCCTAACTGCAGTCAACTTTGACTTGTCGTTATGACCAGTCCGCTGCTACCAGATAGCAGTCAACACAGTTCTCTCACTGTCCGCAGTGTTTGAACAGAGTGCACGCTGGCCCCCAGTCGTGCCTCGCCACACGTGATGTGGTTCTCCTTGTCGGCCGCGTCGTTCCTTGTGGGTCTTGCTTCGTTTGCAGGATCCAGAAGGGGCGACGTGCCCGACAACCCTTAGGAGAGTTCCATGTCCACGACCAAGAATGCGTCGATCCGTGAGCCGTTTGCCGCGTCGGTCCTTGTACAGGCCGGCGTTCCCGCCAAAGATGTCGTCTGGTTCAACCGCCTCACGCCAGCTGCAAAAATGCAGGCACTGGTGACAGAGCGCGGCAATGCCGTCCGTGAAGCTGTTCGCAACTTCCTCGGTGGCAGCCAGCCGACCTTGGCCTGAGCAAACACTGGTCACCCTCAATAGCCCGCGGCTTCTAAAGTCGCGGGCTATTGCTGTTTCTCGACCTCCTATTTCTCCTCTCTCATTGGCCGGATCAAGTTGCCCTCGGCACGCACGTCGCGCACAATCTCATCACTCGGTTTTACCGTTGGACAGTCTTGTGCTGTCAGTCAATCAACCCATTGGGGCCCCAGCTGCCCCATGGGGGCCTGGTGTCCCTCTTTTTTTGAGATCACCATGAGCCACCCCTCCGATGTCGTCTTCAACAACATGCGCGCAGTGATCGAGGCCCCCGGCTTCCCTCTGCTCGTTGCATACAAGAACGACTTCTACAAACACGACCGCCATGAGCTTCGTCGCACCTTCAGCGAGGAGATCACCTACCTGTGGATCGTGCGCGACTCTGGCACCCACCTGTACCCACTGCACATCGACAAACGCGTTTGCCAAGAAGCGGATGCCGCACTGAGCATGGACGGCCCCCGCAAGCTGTACGTGGTCACACCGACCTCCGTACAGGAGATTGATCTGGCCAAGGCCAGAAGTCTGATGAGCACGTTCAACTACGAGGTCAAGAATGGCTTCGTGATGAAAAACAAGTCGACCAACCTTGCCAGCGTCTGGCCCACCACTGAGTGGGTGAAGGGTCAACTCAAGGGCCGAGTGATCTACTTCTCGGACAGCCCCAAGGACCACCTCACCCACCTTGATCGCATCGCACTTCGGCGCATCGCTGTCCACGAAGTGATCCATCTGACAGGCAGCATCTTCACCCCGGTCATTGCGGTGACCTTCAACGGTGAAGACCTGATGCACGAAGAAGAACTCCAGGACGACGAGTGCATCGCATGATGACCTCCTGGAATGCTCCCCCGCGCACCCTGGTGGTGAAACCCGGCATGATCGACGCCTGGGGCATGACTCTGCTTGCAGAAGACTGCGCCAACGTCCTGCAGGTTGAGACCCCCGAGGGCTACCTGATCAAGGTCGTGCCGATAGAACAAGACCTGGGCGGGCAGCCGACCGATCTGCGCGACTTCCTCCAAGAGGCAAGACGCACCCATCGCGATTGGCTTCTTGTACAGACCACGCCGACGCCTGTGATCCCGACACTCATGCAGTGACGAATCGCAGCGAAGGACTGCAACCAGTGCTTCCACTTGGCCCTTCGGCCAGGTGGATTCCTTGAGCTTCTCCACCGAAGGGGCTGAAGGAATCCGGCACGCCGCATTCGCTGTCCCCGTGACAGCCTTCATCAGAACCCACCGGGAACACCACCCGCTGGGGCAGGTGTTCCCGCTTCAGGAAACACCATGGAAAACTCAATCACCCAGATCGCAGACGACCGATTTGATCAAGAGATCATCGCCGGCGACCCTAGTCGATACGACGCCATCGAGATTCATCCTGTCCGCGACTTTCTGTCGGGACAAGTGGATCAAGGAACGTGCGTTGAAGTCGACTATGTTTCACCCAACTTCATCTCCACCTACCTGCACTGCAAGCAAGGTGGCGTGGAGTGCATTGGCGATCACCCCTCCTATGCGTTGGCCAAGGCCTACGCTCAGGAGATGTCCGCCAAGTACGACTGGCCGATCAACGATTTTGTGCCCAAGCAGTTTCACGCTGCTTTGCCCACGCATGAGCTCGACACGGCTGGCGCCTGAGACGGTTCGCCAGCTCATGCGGCAGAACAACAAGACGATTCGGGGGCTTGCCCAGCAGATGAACATCCCAATGACCCGAGTTCGCCACGTGCGTGAACACGGTGTTTCGGGGTCGGCCTTCTGCCAGGACTGGCTCGAAGCCCTTGGCGCTCCGGCACCGGCGGTCTCAACCTGACTCGTTCACGAAGTAACTTTCAAAGGGTGCCACCTGGCGCCAAAACATCATCAACCCTCCGGGCCCCAAACCCGGAAGGGGAGGGGCCTGGTTTCTCTTCGAAGAAAACCATGACACTCAAAATTCAAGCTGACACGTTCGCTCGCGACAATGCTCCCGCCTTCTTGGGCAAGAACATCCGCAAGTACAAGTGGTCCAGCTTCACAGGCGAAGTCGCTCACAACAGCCTCGGCGGCGTGTCCTTCGGGGCCGATGCGCAAGGCAAGGTGGTCGAGCAAAAAGAAGGCTGGACGCTGGTCAAGCTGACTGCTTCGACCTTCAAAGTTCTGCGCACGGAGTTGCTCAGCCAGGAGGTGGCGATCGGTGACACCATCGACATGAAGTTCTACAAGCTGCGTCGTTTCGATGGCTCACCAGCTGACGGCTCCGACGACCCAGCGGTCGACGGCTGCCGTTCCTTCATGCTGACCGGGGCGAAGACCAAGTTTCCTGTGGCCGGTGAAGACCGCTACCTGGAGCACAGCTTCCCCCGCGGCAGCGAATTCCCGGTCGTGTCCAATCCCTATTTGCTCGACATGTTGCGGCAGATGGAGGAGACGGCAGTCAACAACGGCATGCGCCGCACGGTCAACGTGTTGGTGGATGCAGGCGCCAAAAACCTCGCGTTCATTGATCCACCCGAAGAAGACTCCTGCCGCGTCGCGCCGGGGATCTCGATGGACATCAGCAGCACGAAGTTCAAGGGCCAACTGATTGTGAAGTACGACCGCGGAGCAGACACCTACGTGGTGGAACTCACCGACTACCAGTTCGGGGAAACGCAGACCATCACCGATGTTCACTTCCCGGAATTGGGCCCTGTGCTGATTGATGCGATCGATGACGGCCGCTGGCTCAAGCCGACAATCACCATCACCAAGGCAGCGGCCAAACCGAAAATGGCTGCATCGCCGGCGCTCGTCTGAGCGTCAAC
This sequence comes from Hydrogenophaga sp. PBL-H3, assembly GCF_010104355.1. Taxonomy (NCBI): domain Bacteria; kingdom Pseudomonadati; phylum Pseudomonadota; class Betaproteobacteria; order Burkholderiales; family Comamonadaceae; genus Hydrogenophaga; species Hydrogenophaga sp. PBL-H3. The sequence goes on from NZ_CP044973.1 coordinate 98,244, forward strand.
GCCGCACTCACTCCGACCCTTGCGGTTGAGTGGGGTGTAGGCACAAAGTAAAAAGGCCCTGGACTCATGAGTCCAGGGCCTTTTTCGTTGTGGGTACTGCATACGCCGCCCACTGGATGTCCGCGACCCGGCTACATGGCCAACGCCGCCGCATCGACGGCCTGACCCGCGCTCAAGGCCATCACCATGCGCATGACAACGCGTAGATAGTTCGCACGGTCGACCAAGCTGGTAGGCCGCAGCCAGTGCCGCAGGCCCAGTTTGTCGATCATCTCGTCCAGTTGTGGATCGAGGTGCAGCGCCGTCTTGAATTCGGGCACTACGAGATCCGGGCGCTCCTGGCGCAGCGCTGCCTTGAGTAGATCGCGCCCATAAACTGTTCCCAAGAGCCAATGCCGAGCTTCTGTGTCCGAGCCTTCGGCAGCCGCGGCGGCAGGACCGTCCGGCTCCGAGCGCTGCGGGTAGAACTGAAACGACATGTCGATATCCACGGCGTAGGGCATATGAAGCGGCAAAAGGTGGGTTGGTAATCAGTTTGGCCCTACACGTCTGCCCACGGTCGTTAGGTGGCGGCGGGAACGTGCACTTCGGCAGCGATAGCTCAGCCCCGGGAAATGCCACGGAACGAAGGAGCGGAGTAGCCCAGCGAAAGCTCAGTGTGAAACTTCACGAGCGTGAAGAAAGCACCGATCTTGGCAATGAAGCCCACTGGCTTTGCCCAGTTACGCAGGCCCAGCAGGTCGATCATGTGGTCCAGATCTGCATCCAAATGTTCGTCATTGCCGAACACCGACGTCTTCGTGCCCGGCACTTCACGCTTGAGCTTCAGCTTGAGCAAGTCGCGTCCTTCGTCAGAGTCAAGAAGCCAATGGCGGCTGCTGGAGGCTTTGACGACGGCGGCCTTGGGGCGGACGGTGGCAGTAGATTTGAACATCTTGGTGGGCACGTAGGAGGCTTCGTAGTGGGTGCGAAAGCTGCTTGCGGAGAGAGTGGCGTTGGTTGGGTTGTTCATCTTGTTCACCGTACTATTTGGTTGGGATGAACATAGATTCTCATAGAAGAGGTCTGTGTCAAGGGCCTGTTTCGCCTTGGCCAAAAAAAAGACCGGGAGAACCCGGCCTCTTGTTCGCATGGCTGCGAACGGGGTTGAGCGAAGCAGTCAGGAATGCGGCTCCAGGAAGCTGGTGAGATCCTCGCCGTACAACCTGGTCACGTTCTCGTTGTCACTCGACCTCAACTGCGTTGCCGCTTGTGTGCTCAATCCTTCGTTGGCTGTTGACTGGTGAGAGACCATGCCCGCCCTCGGTAAGGCAGCCGCCTGGTGCTGCACAACACCCGACCGGATGTCAAAGCCAACCCGAAGCAGATACAGCGCTTCGCGGAATCGCGCTCTCGCGGGCAGAGAGTTGAGATAGTCGAATACATCGCCCATCGAAGGCTGGACAGTCATCTTGATCAAGATTCCGCCTGCCTCTATCTCCAGATCCTTGTCTTTGGGCTGCATTGCCATCTTCGACTCCAATCAGTTGTTGATCAACGCTTGCCGGGGTGGGCGATTTCGGCGGCGATCTGAAACCCACGAACGTTGGAGAAAACGGAGTCTGGATCCAACTCCATGATCTTGGCGAGCTTCGGATGGTGCTTGGCAATGAAGAGTTGAAAGACCTTTGCTCCGCCACCCGTCATCAGAACGGTTGACACCGCGGCCGTGCTTTCAATTGTTGAGAGCATCGCGTCGACCGACTCCCGGAGCACGGCGTCGATCGAACTCTGGAACTGGCTCATCTGGTATTCGTCGCCGGCGAGCTTGAACGACTCCGAACGATGGCGAATCGCCTCGTCAATGATCTCGATGACTTCAAACTGGTTCTTGTAATCCGGGTCAATTTGATCCGCAACGGCATAGGCGCAGGCCAGCATCGACTTGGGATACGCGCCGGAGCGAGCCCAGTTGGGCACACGACCTTGCGAGACAAACCAATCCAGTGTGCCGCCACCGGCATCCACGACGAGCGTCCAACCTTTGCGCGCGCCGGACTGCGGATTTTGAGCGCCGAAGTTCAACAGCGCTCCTTGCGGTTGGACCATCACCGTGACGTGATTGACTGTCACCCGCTTGAACGGACCACCTCCTGATGCCTGGCCGATCAAATGCTCTCCCAAGGCACGCTCCTTCAACGCGTCGCGGTACTCGCTGAAGTTGTTGAGCGGCAAACCCAGGACCAAGTGGTCGATCACCAGTTCATGTTCAGCGGCCGCGTCCTCTGCCATGTAGTTCAGCGCACCTCGCATCAAGGCAAGGTACTTGTCGCTGGCGCTGTAGTTGGGCAGCACACTGCGTGGCTCCTTACCCGTGCTCTGGAAAACCGAATCCTTCCCCACAAAGTAGGTCACGCCAGCCACCTCGACCATGCATCCATCTGCCCGAAGAGTGGTGGAGTCCGACATCCGCCGATTCGTGGCCACGCGCGGCGCGAGGGAAGGGAAGAGATGCGTTGAGATCTGGTTCATTCCCTCGTAGGCCTTGCGACCGTTGGTGTACTTGACGTTGAAGTAGCCGACGTCAATTGCGCGTGCGTCCACTTTCACCACTTTCATATCTCGCTGCATAGGAACTCTCCATGTTTTTTCCTGCACGACCTTGTGCTGCAGTGGATTCTGTTGGCGGCCTCCACAGGTGGCAAACCGTTCCGGCCAGTTTGGAAGAGAAGAGTCTGGAAACATGCTCAAAACCGTCTCAAAACCGTCCCAAGAGCCCGGTGATAGCTTTTCCTCTGCGAAATCGTGTTTGGATAAGTCTGCAAACCGTCTCAAGACCTGCCCAAGACCACCTCTGGAAATCGGCAGCGCCGAGGCCTCCGCTTCCTTGATCAACCTGGATACCCCTGGAATGGGCCTGCGACGCCCACCAGCGCATCTAGATCACCCACAAGAAGGGGGCACAGTCGTTTCCATACCCTCTTTCCGGCTGCAGTCCGCCCCCGATCGACTCAGTTGTCAACAGGCATTGGCACCGTCTTGCCCCATCCGGGATCCCACACAGAGTGATGATCAGGGCTTATGGAATGAGGCTTCCGGAAGAAGTCACCAGTAGTGAAACGGGCACAGAACAAATAATGGGTTCTGAACCGGCGACCGCTGAGAACGAGTTATTCACAACAAACTGGCCGGATTGGGTTGCTGCCTGTGGTCGGGCCGCTTATCTTTCGCTCCGTGCATGTCCATGTGACATCTCAGAGGGGCTAGTTCCCTCCGCCTTCGGGATGGGTAACTCCATCCAACCTCCACCGTGAGGAACCCCTGCTGCAAGCCATGTGCATGTAGCAACACAACGAGCCTTAACTGGCCTCGTTGCCCGGTCCAGTGTGACCAGCAGCCGAGCCCTTGATGCGGAACGGAAGTGGTGAAGTCAGTTTTTTGACCTTGCCCACTAGCAACAACATCCACGGCCTGTACAGGCCTACCTGCAAGCGTCATCCCCTGCGATGGCGTTTGTGTGGCCGCGTTAGCGGAATCGTTATCTCACGTACCACGACATGATTTTGTGAGCCGGGCCCCTTGGGGTGCGGCAGCAAACGAGCGATACCGCCTGACTCTTTAGTCGGGAGCCAGTACGGCGTAATTGGGTATATGCGGGACATAGATTGTCACTGGCGCCTCCGACCAAGTCCGGGGGTGAAGTGAGAGAGATTGGGTAGCGAACAGCTACTTCCCGGGTGGTCGCCCTCTCGACCCTGTGCGCCTGTGTTGGCGTGCGGTTAACCCTTCTCAACGCGCATCACTGCGTTGAGTTGCCCTCGCAAGAGGGAATCCACGCAAGAAATCATTGCTGGGTAGGAGATGTTGCTAAAGACGAAATCAGATTTGACTTGGGTGTGCCGTGCCTCTGGGCCTGAACAGGGGTGGATAGAGCAGGGACGTGTGAGAGAGGGGTTCGCGAGAGGTGGGGTGCATTGCGCTGTTGCACCAGGCGCGGGCGAAAAGTTGGTTTATTGAGGCGATGGGGCTTGATCTGTGCGAGCGGCTTGCAATTCGTTTGCAGGGTGCACAGGTGAAGCCCCACAGGTGGGTTTCGGGTGGGCAGGTGCTCAACCAGCCCTTGAAAAAGTTGCTTTACGTGATAAGGAATGAAAGCCATGCGCGATGATGATTTCACTGGACAGCAGGATGGTTCGCCTGAGGGCGGGCCGGGCGAGGGCGAGAGCCTGAAAGCCCGTCTTGCTCGTGAGAGGGCAGAGGCGAAGAAAGTCAATGCCAGCATGAGTGCGCAGGCCAAGCGCGAAAAGCTGAGCGCACAACGCCGGCGTGCAGGTGCGGGCCTGAGCGAGGCGCTGCTCAAGGAGGTCGTGGCCCGGTACCGCGGCGACATCAAACGCCAGGTGGCGAAGTTCATGGAGAAGACGCGCATGCCAGCCGCGACTGGCCGCGCACGGCAGGTCAGTGACAAAACGAGAAGTGACTTTGGCGACAACCTCATGCGCGCCGTCGCCCAGCTGAAGGAAATCGGGATGCCGATCCAGAACCTGAGCGACCTGAGCGGCAAGCACGCCGTCGCGCTCATCTCCTACTGGAAGGATGAAGACCAGGCGGCCGCAACCATCCAGACCAAGCTGAGCGCGCTGAGGAAGTTCTTCACGCTGGTGGGCAAGGAGGATGCACTGCCCAAGGCCGTCAAGCTGTACGACATGCTCGCGCAGAAGGGCATCGACCACGGCGGCTTGCGCAGAACGCAGGTGGCCACCACCAGCAAGAGTTGGTCCATGAAGGGCGTCGACCCGCACCAAGTCGTCAAGGATGTGTATGCCGAGGATTCGCTCGTGGGCATCCAGCTCAAGTGTGAGGTTCTGTTCGGCATGCGCTTGAACGAAGTCCTGCACTGGCAACCCAATGCCACCGACGATCCCCGGCGCTTGCTCATCCTGGACGGAGCGAAAGGCGGGCGCGTGCGCTTTGTGGATTACTCGAGCGACCCCGTGCGGGCGGCCCTGCAGCGCCAGCTGGTGGAGGAGGCCAAGATCGCGGCACAGATGCACCCGCGCGGCGTGTTGCTGCGCAAGCGCCAAACCGTGCAGCAGGCCAAAGACCGCTTCTACACCGTGATGAGGAAGGTGGGAGTGACCAAGGCTCAGCTGGGGGTTACCGGCCACGGCCTGCGTCACGAGTTTGCAGCCAACCTGTACGAGGAGATCTCCGGCCTGCGTCCACCGGTGGAAGGTGTCCACACCCAACAGGAGTATGAAGACCGCCTGGGCGCGGTGGAGCAAGCCGAATTGGCAGTGTCACGGGCGCTGGGCCATGCACGTCCGTCCATCTCCAGTGCCTACAACGGCTCGCGCTTCCAGATCGCAGGCGGCAAGATGACCCGTGAGTCCCGCATGCTGCTCAACAACCTGGTCGACGTGTTGGAGCAATCCAACGTGGCCAATGTGTTCCGTGAGTTCGCAGCCGACATCGCCTGGCTCACCGGCAGCGCCGCACTGGGGCAGGGTCTGAGCAGCGGCCAGTACATCGAGATCACCGTGCGCATGAAGGATGAGGGCGACGGCCTGCAGGGGATGGCCGCTCGGACCGAAGCGCTGGAAGCCAAACTCAACAAGTTGGTTCAGCGCCAGATCGTGCTCAAGAGCTGGCTCAAGAGTTCCGATCCGGATCCTGCGCTCGACGGCTTCATCCGGGTGTTCGGGTGGTGAGCGTGGGGTTGAGCCGATAACATCGGTGGATCAACACGCACGAGGAACCGATGACACCGCAGGAATCCTATCTCCAAGATTTCGCCGCCTACCTGTTTTGGAACGTTGCAGCTGAAGAGGGCGTGGCTGGCGCGGTAGAGCGGTTTGAGTCGAACGACACAGACTGGGCTCGACGAACCCACCTCATCGAAAGGTCGCTCGAGGAAGCCGGACCGGTGAGGCTGAGTGCCGGTGACATCGACGTGCTGGTGGCCAATGCCGTGAAGGAACTTCGGCGGTACAACGCGCGCGGGGTGAACATCGCAGGCGTCATCTATGCGGATGACCGTGAAACGATGCGATCGCCAAGCGCCATGGGACTTGTCATCCCGAAGCTGCAAGCACCCCGGGTGAGCGCGAAGACCCCGCAGAGCATGAGCGCCGTTCAGAAGACAGGCCAGCTGTGCATCCGCCACCCGCTTCCAGCCGTGGTTTTCTCATCCGTCGTGCCTGAGGAAGGGAAAAGCGTCTTTCAGGTGGCCGACACCACGCGCGCCCTGGGCTACCCCTACCCGATGTTTTTGACCGGGATCGGTGTGCACACCCTGGGTGATGGTGCCTTCGCGCTCACAGGCATGTTCATCGTGCCAATTCAGGATGACCATGCATCGGCCGCCATCAAGGCGTGCATCCCGAACTGCATGCTGGTGCGAAGCGGCTTTACAACCGGCGGACTTTGCGAACACACGTTTGAGTTCGACTGGGACTGACCCGCAGGTGGTTTGGCGTCCGGCTCTGGCCTGACTGCGGATCGCGGCTCTGGATGGGTGTTCTCAATCTGGTAGACCGGCAGAAAAAGCAACTTTGTGCCAACACATGAATTCCGGTTGGTTGACCCCATTGAGTTCGGGCGACCACATGGCAAGCTGTGTTCACACCCGATGAAGCCAGTCACCGAATGAGCCCCACGCACAACCCGCTGTCATTGCCGCTGTCATTGCCGCCCTTGCCCCTGCAGGCCAGCGCCCAGATCGATGCCTACTGGTCGCGCCCCCTCTCCAGCTTTGACCTGCACCCGCACGGCTACAACACCTCCCTGGCAGCGCTGGGTCGCCAGCTCAGACGAAGTGCAAAGCCCGGCGCGCGCGACCTCTTCAGCCGCGCCAACATGTTCGGCCACCTCACCGCCAGCGCGCTGGTGCTCGCACCCGATGCCCATGGCGAACTGCACGCACTTCTCGTGCACCACAAAGCCAGCGGCCTGTGGCTGGTGCCTGGTGGCCACTTCGAGCGCGATGCCAGCCTGTGGGCAGCCGCGGCGCGCGAGGTCCGCGAGGAAACCGGTGTGACCCAGATCAAGGGTGTCCCACTCAACCAACCGTGGCAAAGCAACTTTCACGCGTTGCCGGACCTGCAGCAGGGGCTCGACGGCGACAGCAACCCACCGGTGTTCGACATCGACACCCACAGCATCCCGGACAACCCTGCCAAGGCTGAGAAGGCACACCTGCACCACGACTTCCTGTTCCTGGCCATGGCCGAGTCCACCAGCGCGCTCACCCCGCAGCTTGAGGAAGTGCACAACGCGCGCTGGGAGCCCCTGCGAGCGCTGGCCACCCACAAGAACCGACGCATGCAGCGCGTCATGCGCAAGTTCCAGCGTCTGTGCGACATGCCGGCGCCGGTGCGCGCGTGAGACCCGACATCGCGGCTTATCTGCAACTCAGAACAGGACACATCAAATGAACGCAGAGAAATTTGTTCAGGCACTGGCATCGATCCGCCTGCCCAACGTGTTCAACCCCTATGCCGACCAGTGCGGGGTGCACGACCAGGCCCATGCCGCCGAGAGCCGGCGCAACTCACTTCAAAGCTACCTCGATGCCGTCCAGGCGCTGGGGGTGGACACCATCTGGATGGGGCGCGACCTGGGCCACCGTGGCGGGCGGCGCACCGGTCTGGCCCTCACGGACGAACAGCACCTCAGTTCCGTCGCGCGCCGGTACCCGGGCGCCCAGGCCGCCAAAGTCACCACCGGGCCCGTCATGAAAGAGCGCACAGCCGCAGAGATCTGGCGCCTGCTGGACCGCCTCGATGTGCCCCCGCTGCTCTGGAACGTGTTTCCGTTTCACCCCCACGAAGTGGATGCCCCGTTCACGAACCGCAAGTTCACGGCCGGAGAGCTTCGCCTCGTTGATGAGCTCAATGCGGAGTTGGTGAAGTGGCTCGGTATCCGCAGCATCATTGCGATCGGAGACGACGCCGCGCGCTACGGGGCCAAGTTCGGCGCGCCGGTGGAGCGCGTGCGCCATCCCAGCTTCGGCGGCACATCAGACTTTCGCGCTGGCATGCAGCGTATCTACAAACTGCCGGACATCGGTGCGGCCTCATCGCAGCAAGGCCCGCTCTTTTGAGGACACGCGCATGCAACGCGTCATGCACAAGTTTCAGCGCCTGTGCGACATGTCAGCGCCGGTAGGTGTGTGAACGCAGCGCTCACCCATCACCGGCAAGGCCTCTTTTGCAGGGCGCTGGATTGAACACCTCACCCTTGAACGATTGATAAAAAACAAAGGCCGAAATGAACACACCGGACACGCCTCACCTGGGGACATTGCGCGCGTTGGTGGTCGCACAGCGCAACTGGGACATTGAAATCAGCGTGGAGATGACGATGTTCGAGGCAGCGTTCGGTTGCGAGATTGACCTTGAAGGAACGATAGAAGACCCCTGTGGTGAATGCATGGGTGCTGGAGCCAATATGAGTTGCCGGATTTGTGGAGGTACGGGGCGTCGCGCCAGCCGCTACTGGTCTACGGCAGTCAAGCTCCCGGTGGGCCTCAAAGACGGTCGCACGCGCATTCCCGGGTTCGGTGTCTCTACCGGGATTGCTGGCCTGCATGGGGATCTCGTCCTCTGCGTGAGGATCAAAAAGAATGAAATGTTCCGCCTGACCAGGAGCGGCCGCCTGGATGCCTACGTACCCATCTCGCAATGGACATGGCTGGTAGGCGGCAAGCTCATGGTCCCACTGCTCGACGGGGCAAGGCTTGTCGACTTCTCGTCCATGGACCACGAGATCAGGATCGCGGGACAGGGTTGGCCCAAGGAGCTGGGCTCCCACGAACGGGGAGACCTGATCGTCAATCTGGTACCTCAGGACTTTCGCCTGACGGTCGCGCAGCGCAAGTTCCTCGAACAGATGGCACGCGACGAACGCAACAAAGACCTGACCAGTTGGGACAGGGAGATAGAGAAGTGGGCGCAGGGCTCCGCAGAATCACGCTACCTCCCGCCCGAACCCAAGAAGAAACCCAAACAGCAGCAGAAGACGAAAGATACGAGCCCCACATCGTAGGGCCGTCCTTTTTGTCAGTCTCAGGCAGGACTTGCGCAACGCGATGGCGCAGCAAGACACCTCCATTACTGGGATGTTGGAAACAGAGTCGGGCTCTGAGCGCATGCAAGCTGCGCAAAAGGCGTGGACGAGCGCCTGCAGCCCTCATGCCATCCAGTGGCTGCTGCAGAACACCACCAACACCAAAGACACTCACCCCAGCGAGATCCTGCTCTCGCTGGGGTGGACGTGCATCGGTGGCCAGTGGAATGAGGACCGCGCTGCCACCGCGACGTTCGCGCAACGACGCACAGAAGGGCAGATGGTGGCGTTTCCCGAAGCCCCAGGCCGCCGCAAAAGCGTGAACCGCGAGAACGGGGCGGCCCACGATGGGGCTGGCCAGATGGGTGCTCACGCGTTGTATCCTCCTGTCCTAAACATCCCTCTGAGCCGCCTTTGAACAAGCCCCAGATGTCCCACCGAGAGGCTTATCGTGAGCTCGAACTCACGGAAGGCTTGCCTCTCGCCGAGGTCAAGACCCAGTACCGGCGTCTGGCCAAGCTCTGGCACCCCGACAAGAACAAAACCCCCGGGGCCGGCGCGCGCATGGTGCGCATCAATCTGGCCTACGAGGTGCTGTGCCTGTTTTTCAGCACGCCGTATACCGGGTACTCCACACACGACAGCGGGCAAGGATTCGCCGAAGGCGGGTTCGGTGGTTTCGATGGGTTTGGCCAGCGCGGCTACGAAGACCACTTCACCGATGACCAACCCTTTGGTGGATCCAGGCGAAACAACACCGAACCGGTGTACGCAAAGCGGGGGCGAACGATCACCCGCAAAATCAAAATCACACTTTTCGAGGCGGTGTTTGGCTGCAAGAGAACGGTGGAGGGGGAAGTCACCGACAACTGCTCACGCTGCGGTGGCTCGGGGCGCAAAGGGCCACACCAGTTCTGCGAACCATGCAGGGGGCAAGGCAGGATTTTCACGAACCCCAGACACAGGTACGGGTCCATGTCGCAACGCTGTAGCGCGTGCGCGGGAAGCGGCTACCAGGAAAACAAATGCCCAGCGTGTGAGGGCTCCGGCCATGGGCACATACGCCAGTGGTCTGAGCAAGTCACCATCCCCCCGGGTGCTCACCACCAGGGGGTCGTTCGGATGCAGGGCAAGGGCGGCCAATCCAGCAGCAAATACCTCCACGGCGACCTTGTCCTCTCCATCGAGATCCTCGATCACCCGCTGTTCAGCATCACCGACCCGGCCGACGCACTGGGCGATGACAGCCTGTGGGTCATTGTTCCAGTTTCATATTGGACCTGGCTGATTGGGGGCGATGTCGTGGTCCCGCTTCTCAATGGTTCTCGCCTCGTTTCCTTCCCTGCCCACGCACAACACATCGCTGTTGCAGGTGAAGGCATGCCCACTCGCAGAGATCCAAGCAAGCGCGGTGATCTGATCGTTCAGCTCGATCCCCTCAAGCCCAACGAGGTGAGCCCCGAGCATCGCAAGATCATCGAGCAGATGGCCAGGGAGCAGGAAAACTCCCACATCACGAAATGGGACGATGACATGCGCGACTGGACATTGGGCTCAACCGAGAGCCGTTTTGGCGAAATCAAACCAAAGAAGAGAACCGCCACGAAAAGGGCCGGCCGCGCAGGGTGAGGCGGGCCGGTGCAGTTCCAAACAACCCTATTGAAAAGCCCCCAACAAAGCAAACTCGGGGCGTAGGATGGTGAAAGCTCATCAGAAACACCACCATGAACGTTCTCAAAGTCACCCCTCAACAGGTGGACCTGTTTTCGCTGGTCGAGAAGGCCAACGAATCGGCCAACCCCATCTTCCTCAGGGCCAAGCAAGGCAGCGCAGTTGTCGTCTCTCAAAAAGAATGGGAAACCTTGCAGGAAATGCTGGTGATCTTTAACACGCCCGGCGTGCGGAAGGATCTGCAAGAGGCAATAGAAAGCATCACTGCGCCACCTTCGCCCACGAGCGTCACAGACAACGCACCACGGGCCGAGCTGCAAGATCGCACTACTCCCGGCATCGCATCAGGAAAGCAAGCGCGCAGGGGTTGAAAAAAGGTGGCGGGCCGTAGGCTGTTTTCGCGTTGTATCCTGCGATCCTCAACACGCCCGTGAGGTGCAGGTGAACAAGCCGCAGATGTCCATCCGAGAGGCGCTAACTGCACTCGAACTCACCGAGGAGGCGACCTTGGGCGATGTCAGGCACCAGTACAGGCGCCTGGCTATGGTCTGGCACCCCGACAAGAATGCCTCGACCAGTGCCGCCACCCGCATGGTTCGCATCAACCTCGCCTGGGAGTGTGTGCTCAAGTTGTTCCAGGATTGCGTTGGCAGCGCAGACCGCGAGTTTGACGACATCAAGGTCGTAGCCGCCTTTGCAACGGTGCATCTAAACAGCGTTGGCGCCTCGAGCAACCCATTCGACTTTTCAGGCAGTTCCAGCCCCTGGCGCTCTGCTCACCAAGAACGTCAAGACCCATTCTGGCAAGGGCAGCAGTTCTACGGCGGCACTGTGCCCGGCAAACGCGGGCGCAACATCAAACGCAAGCTCAAACTGACGTTGTTTGAGGCCGCCTTTGGCACGGTGCGAGAACTGGAGGGTGAGGTACAGGACCTTTGCACTACCTGCGGGGGGGACGGCCGCTCCAGTCGCCATGGCCGCCAGTGCACAGCATGTCGGGGAGCCGGCGCCATCCGAGCCGACCGCTCCTACAGCCAAAGGTGGAGCTCAGCCAATGTCGAGTGTCCAACCTGTCGAGGCCACGGGCAGATCTTTGAGAGTTGCAAAGCATGTGAGGGCAACGGCCTCGGCGCCATGCGCAAATGGAACACAGTTATCAAAACCCCGCCCGGGGCACGCACAGGAGACGTTCTCGTTCAATTCGGAATGGGCGGCAAGTCCAGCAGCCCCGACCTGCAAGGCGAGCTCCATTGCTCCATCGAAGTGCTGCCCCACGATTACCTCCACCTCAACGAAGATGGCGTGCTGGAAGTGAACGCTCTGGTGTCAATTTGGCGGTGGATCGCCGGGGGCGAGGTGGTTGTGCCGCTTCTAGACGGATCCCGGGTGGTGCGATTCCCGTCCATGGCTCATGAGGTGTATGTGAAAGGTGAAGGATGGCCAACGCCAGAGGGCAAGGGAGTGCGCGGTGACCTGTTGGTCCAGATGATGCCGCTTCCGCTCGGGGAATTGACGCAGGAGCAACGCCAGGCGGTTGATAAGCTGGCCAGCGAGGACATGCATCCATTCCTGAAGCAGTGGGATCAGGCCATGCAGGCTTGGACCCACGGCACGCAGGCCACGCGTTTTCCTGAAAAGCCCCCTCGGAAGAAGAAGGCCCCGGGCATGCCGTGAGCAGTGCTGTGCGAGGCGCAAGGTGAGCAAGTTTCATTCGTCGGGGCCACCCGGGGCTGCCAGTGGGATCAAGATCTCCCTCATTCAACCGATAGAGAGGGATCTCCATTCACCAGGACCAAAAGTGGACGTTTCTCCCGCAGCAATGGTTGGTGCCGTCGAGGCAGCCAAACAGGCCAACACCACTCAAGAAGTGCAAGTGGCCGTCATGAAAAAGGCCATGGACATGCAGGGCGCGGGCACGCTTTCGTTGCTGCAGAGCGTCACCGGCAACCTGCCGTTGGCCACCAGTGGCAGTGTGGGCACTCAGCTCAATCTGCTGGCCTGAAAGCCTCGGCGAATTTCTGCCGATAGAGAAGCAAACGCCCAACTCAAAACGGCGAACGCAATCCAACGCTGCGAAGGCTCCACTGTTGCTCCCATCCACCCGCGCGGAAGTCACGGGCGAGGGCGTGTATGAAGTCCAACTCACCGCAGGCAAGACTCACTACACGTGGGCCATGTTTCGCCCCATGCACCAGCGCCAGATCCTGAATGCGGCGGCGCCATCCCGGCAGGCAAGGCGCAAACCTTCCGTAGTTCGCAACGTCACCCTGAACGATAACTGCGTGAACACCATGGCCCACCGCGAGCCGGACCTTTGATGCGAATACCCCCTTGAAAAGTCGAAGACCTTCTGTAGCCTGAGTGCAGGAAAACCGATTTCTCGAAGCCATCAGATGGCATCTCCATAAACCAACTTTTTGTGAACACATGAACCTTCAACTGATCCTCAAGCGCGCCGTGATGGGTGCACTCCTGATGGTGCCCGCCCTGTGCATGGCCTGGGGTGCGGTGGCCGCAAACGCAGACTCTGGGACGCACACCTCGACCGGCTATGGCAGCGCGAGCGAGGCCGAGCAAGCGGCAGTGAAGGGCTGCGAGAAAATGGGCCTGCCCTGCTATGTCCTGATCGAAGCCGCCAACGGCGGGGCGTTTGTCGTCTATGTCGGCAAGGATGGCTATCACGCAGCTTACGCACGAAACCCCAGCGAAGCCAACAACCTCGCCAAGGTCGGTTGCCGCAAGAACTACAAGGGGTGTGAACTCCGCACCGCTGCCTGGGACGAGGGCGCCGTCTGGCTCGCCGTGGCCAACAGCGACGGGGGCTCGTGGGTGCGCTACAACATCACGGATCCCGAGGAAGCCCAGAAGCAGGCCATGGCCGACTGCAAGGGCAAATCGTCCGCGCCCAACACCTGCGCCATCGTGGGCAATGACGCTCACAAAGGGCACGTGGCCATTGCAGCGTCCGAGCGAGCAAAGCTCAGCTACATCTCCGTTGCCACCGGCCGCGAAGCTGCAGCCGCTGGGGCCATGAAAGGCTGCGCGGAATTGCCCGGCAAGCCCGATGACTGCAAGGTGACTCAGCAAGTCAGCAACGACGAGTCCCTACCCACCCCAAACGCCATGAAAGCACTGGCAGCACAAGCCGAGAAGAACCGCGCCGCCAGGTTGCGCGTGAAGTCGAGCGCACCGGTTAAGACCGCGCGCACCACGTCGCGGACCACCGAGCAATACACCTGCGAGACCACCTGCACGAACGCCAGCTGCGTGAGCAGGTTCGGCGACGGCAGGATCGTGCGATGGACCGCGCAGATGAAACACGATGGCTTCAAGTGGGCTTTGGACACCAGCAACTGCGGACGCTGACCTTGCACGACTTCGAACCCTTCACACCACCACTCTCATATTGACGCATCTCCCATGAAAAACACCACCACATCTCACCCACGTTCAACCCGCATGCTGTTCGCCTCGCTGGCCCTGTCGATGGTCGCTCTGCTCGCCGGCTGCGACCAGGTGGCCTCGGTTGCTGAGCCCACGCCCAAGATGGTTCCCTCCGCACAGCACATGCAGGCATGGCGCACCAAGCGTGACGGTCACCAATGGCAGTACACCAGCTTCAAGGTGGAGGACCTGAAGTGCCGCAACCTGAGCGCAGATGAAAAGGCACTCGCAGGACGCAAGATCAACACTGGCAAGTCCTTCGACGAATTCTTCGAGACCATCATTGCCTGCTCCTACAGCGTGCAGGCCGAGCGCCAGAAACACAGCTACCCCGACCAGACCGAAACGCTCAAGCGACAGGTTGATGAAGAGCAGTGGTGGATCGGTCGCACGGACAAACCAGAAGAACGCCACTGGCGCGGCTCCATGCCGTTCCCAGGCAAGCCGATCTGATCCCACTCAACAGCAGGCCTACGCGGATTCAAACCCCGCGCAGGCCTGTTTCGTTTGACGCGCACTCGCGAGTGCATCGACAATCCTGCCCACGACGGGCAATACCCGAGCATCCACGCGCGCATCTGAGCCAGCAAACGCGCCATGGGTGATCCGGTCTTTCTCGACGATGTCGGAAAAGGCTGCTGCGTAACACCGGCAGTTGTGTGCCCCGTGCACACCAAACGTGTGCTCTCACTTCGCGTGACTGCATTCAAACCTCACCCCTTCAGGCAACACGCTTGCCCTTTGGGGCTGCTGTCGTCTGAAGGTTTTCTTCAACCTTCAGACCTCACCCAACAGTCACAGCTTTAACGCTGCGGCGCTGTCAGCAGTTCACCACCACCACCCGCAGGGACACCAAGCTCCCAGTGGGCGCGGGTACTGCTTTCCCTGTTCACAACATCCGCCTCGCCTCCAGACCTCCCCAGGTCCAGAGCGCATGGGTGCGGGCTTTTTGCACATCTTTCAGGAGTCAGCAAATGCAAAGCAACAAGACGAACACCGGCGCCGCTCAAAAGCCCGCTACACCGTCAGGATCAACCACCCTTACGGCTGTGTTGATCGAGTTCACCGTCAAGTGGACAACGGTTGCCGTCATCTTCACCTACAGGGTGTTGATTGCGGTGGCCATCAAAGCCGTCAAGCTTGTTTTCAGAATCGGCAAAGCCCGTGTTGCACCCGTTGCAGCAGTGGCCTCGCAGGAAATGACGACTGGCGAGATGGCATCCGAAGAGAGTGGCGATGTCTCAGTTCAGGCTGAGACTTTCCAGGCACACGAAGCCGCCGAAGAAGATGCGACTGGATACGTCCAGACCGCTGATTTCGAAGCAGCGGACTGGACGTGCGGTCTGCCCTTGCAGCCTGCCGTAGGTGTCATCCACCTGCGCGGCTACACGGACAGGTGCATCGTCAAGCGTGACCTCATCATCAATGAGCCACGCCTGCGCGCCATCATGAAAGGCCGCCGTTTCAGCCTGCCCGACGCCCTCTACAACCCTGTGGAAGGCACCTCGAGCATCAAGGACGAGTCGGTGGAGCTCGCTGAGGCACTCATCAACCGGATCGGCGCCGAGGCGCGCACCACAGCCATGCGCCGTGGTCGCCCCAGCAACGCTGACCAGGCTGCCCCGCAATGGGCACCGTGGGAAGAGGACGATGAGCAAGCCGCAGCACGAGAAGCAGCAGCATCTGAAGCACTCGCCTTGGCAACCGCCCAGGCAAGCGCCAAGGCGCAGGCCCAGGCGCAAGCTCTGGCCACGCTGCAAAAGACCATGGCACGCGATCAAGTGAACGCCCCCGTCCTGCCCAAACAGGTCGAGCAAGCGGTCACGCAACGCCGTGAGGAACGCCAGAAGCAGGCTGCGACCACCATCGCAAGCTCAGCCAACGTGTTCCAGGCCCAGGCCATGAAAGGAATCACCTACGTCGGTCGCATCGCTCGCAGCGGCATGACCAAGGTTGCTCCACGCAAAGGAAACCCCTACGAGGTGTTCCAGGTCGTGCTGCAGCTGGACAACGGTGCCGAAATGTCCTTCCGTGGGACGGAGATCGAGCGTGAGATGGAACGTCTGGAATGCCAGGACGGCCAGCGCATCTCGATCACCCCGATGGGCCAGGTGCCCATTTCACTGCCAAGCGGCGGTGAAGGCACCAAGAACCTGTTTCGCATCGAAACGGAGTTCGCCAACGCCTGAGCATCCCAGCAGGGACGCGAGAGCACAGCAACGAGCACGCCCCCGGGGCGCAGCTCAAACCCGAAAACCACCGGCCCCCCAAGGGACTGGTGGTTTTTTTTCGCTGGTAAGGGGCTGGGGAGCACCGATCAATGCCGCTCGTTGCCAGCCGCGGCAAGGAGCCGGGACCATCCGAGATGTCTGCCTGCAGGCGAGATTTCAGGGCGAGTCTCGTGCCGGGGCTCCGAAGCGGGAGGGCGTTCAGATTGCGAAACACACCCCAGACCGCGCCAACGCATGGTTTTGGGTGCAAAGCCCCAAGGTGATCCGCCTACCCGCCGCCGAACAATCTACACACGCGCACAAGGATGGCCGCGTGCCGGTGCGCACGCGACGTTTGACCGCACGCATGCCACACAACCTCCCGGAGAGTTCCATGACCGCCCAGATGACGAATTCGACCTTCATCAAGCCCTTCTCGTTTGCCAAAGCCCTGATCGCCTCCTTGGTGCTGGGCACGACGCTGGTCGGCCACGCCGGCGGACCCGTGACCGGTGGTTCTTCCGAATGGACCCAGATTGCTAACAACATCGAACTGGCGGTGGCCTCGGGCGAGCAGGCGCGCATCGTCTCCAACACGATGTTGCAGTACGAGACCCAGTTGAAGCAGTACTACAACGAGCTCAAGCAACTGGAAAAACTCACCAACGTCCCGCGCAACGCCGATGAAATTCTCAAGCGCTTCAACTCCGTGAGCGCCTATCGGAATCGACTCAACCAGGCACAAGGTTCCGTTTCCAAGCAGGTCGAAGTCATGAAGAAGCGGATGACAGAGGCACAGCTTGCGGGGCTGCCGTGGGAAGAATACGTGAAGCAGGAGAAGGCACTTGTGGAGCAGAAGAACGCACGCGCCATCCAGCGACTGGAGTACGAGCAAGAGGTGTTCGAAGCGGTGGAAAAGGACTACGAGTTCGCTCGCGAAATCGAGCCGCGCATCGATGAGGCCAGTGGTGTCACCGGTGCACTTCAAGTGCTCAACAAGCAGATGAACCGCTTGGTCACCCAGAACGCCAAACTCACCGAGACCATCGCCATCGGGAACTCCGAAGACCCCATGAAGATGCAGCAGGAAGCCGCGCAGAAGGCCTACGATGACAAGGTCAAGGCCTACACACGTGCGGCCAACCAGGCACGCCGCGAGCGCCAGCTCAAGTTCGGCGAAACCATCGGCAAGTAAGGCGCGCCACGTGAACTCCCCCACCGCCGCCACCATGCGCTCCAACTTCTTCGCCCACACCATGGGCGCCCTGGCCGAATGGCTGGTTCTGTGGTGCGTGGCGCAGAGGAAGAGCTTCTCCGAAAACAAAACCCGCCGCCGACTGCTGGTGGTGATGGTGGGCTTGCTCGTGGCCATCGCCTCGACCTACTCGTTCAGCCAAGGCTCGCCACCCGGTCTGGATGCCTTGGAGGTGCCCACACCGCCCACCAGCGGGACGATCGGTCAGATGCCGATGACCTCCAGCGACATCGTCAACCTGGCCGTCAACGCGGTGGACAGTGAGATCGACAAGCTCAAGAACAGTGCCACCCTGCAGGGCTACGGCACGCTGATCTCCGGCTTCTTCCTCGTCGCCCTCATGTCTTGGAGCGCGGTCAAGTCCTTGGCCACAGCCAAGGGCTTCGGGGACATGATCGCTGAGTGGGTGCCCATCTTCGTCTCCTTCGGCTTCGTCTATCTGTTCCTCAACAGATCCGCGCCGGCCATGATCGAGGGCTTCGTGTCATCCATCGGAACGGCCATCAGCGGCATGCCCATGTCCGGCATGGGGCCCAGCATGCGCGCCATCGCAGATCCGATGATGGAATCGATTTTCAGCATGCTCAGCGACAACACGCGTGAGCCCAGTGGGCTGGTGGAGCACCTGCAATGGGTGGGCGTGTCCATCATCAACGCGATGACACAGCTGCTCGCAATCTTCCTGCTGGTGATCGGCCTGATTGTGTCCATGGCAACCGTCATCATGGCGCACATCTCGATCGCGCTGGCCATGGCGATGGCCCCTGTGATGGTCCCCTTCATCATGTTCAAGCCGACCACCTGGATCTTTGACTCCTGGGTGAAGTTCACCGTGGGCGCGGCGATGATGAAAGTGGTCTTTGCCTTCATGGTGAAGATCGCTGCCGCCATCCTGACTGGGGCGGCCACCATGCGCGCAACGCTGCGAGGCGACGCGTCCATGGGATACGGCGACTGGGCCACGTCCGACTTGCTGGTCCAGGCGCTGGTGGTGCTGCTGTGCCTGCTGGCCATGCTCATCCTCATGCAGACCCCGAGCATTGCAACGGGGCTGGTGTCAGGCTCGGCCGGAGGCGGTGGCTTCTCGGGCCTCAAGGGCTTCAACGGCGGCACCAGCGGACGCTTCGCTGGCAAGGCGCTGGGCCCGGACCCAACCCCACCGCCAAAGCCAGGCAAGCCCGGACCCATCACCTCATCGGCCTCGGCTGCTGGTCGAGGGCTCGGCGCCGGCATGAGCAAGTTCAAAAAGGGCGGCTCTACCCCTTGATGCATCCACCAAGGGCGGTGTGTCATCGGAGGGCTTGCGCTCGATCGAAAACAAAAGGAGGCCTAGAGCCTCCTTTTGTTCGTCAGTCAAAGCAACTACTCAAGCAGTCATTTTGAGTAACTGCATCCATCTTTGAAGCGAGTATGAAGCTTCAGCAGAAAAGTTACTTTTATGCGACTCCATCTCTTGACGCCAAGGCGCGCCGTGATAATTTGAAGCAGATGAAAAACCACAAAGACACAGCGTCATTGGCAGGCGCGAAAACAGACCGATGAGGACCCCTTGAAACATATCGTCAATACATCCCTTGAGTTTGCGAAACGAATCGCGCTCTACTTGTTGATTGGCTTCTCTTTTGTCGTGGTAATGCTTGTTGGTGCACTCGGTACCAACAAGTCTGACTACCTCTCGACCAAGCTGATCCCGGACAACCTCGACCACACCAATGGCCAGAGCGTGATGGCGCTGTTGGTCGCGTTGATCGTGGGCGCCCTGGTCCTGGAGGCGATCCAGTTTTATGCGAGCCGCGGGCAGCGCTATCGCAGCTCAACGGTCGCACGACTGCTCTCAAAGCCCGTGATCTTCCTCTGCGCTTTTCAGAACCTCTACTGGTGGCTGGGCACGCCCCCGAAGGCAGAAGGCGAGCGCTTTGTGATCTATGCCTACGCAGCCGTTGCCGCCGTGGCGTTCATCGCCACCCGCTGGGGCTACCTCAAGCCACGCTACCAACAACAAGCGGCCCCGGCACCGGTGCAAGGTCAGGAAGAGCAGGCCGATGTCGGCAATGTGTCTCGGCCCACCACCTCATTCAAGGACATCTACGGCTATGCGGAGATCAAGGACCGCATCAAGGATGCAGCCAATGAAATCGTGAAGGCCGGCGCATCGAAGAAGCAGGCGCGCAACGGCATCCTGTTGCACGGCGGTCCAGGTAACGGCAAGACCGCGTTTGCCGAAGCCCTCGCCGGTGAGTTCCGCTTGCCTCTGGTGACCATGACGCTGGCCGATGTGGAGAGCAAGTGGGTGGGCGAGAAGGCCCAGCGGGTCTCCGCTGCCTTTGAAACGGCCAAGCGCAATGCGCCCTGTGTGTTCTTCATTGACGAAATCGACTCCCTCATGTCCGAGCGCTCCAACGCTGGATCTGGTGTCGCCGAGACTCAGAACAACGGCGTGGTCAATGCACTGCTCACGCTGATGGTCGACCTGCGCAAGTCCAAAGTGATCCTTGTGGCCGCCACCAACTACATGGATCGCCTGGACAGTGCCGGCGTGCGCGAAGGCCGCTTCGATTTCAAGATCGAGATCACCACCCCCGACCTCGAAGCGCGCGTGGGCCTGCTCAAGAAGGGCCTGCAGATGAACGTGCCCCACATCAAGGCCGCGCCCGATGTGGTCGAGATGGTGGCTCAGCGCTGGAACGGCTTCTCCGCCAAGCGCATCCTCGCCGTCACCGAGGAACTGCCCTCGTACCTCAAGCGCAACGAACTGCGCACGCTGGGGTTCGATGAGTTCATGGGTGCGCTGCGCTCGATCCAGGGCCGCAAGGGCGTGAAGCTGGAAAACGTCAAGCCGCTGAGCGAGCTGGTGTTCTCCCCCAACACCCGCGAAATGATCGACATGCTCATCGGCCGCATGGCCGACCCGGTGCACACCGAGAGCCACGGCGGCACCATGCCCACCGGCGTGCTGTTCTACGGCGCTCCAGGCACCGGCAAGACCGCTGCTGCCAAAGCCATCGCCAAAGAGATCGATTGGGCCTTCCTGCCCACCACCGGCTCAGACATGGCGCGCGACACCAAGGCGCTGGAGAAGCTCTACGCCCAGGCCATGGAGATGCGCCCCTGCATCATCTTCATCGATGAGGCCGACGAACTCATGAAGGACCGCAGCAACTCCATGAGCACCGACGCAACCAACAAGCTGCTCACGCTCATGGACGGTGTGAGTGACCGGGTGCGCGACGTGGTGTGGGTGGCCGCGACCAACCACCCCGACCAGATCGACGCCGCTCTGCTGCGCGGTGGCCGCTTCACCGAGAAGGTGGTCTTCGAGAAGCCCGGTGCCGCCGGCCTCAATGCCCACTTCCGGAGCTGGTTCGAGCGCAAGAAAGTCACGCTCGATGCCTCGCTGCACAACGTGGACTTCTCCGCCATCGTGGGTGACGAGAGCATCGCCAACGCCGAAGCCGTGGCACAGGCCGCGCTCAACCGCGCCATTTCGCGCCGTGAGGCCAAGGTCATCGTGACCCTTGAGGACTTCGAGCGTGCCGTCATGGCGGTGCTGTGAAGCCCCAAGCAAATCCACCATTCAAAACGTGAAAAGACCGATCACCGTGAACAATCAGTACGAGACACCCATGATGGACACCGATGAACTGCGGCGCCTCGCCAACGACAACGCCAAAGTCTGGAAGGTGGTCGATGACGCCGTAAACAACCCGCTTCCCCTGCCCGAAGTGGACGGCAGCGACACCGAGTACGCCGGTTTGCGCGAGTGGCTTTTCACGGTGCGGCACTTCACACCCGAAGATCGACTGGACCTTTTCCGCCAGGCCTTGCTGAGCCTGAAGGAGCCCCGCGCCATCCAGTTGCTCGAAGGCGAGATCCGCATGCTGTCCACCACCACTGACAGCGGCCCGCTGGACACCGGCTCCAACCACCTCGGGGTCTACGCTGGCGCGCAGGGCCCACAGGAGCCGGTCTACACCGGTGCCCCGCGCTCGGTACTCAACCCAAAAGACCCCACCCAGCTGCGCCCGATCGGTGCTGTGGCCAGGATCAGCGAGGCGGCCGCGTATGCCGCGGTGCTCAGTGCTGTGGCCTGGGGCGCCTACCAGTTCGGCTCCGGGGCTTTGGGCGCCCTGAAAGCGGCCATACAGACTCTCTGACCAGGTGGACACAGTCAAGACCCTCAAGCTGCGCATCAAGGACAAGCACGCCAGCGTGCTTCGCGCCATGGCGCGTGATGTGAACATGGTCTGGAACTACTGCAACGAGACCAGCGCACGCTCGGTACGCGAGAAGGGCAAGTTCCTCAGCGGCTTCGATCTCCAGAAGCTCACCGATGGCTTCTCCAAATGCGACGGCGTCAAGGTAGGCAGCGCCACAACCCAGCAGGTGTGTGAGGAGTACGCCACAAGGCGCCGCCAGTTCAAGCGCGCCCGACTCAACTGGCGCGTGTCTAACCCGAAGTCCTCGAAGTATTCGCTGGGCTGGATCCCCTTCAAGTCCCGCGCGGTGCGCTACAAGGGAGGGCAGATCCACTTCGCGGGCGAGAAGCTCGGGCTGTGGGACAGCTATGGGCTCGCCCGCTACGAGCTGCGCGCCGGATCATTTGCCGAGGACTCACGCGGCCGCTGGTATTTGAATGTGCAGATCAAGGTCGCCGAGCTGGTGGGTCCGCGGCTGCCTGTGACCAGCTCGGTCGGGATCGACCTGGGCCTGAAGACATGCGCCACTGCATCTGATGGCCGCAAAATCGAGGGCCGCTTCTACCGAGCCCTGGAGACCAGGCTGGGCATTGCCCAGCGCGCCAGGAAGAAGAGAAGGGTGAAGTCCATCCATTCAAAGATCGCGAATCAGCGCAAAGACATGCTGCACAAGTTCAGCACGCAGATCGTTGCTAACAATGCGGCAATCTTTGTCGGTGATGTCTCCAGCGCGAAGTTGGTGAAGACGAAGATGGCCAAGTCCACGCTGGACGCGGGCTGGTCAATGCTCAAGACGATGTTGGAATACAAGAGCCGTGAGGCCGGTATCGTCTTTGTAGAGGTCCCGGAGGCCTATACAACCCAGACTTGTTCGTGTTGCGGGGCGCGGCCCCACAGCAGTCCGAAAGGTAGAGCAGGCCTTGGAATAAGAGAGTGGACCTGCGATGCTTGCGGAGCGGTCCACGACCGAGACGTCAACGCCGCCAGGAACATTCTCGCGCTCGGACATGAGCGTCTCGCAGGAGGAATCCCGGTCCTTTAGGGCCGAGAGGATGTCAACTGGGGCTATCCCGGCCGCCTGGACCGCGACAAGCGCATCGTGCTGCCTTGGCGCGGCATGCGCAAGGTGACCATCGAGCACGCGTTCTTCGGTTCAGCACCGGTGGCGGTCTACGCTATCGACCTCGGCAGAAGTCCGTACGAAACTGTCGCCTGAGGCTTTGTCCGGGTTGTAGAGTCCTAGCGGCCGTGCAACGCAGGCCCCCCTTTGGATTGACTCTCTGATGTACGCGGAATCGGGACGGCTACGACAAACAAGTCAAAATGTCGTAACATACAAACATTGTCCTGGTTCAGGAGATCATCGTGAGCATCAATACGTTTTCCAGCCGAGACTTCACACGCGATGTCTCAGCGGCCAAGCGCGCAACCGGCGACGGCCCCGTCTTCATCACAGACCGTGGGCGTCCTGCATTTGCGTTGCTCAAGATCGAGGACTACTACCGCATTGCCGGTCAAAGCGAGTTGTCGCTGCTCGACGTCATGGACGGTATACCGGGTGGTGAGGGAATCGACTTTGATCCGCCGCGGTTCGATCTCAAGCTCTCCGTCGCGGCGCTGGACTGAAAGGCGCAATGTTCGTCCTGGATACCAACGTCATCTCCGAGCTGCGCCACGGGAAACTCAACCAGTCTGCGCAGGTGCGGGCATGGGCTGCAGGGCAGTCCAGCAGCAGGCTTTTCCTGTCCGCCATCTCCATTCTTGAGCTGGAGATTGGCATCCGCGCACTGGAGCGTCGCACCCCGCCACAGGGCAGTGCGCTGCGCGCTTGGCTCGCTGGGGTGCGTGTGGCTTTCGCTGGCCGGATCCTCCCGTTTACGGAGAACACGGCGCCCGTGTGCGCTTCGTTACATGTGCCCAACCCTTGTTCAGAGCGCGATGCAATGATCGCGGCCACAGCCATCGAGCACGGATTTTCAGTGGTTACGCGCAACGTGCCAGACTTTGTGAACACGGGCGTTGGCTTGATCAATCCCTGGGATTCCTGACCGCATAGCGAGACGGCGTGAGTCATCCGCACTTTCGCATTGAAGGACTCACTCGCCGGCGTGGTCCTCGGGGAATGGCGTGGGGAATGGAGAAGGCCGGCGATCCCGCTCAGACCTATGGATAGGTGGTTTCGGCAGCGCGAAGTACTCCATCAAACGAGTCTGGCCATGAGCACCCAGTCCGTGGCGCCTGCACTTGCCCTCCCTTGCTTCGATCGCAACCTCGCGCGCAGCCGCCACCGTGGTGGCCCCTGACTTCCCCAAGGCCTTGGTGACAGACCAGCCAAGCCAAGGTGCCAGTTCCTCGACCGCAGCGTCGTCGCCCGGCCGTTTGAGTTCGTTGAGGTTCAGGACGCCGTATTCCCACTGCGCCAAATCACCAGGCGCTGAGTGAAGCGTCATCCCCACGCACCTGAGCGTTTGCACAAGCTCTCGGATCGAGGCCTTGCCGAACTTCACGTACAGATCTCTCAATGTGTGCGACCGAAGGGCACCGACACTGTCGATTCCACGTGCGAGGCAGCGATTGACTGTGGCCGGCCGCAGCCCGAGCTCGCTGATTGGGGACTGGTCGCTCAACTTGCGCTCGGCGGCTCGCGTGCGAAAGGCCACCGCTGCGCGGTCCAGGTCCCGACGCCAAGGTTGATCGCTTTCCTTGAAAGCGAGGCCATGTTTGCCCAGCATCTCACGCAGCTGCTCGACTGTGGTTCGCCCGACATCCTTCATCCTCATCAGTTCGTCTTCGCTGGCCAGCGCCAAGTCCTCCAGACGGTAGATGTTGATTTCGAGCATTCGGTGCACCGCAGAACGGCGAATGCCAAGTTCCTCAATCGGTGTGTCGGGCGTTATTGCAGCATCGACGGAGCGCTTCTCATTCGGTGTCCATGCGAAGGGTTCGATCTCGAGCTTCGAGGCGTCAACGCCGGCAGCTTCCGCTATGACGATGAAGCGCTTGGAACGCAGGATCCAGTCATGCAGTGCTGCTAGGCAGGCGGATAGCTGATCTGGTGGCACCGAAAGCAGGTCCCTTGTGCTTTCAAAAGAGGAGCGGCCCATACCCGTTCAACCCCCAAAAGTTGTCACGCGATCTGAGAGATGTTTGGCGATGGTCTCCATCTCCGCGCGGTCCACGCCGGCGCGCTTCGCAAAGCTGGGCCATCGTTCGATCGCTTGCTTGATCCCATGAACCGTTTGGGGCAGTTCAGCGAGCAGCCCGAACCGATCTGCAACCTCGCGCACATCGCTCAAAGTGATCTGGTCGAAGCGTCCGTTGACCGACATCAGATGCTGCTTGATCCATTCGTTGTCGGGGTTGAAGGCGTGCGTGATGTCGTAGGCTGGGGACAACTCCCACCGCCCCCCTTCGCGCAAGAGGAACGAGAAGTTCTTGGTGTGGTCGTCGTTGTTGACCGCCAGCACATTGAAGACCATGCGGCGCACGAGCTCAACCAGTGCGCCACGGTCCAGCTTGAGCTGCTTTGCCGTCTGGAATAGCTGGTTGTAGCTGTGGGTGGCGACCTGTTTGTAGTCCAGATGGGCCATGGCGCACAGCGTTTGCATGTGGTGGCGCTGGTCGCCATCACGGTCGAAACGTTTGGTCATGAAGTGCGCGCGGCCGTTCTCCTCCAAAAGCCGACAGGGCGACATGTCGATGTCGGCTTCGGAGGCCATGAGGTGGTAGGCGTACTCAATGCGGCCGTACCCCTTGGACGGACCGAGAGCGTTGTCCTTGCCCATGCCGTCGAGTTTCAGCAGCCAGGCTTCAAACCCCTCAGGGATGTCGAACTGGCCTGTACGGACTTCCTCTGTATCGGGATTCCAGGCGATGGTTGCCTTCGCGCGCGCACCGCCCGCCGAGGTGCCCACTTGGATGATCTGTTTGAGGGCTGCACTGACATGGTCCTCGCCGTCAAAATCTTCCTTCACGGCCTTGCGAGCGGCTTCCACCAATTTCCCCATATGGACAGCGGTGGGCTTGCTGGGCTTGGGCCCACGCATGGGGCCGAAGGTCAAGGCACCCATGCCACGCCTGCCCATGTAGGCCAGACGGTCCAGTGAAGTGATGGCGTCCTTGGCGATACCCTTGTCTGCCAACCAGGCGTCGATCAGCGCATTGCCGAAGTCGTCGGGCAGGGCGTCGGCCAGGAGCGCGGGCAGGCGCTTGAATGTCGGCTCGGGCAGTTCCGTGAAGATGAAGGGCTCACGGGCCTGCGCCAGGGGCATCTGCAGTGGTGCCAGTTCAATGCCGCTCTTCACCCACGTCGGGGCGTATTTGAAGGCGTAGTAGTTCTTCGTGGGCTCGCGCGCCACGGCGCCCACCAGTTTTCCCCACGCTCTGACCTCTACGGCGTCGACGCTCTGGTAGGGGGTTTGTCGCGTCTTCGTTGCTGTTGCCATGGAGGGTCAGTCGAGTTGTGGTTTGCGGGGCTTGTAAGCGCGCTGGCGCGGCGCGTGCTTCTTCAGCATGCTCAGCGGGTCAATCGTCACGGCGGGCTGCAACGTGGTGAGCCACTCATCGCGGTGCAGAACACGCAACACCGTCACGAACGAGGCAAGGGTTGAGCCTTCGCCGCTTTCCAGCCTGCGCACCACGTTGATGGACAGTCCAGCGTTCTTGGCCACGTCCTCAAGCGTGAGGTTCAAACGCAATCTCTGGGCGCGGATCTGCTCCCCCAGTTCGACCATGCGTTCACTTGTAGTGCGCAAATCGTTCATAAATATCCATCAATGAATGGCAGCAAAACAAATTGGCTATAACAATTCACCGATGAATTCTAATGGAAGGGCGAAGGGGACGCAACTTGTGTACGAGTAAGTATCCGAATTAGGACTGTTATAGCCAACCGCGAGGGCATATATCCGATAAGAGCCAGTTGTACGTCAGGCGCTATGCCATCAAGTTGCGGTGCACGCGAGGTCAGTGTGGAGGTAAACGCGCCTCAACGGCAGGTCAACGACCTTGTTCTGCTTCGTTGGCAGGGCATCGCTGGACTCCAGGGCCGGCACGATAGGGCGGAGCCCCATCAATCCTCAACGAACCCAGTGGCACTCAACGGCCCCGATTCGCGGAACGAGCAGATCCAACATGCGTGCCCGGAAAATCAAAAAACCAGCCCCCCACCAGCGCGAAGCATTGAGTGCCATCACCAACGCCATGAGATCTGCCAGCCGGGCGAGTGTCGTTATGGCCTGCGGCACCGGCAAGACGCTCGTAGAAATGTGGGCGTCCCAGGCGATGGACAAAACACGCACCATCGTATTCGTGCCCACCATCAACCTGCTGCAACAGGTATTCCATGAATGGCGGGATCAGAACAAGGGCGCGGGCGACTTCCGCGCGCTGTGCGTGTGCTCCGACAGCAGCGTAGGCACGGAACCAGAAGGGGAGGGGGGTTCCGGAGAAACCGATGAGGTAGTACTCGGCGCAGGAGATATCGATTTCCCAACGTGCACCGCCCCCGCGGTAGTGAACGCGTTCCTGAACGATGCCAAAAAGGATCCTCACGCCCGGGCGGTGATCTTCTGCACCTACCACTCAGCGCACATAGTCGGACAGGCTATGGCAATGCGGCGCAAAGGGGACCGCAGTATCGGTCTGGGGATTTTCGATGAGGCGCACAAAACGGCGTGCGCGGTGGGCAAGCCGTTTGGGTATGCGCTATCGGATGACAACCTGCACATCGACAAACGCCTGTTCTTTACCGCCACCCCCAGAGTTGCGGTAGCAAAAACGGTCCGCAAGAAGCAGGGGAATGCTCCGTTCTACGACATGGCGGATACCGCTTGCTACGGCGAGCAAATCTACAGGCTGTCGTTTGCTGAAGCTGCTGCCAGGGGGCTCATCGTCCCGTACAAAATCGTGATCTCGGTGATCGACGACGCGTCCATCACGAGCGACCATATCTCGCGATACGTGGTCAAGTCCAAGGACGGCTTTGTCGATGCATCGGTAGTGGCCAAACAAGTTGCATTGCGTCGAGCCATGGAGAAATATGGGCTGAAGAAGGCCATCACGTTCCACCGGACCATAGCATCTGCGCAGACCTTCGCACACACAACTGATTCGGCCAAAGACGACGGTGTTCGCCTCATAGATGGGCTCCATGTCTTTGGAGAACAAGGCAATGCCGAGCGTGAGGCAGTGATGCGGAAGTTCAAAACCAGCGACCGTGGGGTCATCAGCAACGCTCGTTGCCTGACCGAAGGAGTGGATGTCCCGTCAGTGGATCTGGTGGCCTTCATGGATCCCCGCAAGAGCAAGATCGACATCGTGCAGGCGGCAGGGCGTGCGATGCGCCTTGCGGGGCCCCAGAAGACGTGCGGCTACATCTTGCTGCCCCTTCACCTGAACCTCCACGACGGCGAGTCGGCCGAACAGGCGCTTCTCCGCAGCGACTTTTCTGTTGTTGCTGATGTGCTGGGCGCATTGGCTGAAAACGACGAAGCGTTCAAAGACATCATCCGCGCAGCTGCAGGGGGCTCAGGTTGCGGACTTTCTTCTGTGGTCTCTGTCGATTTTGACGCCTCCATGGCGTTCGATCGGAAGGTGTTCGACCAGCACAAATTCATCAAAGCAATCGAGACACGGCTGATGAACGAGACACTGAGTTCGTTTGACTGGCTAGTTTCGAAGCTCAAGGCCTTCCGAGATGAAAAGGGCCACTGCAGGGTGCCAAACCAATACAAGACTGCATCGGGCTATCCGCTGGGCAGTCGGTGTACCGCGGAGAAGACGGCGGCCAAACATGCCAACTATTCAGAGGTCAGACGAAAAGTCTTGAGCGATCTGGGGTTGGATCTGGACGTGAAGCCGACCCGAAGAGCAGCTGAGACCATACTCACCATGATCCGTGAATTCAAGGCAGAACATGGGCATTGCGAAGTGCCGATTAAGCACCTGTTGCCCAATGGGTATCCGCTGGGAGACCGATGCGTGAAGGAGCGCAACAGGGCTCAGAAGGAGGGATACCCAACCAGCAAAAAGCACGCACTGGAGGCCTTGGGGTTTCGGTTTGTGACCCGAAAGAGAGACGAAAAGGGCGAGGAGTTGTTCAAGCGGCTTGAGGCCTACAGAAAGCAGACTGGTAGCTGCAAAGTCCCGATCAAATATGTTTGCGACGACGGCTTTACTCTGGGCACAAGGTTGACACGTGAGAAGCAACTTGCAAGGCTCGACGGCTACCCGATGGACCGCCGCATAGCACTTGAAAAGTTGGGTGTGAAAGTCGCCGCTGCAGGAAGAAAGTTCCCACGAGCCGAGTTGATCCCAAACCTAGAGCGATTTGTCGAGCAACATGGCCACTGTGACGTGCCGCGCAACTACGAGACTCCGGATGGCTTTCCCTTGTGGGCCAAGTGCGAGGCAGAGCGCATTTTGGCGAAGAAACCTGGATACGAAGAAGAGCAGAAAGCCAAGCTCTCAGCGCTCGGCTTTCACCCAGACAGATACGCTGTGGATGAGAGATTGGAAGCGTTTGTCAGCATGGTCGAGCAGTTCAAAGAAGAGCACGGACACGCCAAGATACCAACGCAATTTGTGACCTCATTGGGCGTCCCGCTGGGTAGTCGAGCCGTCAAGGTTCGTTTGCGAGCGGCCCTTCCAGGCTTCCCCGAGAAAGTGCGTAAGCGCCTCGCTGAACTGGGATTCAGGTTCGATTCTGCACGCAAATCCTCGACTGGGCGATCCAATGAAAACGCGGTTGAATATGGCGCATTTGCGACATCCAAAGGCGGCTTTTCCAAGCACAAGCTAAATGATGCCCATCTCGACAGAATGCCAGTTCGCCCGCATAGGGGCGCAACTCCAATACGGCCATGGGCCTGAGTCTTGAGCGCATGCAGCGCCTTTTGCGCAAAAAGCTACTCGCTGCATTGGGTGAGCGCATGACGGCCCTAAAACTCACTGTCCACTGGCGTGGATAAAGGGACTTCGGTGGCGGTCAACTCGCACGAGCCCTGCAACTTGGCAATCATGTGAGCCGCGCTTTTGTAGCCCGCGTCCCGTGCGGCCGCGTCGCGCGCGCCTTTCTCGTCGTTGGCCTCGTAGACCCCATAGGGCGAGCCATTGGCTTCAACCT
The DNA here is from genome assembly GCF_010104355.1 of Hydrogenophaga sp. PBL-H3. Taxonomy (NCBI): domain Bacteria; kingdom Pseudomonadati; phylum Pseudomonadota; class Betaproteobacteria; order Burkholderiales; family Comamonadaceae; genus Hydrogenophaga; species Hydrogenophaga sp. PBL-H3. Next base: position 128,193 of record NZ_CP044973.1, read on the forward strand.
GAAATTTCATCGACATGATCACATCCCTTGTGGCGCGGTGGCCAGCGGTGCGCTGCCCTTGATTGAACGATACGCGTCGAGCGGCCAACTTCAAGAGCGAGTTTTCATTGTGTTGGTCGGTTACGGAGCAACCACCAGCCGGGTGTCCAGCGAGAACACCTCCACCGACACCCGCTCAATCTCGCCCTTGGTGCGGTCCACATCGATCAGCAGGTTCCAGGAATGGGGACTCACCGCGCTCGGCACCACCAGCATGGGGTGAGACTCCATCGCCTGCTGAACAAAGGCAACCTGGTTGGGGCTGTATGAACCAGGGCGCAGCCATGCAGGATTGGGGAACGAGTGAGGCAGCAGCACCTTGACCAGGGCAGGGTGAACGATTCGAGCGCAGACCAGCATGTGCGGAACAGCATCCAAGGCGGAGAACCCGCTGTGCACGGCAACTTCCAGAATGGCCGTGGCCGGATCCAGACTTCCGTAGAGCAAACGCGTGCCAGCCTTGTTCCAGCGCCCGCTCACACGAAACGCCCCTTCCCCTGAGTCCCATGTGTCCACGTGGCGTGCGTTCACCAGACGCCAGAACTGCAGCCCCGGCGCGTCAGGTGATGCCTGACGCGAGCTGAGAGCGACATCTGCCAGCGCCTGGGCTCCCAGCACCGACCCCAGCGGCCCACGTAGAACGGCGGCCGATGCCTCCGAGTAGGCGTCGATCAGCGCCCTGGGAAGCGGGGTCAAGCGTAGACCCCGTACTCCATGCGAACGAGCAGATCGCGCACCAGGTCCGCGCCTTGGCGGGTGGAGAGCAGATCGAGGGGGCGCTGGCCCTTGAGTGCGACGGCGCCGGTGGTGAGCCAGCGCTGCGCCTCGGCCATCGAGCCCAGCACGCTCTGGGCCTGCTCGGTGATGGCAGCCAGATCCAACGCCACGCTGGCCACGTCACTGCCCAGGCGCCCATCGCGATGGCGCTGTAACGTCCGCTCGCTCACCCCAAGCGCGGTGAGCAACTCCTGCTTCGGAATAGCATCGAAGCGCTCCAGCATGTCCAGCAGAGACTTTGTGGCGATCCCCTCGAGCACTTTGTGGTGGAGCTCAAGCGGGCCAGCGTCCCCTACAGACAATTCGGCATTGGAAGTGCGAGCTTCAAAACTCTTCACCACTGTGATTGTTTTGCCTCCTACCTGCAGCGTGTCGCCTACCGTCGGGCGATTTGGCTTCACGTTCATGTGGATAGGCGTCTTGCGCGACCCTTGGACGTACACCACCCCAGCATCCTTCATGTCGAGCAGCACGCCCCGGAGCGACGTAGGCGGCAGAGCTTTCCCAGCCGAGGTGCGAACGCGCTCGCCTCCTGTTTTGTAAACACCAATGTCGTAGTCAGTGGGGCCGATTTTTACCTGGGTGGCCTTGGCAGTGCGTGCGGTTGTTTCGCGCCCTTTTGGGGTGGAGGTGGACATGGGGCTTACTCCTGATCTCGCCAACTGGCACTCCAGTTTACGCCAGTTGGCGCGCGTCGGCTCTTGCGTGTCTCCAGGACGAGCTTCCTCCTCGACAAGCGTTCCCGTGAAGTCAGCCTCGCCTCGCACTCTTTGACTCCACGTATCCAATGGCCGCCGCGCTCTTCAGAACGGTTGTCCTTCTCAGCAGTGACGGTGACGTGTGAAGCAACGCGCGCGGAGCCAAGATCAGAAAGTAACTTTTAAAGGGACCAAATCAGATCTTTTGCCGCGTTGAAAACCCATACGAGGGTCGGCCGTGATTCCTGAAAAATCCGCAGAAACGACCCTAAGTCGTTGTCACGCTCCTAGAATTTGATCTTGTAGTCGATGGGATCGACCGGCCTGGACAGATCCAGCGTGTAGTCTCCGTAGCGGTTGATGTGCGTGGTCCGGTACGGCGACAGTGCCTTCAGCACTGGCTCGCCCACCTGGTAGCCCTGGCCCTGCAATTCTTTGAGCTTGCGCGACATCCACTGCACGTTGTGAAGGATCACCATGTTGGCCACCAACTGGCTGTACTTGATAACCTTGCGCTGCTCGTGACGCAGGTTCTCAGCAATGATCCCCTCCCCTCCGAAGAACAGCCACTTCACGAAGTTGTTGAACTCCTCGCTCTTGTTGGTCGCGGCATGTATCGAGCGGCGCAACTCCACGTCGTTGATGTAGTTGAGCAGGAACATCGTACGGATCACCCGGCCGAGTTCCCTGAAGGCGAAGTAGAGCTTGTTCTTGCGACTGAAGGTGCCCAGGCGGCGTAGGATCATTGACGGGGTAATCTTGCCGAGCTTTATCGACACGGCCACGCGCAGCATGTCCCGGTAGTGCAAGGCCAGCAAGTCCCAGTCGATAGTGCCGCGGAAGAGGCTCTGGATGTGCTCGTATAAGGCGCTTGTCTCACCCTTGAAAAAAACAAGTTCCTTGATGTTGCGAATCCGAGGCATCAGTTTGATGCCCAGCAAGTGGGCCAGTCCGAACACTGGGGCGCTCTGGGCCTGCGTGTCGCCGTGCACGGTGTCGGGCTGGATGTCGGACTCGTTCTTGACCAGGCCATCGAGGATGTAGACCGCTTCGTAAACACCGCAAGGTATGAAGTTGCCGAATAGCGCGATGTACATGTCCGACACATGGTAGTAGCCGATGCCGCCGTAGCCCCCATAGCGCAGGTGGTACTCGGACATCAGGTTCTGCTCGTACACATTCCATTTGGTGCCGTCGGCCGAAGCACTCTTGCCCGTGCCCCAGTATTGCGGCAGCGAGAAGCGGTTGTAGGCATTGATCACCTTAAAAATCGCCTTGTCCAGACGTTCTTCGGTCACATGGTGCAGGTTGAGCCAGGCCACCTGCTTCCTGGACAAGCCCTTGACCGACAACGCAGTCTGAGTTGGCCCCAGATTGCAGCCATAGCAGAACAAGGTGGTCAGGAAGCGTTTGCGTGGGTCGTCGACCTTGCTCTCGAAGCCGGAGAGTGGCCCGAAGAGCTTGTGCAGATCGAGCCAGCGCTCCGTTTCCGTCAGCACATCCAGGATGCTGGTGGTGGCCATCGAGTTCGTGACGGCCTGGTCGACCTCGGGCAAGCCTTCCGGCGGCGGCGCGCGGTCGGTGCGCCGGATCAGCAGCCCGCTCTCGGTGATGTCCACATGCTCGTTGTCCGGAAATCTATCGTCCACCTTTTGCGACACGTCCTGCAACTGCTGCTTGAGCAACGCAACCAAGGCGTCACCGTCGGCCGGCAGACCCACCATCGCGCTGTAGTCGCCCACCTCGATCTCGAACTGCTCCCAACTCACCAGGTGGTCACGATAGTCATCAAATTTGTCGCTATTCTGAACGTAGAGGTCGCCAGACTTCAGTTCGGCGCGTGTCAAGGTAGTTGTCGCCTGATTTATGCAGCCAAGGGCTGTTTAAGGTCTGCTTTCATGTGGTCCGCGACGACCGAGTCGCGTTCGGGGTTGAGGGTAACTGCGCCGATAGGCGACCAGTCGCGCGTGGTGCCGGACCAGCGCGCTGGGTTGCGCTCACGGGCCTTGAGGTACAGCTCGTGTCGAGCAGCCAGGATGGCCTGATCTGCGCCGCAATGGCGCTGACCAGGGGTGACGTAGCGGATGCCGCTGTGTCGGTGCTCATCGTTGTACCAACGCACGAATTCCGCGGCCCAGGTCCGAGCGGCGTCGAGGTCGGCGAAGCCCTTCGCAGGGAACTCAGGGCGGTACTTGGCGGTGCGGAACAACGACTCCGCATAGGCGTTGTCGTCGCTCACGCGAGGCCTCGAATACGACGGCTTGACGCCCAGCCAGTACAGCATCCCCAGCACCGTGGTGGCCTTCAGCGTGGCGCCGTTGTCGCCGTGCAGCACGGGCTTGGTCAGCATCGTGGCGATGCCCTCGGCCAGCGCGGTGCGCCGCACCAGGTGAGCCGCGTGCACGGAGTCGTCCGTGGCGTGCACTTCCCAGCCGACGATCTTGCGGCTGTACAGGTCCAGGATCAGGTACAGGTGGAACCACATGCCGATCACCGCAGCCGGCAGATAGGTCATGTCCCAGCACCACACCTGTCGCGGCGCAGTAGCCACATGCGTGGTCGGCGGTCGGACTGTGCGGGGCTTCTTGGCGCGACCCCGGTGCGCCGCCTGCCCCTCGTCGCGCAGCACGCGGCTGAAGGTGGACTCGCTGGCCAGGTACACGCCGTCGTCAGCCAGCATGGGCACGATGCGTGCCGGCGGCACGGCTGCGAAGCGCGGCTCATTGGCCACCCGGACGATCTCAGCGCGCTCGCTGTCGCTCAGGGCATGGCTGGGCAGCGGGCGCACCGCGTGAGGCCTGCGATCACCCGCTGTGAGGCCTTCTTGCGCCTTCCAGCGCTGCAGGGTGCGAAGGTCGATGCCGACGACCTCGCAAGCCTGGTGCAGCCGTGCGCCTGCGGCATGCGCAACACCGATTTCTTGGGACAGGCATTGGCGATCCTCGAGGCCGATCATTCGTCCTCTCCCCTGCTGAAGATCGCCTGCACTTTTTTTGACAGCACCAGCAGCGCTGCCGTCTCCGCCAGGGCGCGGTCCTTGCGCAGCAACTCGCGCTCGAGTTCCTTGATGCGCTTGCGGTCGGCCCGCGTGGCCTGCGGGCTGGCTCGCAGTTCCTCGGGCGCGGCCAGCGCCGTCGTGGCACTTGCGCGCCACTTCGCCAGATCCTGTGGGTACACACCGTGCGAGCGACACCACGCGCTCAATTCGGCCTCGTTCATCGCCGCCGTGGTCACCACCGCCTCAAGCCGGCCGGCCGCGGTCCAGGCCCGCCCTCGGGCGGGCCTGGACCGCGCCTGCTCGCGCCAGCGCTCCAAGGTGCCTGCAGCGATCCCAATCTCCCGCGCAACCACGTCGATCGCTGCGCTCTCCGGCGGCAGCAACCGCGCTACCGCTCTGTCTTTGAATGTCTGTCCGTATCGAGCCAAGTTTGTCCTTCATCGCCGCCCCCGGGGTTGATCTATGGAGGCGACAACTATTCTGACGCGGGGGGAGTTCCTCCATCACATGCGTGAACACGCACAGCTCCAAGTATTTTCGGTGGACCAAACCGGAAGATGCATCGTTGCCCTCGATCAGCGCACGCCACTTCTTGTCGGTCAGCCAATCCAGTTCGACGACGCCGAAGCCGGCATCGGCGCGCACATGCTCCTTGTGGCTGGTGCGGAACTGGGTGATCCAGGCAATGGCGCGCAACAGACTTTCATCGGGTGACGAGGACTTCAACAGCATTGCGTCCAGGCACTGGAAAAGCAAGGCGCGTTTGCTGCGGTATGGCTGCAGCATGAACGGGTAATAGTTGTTCCCGGCGAACGCCATGTGCTCGTCGCAGCGCTCAATCCAGGTGGTTGGGTCATCGCCCAGGACGCCTCGCATCTTCTCGATCCGTTCGGGGTCGCTTCCATCGTCATCGAACGCGGTCAACACCTCGCGGAATTGGGCGATCAAGGCCTCGCCCTGCTCGACGTGCTCCAGCTGATATTCCTTCAGCCGCTCGCGCGCGACGTTGTGCATATTGCGGACCGAGCGGATGAAGATCTCTGCGATGTCGTCCACCGCCTTCTGCAACTGGGCGTGAATCAACAGGACGGCCAGCGCATAGCGTTTGATGGGCTTGAGGGCCATCATCTCGCGCACGTTCAAGGCCCGGGCTTCGAGCACGAATTGAGTGCGCTTGGACACGGGAACATCTTCAGGCTGGGGCAGGCCGTCGGCCAGCTTTCGCACCACCTCGATGTGCGTCAGAAAGCTCGCCACCTCACGCACATTGGGCTGCTTGGGTTCACGCTTGAGCTGCTCCCATTGGCTGCGGCCGGCGCGGGTGGTGAACAGATGGTCGATCTGCCCACGCTGCTTGTCATTGAGAGCGGACGCGATCCGGCGCTGAATCTCATCGTTGACTTTGGTTCTGACCCGGGCCGCGGCGCGGGACAAGGTGACGAAGCCGGGTAGCTCATAGCGGTGATGGAGCAACTCCTCCAGCAGCACGTTGATGATGTCCGGTAGTTCCTGCTTGGTCTGGGCCGCCTTGACGGCTTGCTCCTCCAGCCAAGCCTGCCCTTCAACACCCAGAACACGCAGCCCCACGTATTCGCGCAGCAGGCGCTGATGGATCGACTTGCTGCCGGACTTGTCGTAGGTCTTCAGCGCATCGGGAGAGAAGGCTGGAATGCGCATCCGCTTGCAGATGTGCCGGACGATGACCTCCGGCACATCAACCATCATGGCGAAGTAGCCCAGACGCTGCAGCACCTTGAGCTGGATGGTGAGCAGTGCCTGAGTGGTCACGCGCCGATAGGCCTCGGCGATGAAGCGCCGCTCGTGCAAAGTTGGCGTGAACAGCGCGAGAAGGTCCTTCTCGACAACGTCGTCACGCAGCTGTGGATAGGCGGTTTCGTTGATGCTGCTCATCGGGCCAGATCCTTGATGGGGTCGGCTTCAAGCCGAATTCCAGTTGGATCGTGGCGCCAAGACTGCCCCCCTCAATCCGTTGATTGCGCCAGATGGTAGTCAAAAACGTCGTTATTGGCGACGGTCTCAGAGACGCTTTGATTGGCAAGCGTCCTTGGCCCCGGGGAGTGCAGGCGTTCGCCAAGACCTGAATCCTTGCCATGATCTGTATGAAATGGAAGCGCTCAACGGTGTGGGCCTGACGCACCACTCGGCAGCCACGACCGCTGCCCTTTTTGCAGCCGCTGCGGGCCGACCGCATCCTGCTGGCGGAAGTGCGTTGTCTGTTCAGGGGTGATCTCAATTTCGGTGCAGAAAGCCAGGTTAGCCGGCGAGGGTTAACCCGGCTTTCTGCACCGAAATTGAGATCACCCCAAACTTACGAGAGGTCCCAGAGATAGAGGTGTTTTCGACTTCGGTCGATCGCGTCCTCCGAGCAAGACTGCTGGAAGCCGCGCCAACGCTTACTGTCAGTTTTCAACGCACTCACGGGGTGCCGAGCGTTTCGTGCATGCTTGGCAGCGCACGGCGAATCCGCATCGCGATGAAGGGCGCGCCGACCTGATCGCCAAACGCGCCGTTCGTTGGCGGCCCGATGATCCGAAGCCCATCGTGCACACGACCGTCGGCGCCAATGGCGCGGCACCCGGCATCCACCGCCAGGCCGACGCCGGTTGCGTCGACACTGACCAGTCCCTGGCGCAGCAACGCGGCGAGCACCGGGTTGTCTCTGGCGCCGGCAGCGGCGTCCAGGCCGGTGCAGTTGATCACGGCGTCGAAGGACGCGACCCGCTCGCTCGGTCCACCCCGGTCTTGCAGCACCACGCGGATGCAGCCGTCGGGTTCCTGGGCGACCGAGCGGATGCGCGTGGTCTGGAACACGACGCGTCCACGGGCCTCGGCTGCGCGCACCAAGGCCTCGTTCTGCGGCGGCGAGCGGAACCGGTACGCCTCCCACCAGGGGCGAAGGCGCTTTACAAATCGGATCTTTTCGCGCAGCGGCAGCGTCGGCCAGACCTGCCAGAAAACGTCGCGCAGTTCGTCGTAGGGTGTGTACCAGAGATCGCCGGTCGCTTCGATCTCGCGGATGCGCTCACGAAGGGCGCGCAACAAGCGGCGCAGCGTGGGCGGGTTGCCGGCCGCCAGAATGAACGGCGCGACCGGTCCTTCGACGCGGGCCAGCAATTCGCTCACGGAGATCTTGCGCTGCGTGGGGGAGGGGGGTCGCTGGGGTGACGGTCGAAGCCCTCGCCGGGACACCGCGGTGATCACACCCTCGTGGCCCGAACGGAGCAGGGTGGACAGGATGTCGAGCGCGGTGAGCCCGGTGCCCAGCACGAGCACCCGCGCGGACTTGGGGATGGCGCGCACGCGTTCAAGGTCGCTCGGCAGCGTGACCACCGCGGCACTGGCGCTCACGCGCGCGTCGAACTCGGCGGGCAAACGCGGCAAGGCATTGCCCGTGGCGACGATGAGCATGTCCGAGCTCAGCACCCGACCGCCCTGCGTTCGCACCTCCATCGTTCCACCGGCTGCCGATGCGTCAGTCACGACGTCCTGCAGGTGATGGATCGTGGAGCCGGTCGGCCACGCTGCATGGGCACGGACGGTGTCGGCGACGAAGGCGCCGAAGTCCTTGCGGCGCATGAACAGGCTGCCACCCGGCGCGACAGCGCCGGGGTCTTGGTGCAGGAGGCCGCGCTCGGTGCACCAGCGGCTGAAGCTTTCAGGGTCCTCCGGATCGACGAAGTGCTGGAACGTCGTGCCGTTCAAGCGGTGATCGGGATCGTCGGCCGAATGCGCCAGGCCGCCACCCACCTCGGGCCGTGGCTCGACGATGGTGATCGCCAGCGGCACGGGGCTGGTGCGGACGAGCTGCACCGCGGCACTGGCGCCGCTGAATCCACCGCCGATGATGGTGACGCACCGCGGCGGCAAGGTGTTGCTCGCGTTGTTCACAGATCGAGCACCAGCATGGCCGACTTCGCGCGCGACACGCAGACCATCATTGATCGACCTTCATCGCGCTCTTCATCCGACAGCACGTAGTCGAGATGCTCGATCTCGCCGTCGCACACCGTGCACTCGCAACTCCTGCACACCCCGGCCCGGCAGGCGAAAGGCACCGTCAGGCCGCTCTCTTCGAGAACCTCCAGAATGCTCTTATCCCGCGGCACCGACAGCGACAGGCCGCTCTTGCGCAGCTGCAGTTCGAACCCGCCGGCAGGCGCTGCGGCACGGGCCGATTCGACCGGCGCGCTGAAGTATTCGAAGTGCACCCGTGAGGACGCAAGGTGCGCCGAATGGATTTGCACCGCGCCGATCAGCGGTTGCGGGCCGCAGCAGTACACGTGCTCGTCCTCCCCCACTGCGGCGAGCACCTCGCGCACGTCGAGCACGCCGCCGTGCAGATCGTCAAAGTGGAAGCGCACGCGCTCGCCGTAAGCTTGCAGCGTTTCATAGAACGCGGCGCGTTGGCCGTTTCGCGCGGCATAGACCAGCCGCCAGTGCCGGCCCTGGGCTTTGCACCAGTGGATCATCGCCATGATCGGCGTGATACCGATGCCACCGGCGACGAAGAGATAGCGACCCGCGGTCTGGTCGAGCGCGAAGTTGTTGCGCGGCGCGCCCACCGACAGCGTCATGGCGCACCGCACGGCCTGGTGCAGGTAAGACGATCCGCCCCGGCTGTTGGGCGCGCGCCCGACGCCGACCACGTAGCGATCACGCTCTCGCCAGTCGTTGGTCAGCGAGTAGTGGCGCACGAGCCCGTTGGGCAGGCTCACCTCCAGGTGGGCGCCCGGTTCGAACGGCGGCAACGGCGAGCGGTCTGTAGCGCGCAGTTCGATCAGGACCACGTCACGCGCTTCGGCCTGGACGTCCGTGACTTCCAGCGACAGGCGCTCGTGAGAAGAAGATGACATGGCCATCTCTACTTCACGAAGCTCGGCAACCAGGTCGCGAGCTGTGGAAACACGAGCAGGATCAGCGGCAACAGGCACAGCACCACGACGAAGGGCATCACTCCGCGGAACAGGGCGGTGGTCTTCACCTGCGGCAGTAGGTTGCGCACCACGAAGATGTTCATGCCCACGGGCGGGCTGACCATCCCCAGCATCACGACGCTGACGATGATGACGCCGAACCAGACCGGATCAAAACCGAGCTTGACGATCAGCGGAAAGAACACGGGCACGGTCAGCAGGATCATGGACACCTCCTCCATGGCCGCGCCCAGCACGATGTAGATCGCCAGGATCGTGAGCATGGCCGTGAGCGGCGAGACGCCTGTTGCCGTGACGATGTCGACGAGGTCCGAGGGCAGGGACGTGTAGTTGATGAAGTTGGCAAAGATCAGCGCACCGATCAGCAGCATGAACATCATGGCCGTGGTGCGGGCACTTTCCGTCACCACCTCGACCAGCACCGACCAGCTCAGGACACGCCGGGACAGGGCCAGGATCAGGCCACCGGTGGCACCAATGGCCGCGCCCTCGGTGGCCGTGAACAAGCCGCCGTAGATGCCGCCCATGACGACCAGGAACAGCACCATCACAGGCCACACCTTGTAGGCCGCTTTCAGGCGCTCAGGCCAGCTGGAGCGCGCACCGGACGGGCACGCCGCCGGATTGAAACGGCTGGTGACATAGATCGCGATGCAGAACAGAACCACCGCGAGCAACCCCGGCAACAGGCCGGCCGCGAACAGCTTGCCGATGCTGGTTTCGGTCATGATGCCGTACAGCACCATGATGACCGACGGGGGAATCAGGATGCCCAAGGTGCCCCCCGCGGCAATCGTTCCGGCGGCCATGCTGTCTTGGTAGTTGAATTTCATCATCGGCTGGTAGGCGACGCGCGCGAAGGTGGCCGAGGTGGCCACCGACGAGCCGCAGATGGCGCCAAACCCGGCGCAGGCGGCCACGGTCGACATGGCCAGCCCACCACGCAGATGGCCCAGGAACGCATAGGCTGCGTCGAACAACTCCTCCGTCAGCCGGGCGCGCGAGACCAGATTGCCCATCAGGATGAACAGCGGAATGACCGACAGCGCGTACTGCATGCCGGTTTCGTACGCCAGCTGCGCGACCATCGCGCTGGACGCCGCGAAGTTCACTTTGTAGGCGAATCCGACAAAGCCCACGAGCCCCATGGCGAATGCGAGCGGCACCCGAAGGAACGCCAGTGCCAGGAAAATACCCAGCCCCATCAGACCTTCAAACATAGCTCACTCCTTCGCTGTCGCTTGAGTCTTCGGCGTCCGAGAACGCATTGGCCAAAGCGGCGACCGCCGACAGCATCAAGAGCACGCTCAGGCCATAGGCGACGGGATAGACCACGATGCCCAGCGTCGCCGTCGTCTCGCCGGCTGCACGGATGTTCTCGGCTTGCAGCCACATCCTGTAGCCCAGAAAGCCGCAGCAGAGGGCGACCATCACGGCAACGATGACGCGCTGCACGGTTCGAAGCCACCGGGATTTGAACAAGCCATCGAGCAGATCGATCGTCACGTGCTCTCGCCTGAGCGTGACCTGCGGCAAGGCCATGAAGATGAGCGATGCGAGCAGCAACTCCGTGATCTCCAGCGCACCCGGCACGGGTTTCGACAGGAAGTAGCGCCCGATGACGTCCGCCGTCGTCAGCGCCATGATCGTGAGCAGGGTCACGGTCACGATCACGGACGTCAGCGAGGCAGCGGCTTGGGCGAAGCGCTGCGCGCTCAGGCCGGACGGGCGAGCGGCGTTGCCGTCACTGCGCGCAGCGGACGCTGCGCGCAGGAGGGTGGTTGAGGTGGTGCTCATGGTGCATCTCGCGTCGGTCGATGGCGTCTGTTTCAACGGCCTACTTGCGCGATTCCGCGGCGATCTCATCCCGCATCTCCTTCAGGACTGCGGCGCCATCCACGTTCTTCGCTTTGACCGAAGACGCCCAATCCGTCTCCAAGTGTTCGATCTTCTTTTTGATATCCGCAATCAGCGCGGGGGAGGCCGTGGTGACCTTGATGCCGGCCTGCTGCATCGCCGCGAGCCCTTTGGCGTCGGCCTCATCCCAAGCCTTGCCCGCACGCCGCGCGAGCGGTTCGCCGAACAGGGCTTGCATGGCCGTCTGATCCGCCTTGGAGATCTGCGCCCACTTGGCCGGGTTCATGATCACGGCGAAGCTCACGTTGTACAGCCCGCCCGGAACGCTCAAGGTGTCCGAGAACAGCGGGATCAGTTTCAGCGAAAACGCCGTTTCCCTCGGGAACACGAAGCCATCGATGATGCCGCCCGACATCAGTTCGTAGACCTCGGGGGCCGCCTTCAACATGCCGGTGGCGCCCAAGGCCTTGAACACGTCGTTCACCAGGCCGCCCCCGGTTCGGATCTTGAGGCCCCGCAGATCGTCGAGGGTTTTGATCGGGCGCTTCGTGTAGAGCTGGCCCGGGCCGTGGGTGGTGACCGCCAGGACTTTCACGCCCTTGTACTCATCGGCCTTCCCGAAGTATTTGTCGTAGACCCGTTGATACGCCACCGACGTGGCCTCGGCTGTGTCGCCGAGAAACGGAAACTCGGCGACCTTGGCGAGCTGAAAGCGGCCCGGCGTGTAGCCCTCGACAATGAGCGCCAGGTCGGCCACGCCGTCCTTGATGGCGTCAAACGTCTGGGGCGCCGCCACAACGGCTTTGGGCAGCACGTTGCACTTCACCCGTCCGGACGTCACCGTGTTGATGTCCGCGCACAGCGGCAGGATGATCCCCGCCGCGGTGACATGGGTCTGCGGCAACCAGAGATTGGTATTGAGCGTGACCTGCGCGAAGGCGGGAGCCGCCACCGCCGCCGCCACACACATCAGCATCTTCACCGTCTTCATCGTGTTCATGTTTGTCTCCATGGCGAGGCGCTCCAGCTTCGTGGGCGGCCTGGCGGTTAAGTTGATTTCCGACGCGACCTTCTTCCTCACGCAGCCATGCGGGCCTTCTCACCCAGTTTTTTGGCTTCCGCGACCACGATGTCTTCCTGCGCATTGACGACTTTCATTTCACCGAGGCGCAGAACAAGATCGCGAGCGTCGCAGCCGTACTCCGCTGCCGCGTGTCGCACGGGCAGGATGTAGCCGCCGTAGACGTTGGCGTAGCCCATCAGGATCGAGTCGTTGTCGATCACCGGCATGGGGTGCGGTGCCACCTGGTCACCGAACACCTTGGCCGCGTCCAGAATGCCGAACAGGTCGGTGCGCAAGGTATGACCGGCGCGCTGGAGCGCGGCGACAACCACTTCCGTCTGCGCGTTCCCGGCGCCGCCACCGAAGCCCTTCAAGCTGCCATCGATGAAGGTGGCGCCTTCGTCGATGGCCGCGAGGATGTTGCCGATGGCCAGGCCCAGGTTGTTGTGCGGATGGAAGCCGATCGGGATCTTGACGGCCTTGCGGACCGCGGCGATCCGGCGCGCCACTTCGCTGGGCACCAGGTGGCCTTGCGATTCGGCCAGGTTGATGTACTGCGCGCCGTACGACTCCATCTTCGCGGCCTCTTCGGCCAGGCGTTCGGGTGTCGTCATGCCGATCGACACCAGGTACCCGACCGTGAAAAAGCCCAGGTCGTTCGACCGCCGGATGTGCTGTTCCGTCACGTTCGCTTCGGTGCAGTGCGATGCCACGCGAGCGACCTTCACGCCCAGTTCGGCGCACATCTCCAGATCGCCGAAGGTGCCAAAGCCTGGAATCATGATGACCCCGATCCTGGCGTTCTTGGCGGCCGACACCGCGGCGGCCACGAGTTCGCGGTCGGAGGCCGGCGACTGGCCGACGTGCAGGCAGCTGCCGCCCAGGCCATCGCCATGTCCGACCTCGATGATGTCGACGCCGGCCGCGTCCAGGGCGGCGGTGGTCCTGGCCACGATTTCAGGTGTGAACTGATGGCGGTAGGTGTGGTTGCCATCCCGAAGGGTCACGTCGACGAGTGAAATATTTGCCATGGTGTTGTGCTCCGTTGGTCAGTGCTGGGCGCTGGCGGCGTACCGTTCCAGGATCGCGACCGCAGCGGCGTTGATGATGTCGAGGTTGCCCGCGTACGTCGGCAGGTAGTCACCCGCGCCGGTGATCTCGACGCTGACCATGAAGTGGTCTCCGCGACGAAAGGGCGGCACGGTCACCTGGTAGCCGGGCACGTAGGCACGCACCCGTTCGGCCATCTCCATCACCGAATCGCGCACGGCCACTTCGTCCACCTCGTCGTCGAACTGGACATAGACGGTGTTGCGCATGCTGATGGGCGGCTCGGCCGGATTGAAGATGACCATGGCCTTGCCTTGCCGGGCGCCACCCACCTGCACGATGGCCTTCTCGGTCGTGGTCTTGAACTCTTCGATGTTCTGCCGCGCAGCAAGACCCGCGCCGTTGCTCGCGATGGTGGCGATGATCTCCGCGTACTTCACCGGGGCCACGCGGCTGAAGCCGAACACCAGCGGGATCGTCGCTTGCGCCGCGCACGAGATCAGGTTGACGTTGGGCTCGTCCATGGCCGTTTCGATGTTGACGCACGGCACAACACTGGGGCCGAGTTTCGCGGGCGTCAAGTCGACGATACGAAGGCCTGCCTTGCGCAGCCGGGGTGCATGCTCGAGATGGGCACGGGCTCCGGTGGCATCCAGCACCACGTCGATGTCACCGCATTCCAGAATGCCGTCAGCACCCGCGGCCGACGTGTCGATCCCCAGCTCTCTGGCGCGCGCCAACCCATCGGATTGGGGGTCGATGCCGGCCACCATGCGAAGGTTGAGCGAGGGGCTGCGCCGGACCTTGTAGATCAGGTCGGTGCCGATGTTCCCGGAGCCGAGGATGCCGATGTTCAGCCGGTCCTTGGTGGGCGATTTCTGTGTGTTCATCATGGTTGTCTCCTTCTTTCTCTGCTCAGATGGGTGTGTGAATGCCGGGGCCGAGGACGCGCGTGTCGAGGTTGACCTCGCGCGCCGCCAACGCCGGGCCCGAAGCACCGACCACGATCTGGTCGATGTACCGGCCCGCGAGGAGGACGCGCGACTCGCCCTCGGGGTTCGTGTGGATGACGGTCAGCTGTGACGTCACCGTGGCATGGTTGTCGCCCTGCGGCACCACATCGCAGACGATGGCCTGGCGGTTGAAGCGGCCCTTCAGCCGGATGTGTTTTGGGAGCATCTTGATGAGCCCCTCGTAGCCCTCGCGGTTGTGCTCGAGCCACACCATGTCCTTGCCGAGTTCCGGGCTGAAGGTGGTCACCCGGTAGGTGAATTCTTCGGTGCAGCCGTTGAGAAATTCGCCGTAATTCTCTGCATCCAGAGCCAGGCAGGTGCGCCCGATCAGCATGCGCACCGATTCGATTGAGTTCGTCATGGGGTTCTCCAAAAGTCCATGGGGATGGACAAAATCATGCGGCCCGTGCGAACACGCTGTTCTGGTGCGAAGGGGCCAGTTCTTCGAGCGGATTCGATGCCGCTCGGCCCATGCGATCGCCCCACACGCGGTAGTAGCAGCGCATGATTTCGTCGTCCTGGGCCAGCAGGTTTTCGTGGCGTGCGAAGAGACCAAATGGCGACGCCCCGTGGCGCACGGAGTTGTTCACGGCCTCCACGAAGATCACGTCTTCCGGGAGATTGCGGCCGAGAGGGCCCCACAACTGGTTGTGTTGATTCCGCCTTTTCGCGCGGTCCGATTCGGACTCCCCCTTGACGCCCACGCCGCGCTGCTCCAGCAGCGTCAGACCCGGGGCCAACGGTGTGGTCGTGTCGATCCGGATGCTGGTCGCCCGGATGATGATGGACGTGTTCGGGAACAGATCGACGACGCGGAACTCGCCCGGTGTGAGCCCCGGCAGTTCGAGCGACTCGCGCGCTTCCCAGCCGGAATAGTTTTCGTACGCGACGCGAAACGGCTCCAACGAACCATGGCCGTTGGGGTGGATCTTCCACTTTCTTTCGTGGTATCCCTTGGCCGCGATGCTGGTCGCGCGGTTCACCGTATGGCCCCACTCGTGATAGAGTTCCATATTGGTTTCCTGCCACTGTTTCCAGTTGGCCGACACGACGACCTGGTGGTAGTGAAACACCTCAAGCGGCACCGTGCCCATCGGCTCTTCGAGGCAGTCCATGATGTCGCCGACATAGGTATCGAAGTCTTCCGCCTCATCGGAGAGGTTAACGAAAACCATGCCGAGCTTGACGGCGGTGGCGACCGAACGCAAACCGCAGGCATCCTTCTTGACGCAGGCTTCTTCGTAGCCTTCGGGCCGGGTGATGGAGATGCACTCGCCGGACTGGTTGAAGGACCAGAGGTGGAAGAAGCACGTCAGCGCCTTGGCGTTGCCGCGCGGGCCGGTGACGAGCGATGCGCCGCGGTGTGGGCAGGCATTGACGAAGGTTCGGATCTCGCCATCGTTGCCGCGCAGGATCACGATCGGAATACCCGCCACGTTGGAAGTCCGGTAATCCCCGGCGTTGGCAATCTCGCTCTCATGGCACGCGAACTTCCAGCACTCGCCGAAGATCGCCTCGCGCTCCTTGGCGAGGATCGACGGGTCTGTGTAGATTTTTGTGCTGACGTAGTGGTCGCTGGGAACGTTGAGGGGTTTGAGCCACTGGGTTGCGGTTCTTGGCATCGGGTTCTCCTTATGGGTGGGGCGGAATCAGACGGCGACGGGGCCGCGTGAACTGAACATGTAATGAACCGCGCGCAGCGAAGGGGCGCTGTGTGTCAGCAGCGCCGCGGCATTGGCCAGCGCTGCGCCCAGTTCGGCATCCGCGCTTTCAACGATGGCGTCGCTGCGGCCGACCATCGCAATACACCCGATGACGCGGCCCAGGTACTTCACCGGCGCGGCGATGGCCGTCATGCCGACAAAGGCGTCGTCCCTCGCCATCGCATACCCGCGCTGGTTGACCTCGACCAGGTGTTGCTCCAGCTTGGCCGGATCGGTGATCGTGAGGGGGGTTGCAGCCTGATAGGGACCGTCTCCCAGTAGCGCAAGGCGCTCGTCTGCCGGCAGCGATGCGAGAAGAACTTTTCCGGACGCGGAACCATGCAAGGGACTGCGCAGCCAGGTGTCGTAGTACGGGACCAAGGGATGCGCCCCGCGCACCGTCTCGATCGTCACGCGCTGGCTGCCGATGAACAGCACCAGGCTGCAACTCTCTCCGGTGTTGTTGCGCAGCGAAGTCAACAGTGGCAATGCTTCACGGCCGAGTTCCTTGAGCGGGTGGCTCATGCCAAAGGGAGACAGCGCACGTGGCCCCGCCATGTATCGGCGGCTCTGGTTGTCGCGGACGATGTAGCCGCGCTCGATCAACGGCTGGATCAGCCGGTGGGCTGTTGAACTGTCGACGCCGGCGCCAATTGAAATGTCCGAGAGACCTTGGGGCGTCGGGGACTCCACGAGCAATTCGATGATGCGAATTCCCTTGGTCAGTGAGCCGGAAGCCGAGCTGGCCTCGTCGGTATTGCGGTCGGGTTTGGATGCTTTTGCCATGAGTTCATTCTATATACGGATGATTTTATGGCAATAGCAAATTTATCATCGTAAACCCTGACATAAGAAAATTCTCTATTGCCACTACATCGGTTGTTCTTGCGCGATCGCGCGGGCTTGTCAAGGCTTCGGAGGCCTCGAAACGCAAGCGTCGCAGCGCACTGACCGGGGCGCAATTGCCCCTGCATGGAACGCGCGCTTCCGGAAAACCCGTTTGAGACGGACCGGCAGACGGGGCATCGCCCACACTTGAATGAAGCCGCACTCGAGCGGTCACCGGTCCTGGACGGAGAGATCGGAAGGGGTACCCATGGGCATGCCGACCGTCTGGGTCTGGCCGCGTTTCAAGGGGCAGGCTGTCAACAACCACATCTTCAGATGCCTCCCCCAAAAAATTGAGGCCCCTCAAAACCCGATCGATTGCCGTCGGGCAGCGAGATGCGACAACCGCGTAACAGGACTTTTTTTGCATGGCCCCGGAGTCAGGCGAACACGGGGAACCGGCTCACGGCCGCAGATAAATTGCAGCCAGCACGAAGCCGGCCATCCACAGCGTCTCGACCAACAACAACACAAAGGGCTGCCAGCCTGAGCGGGCCAGTTGGCCGAACGACGTCTTGATACCCAAGGCCGCGATAGCGACCACAAGACACGCACGCGACACGTCGTTGAGGCCCGCCTGTACGGCTGCGGGCACACCGCCAACGGAGTTGATGATGACCAGTGCCACGAACACCCAAAGAAACCACGGCACCAGCGCCTGCCTGGGTGTAACGGTACCGTCTTCAGCCTGCTCACGCTCCTTCTTGAACAGACTGGACGCCGCCACCACCACCACGGCCAGCATGGAAACACGGAACAGCTTGACGATGGTGGCGTAGTCGCCAGTCTCCGGGCTCAGCATGTACCCTGCGCCGACGACCTGCGCAACATCGTGGATCGTTCCACCGAGAAACAGCCCGGCCAGCTCGGGCGGCAGGTGCAGCAATCTGGCCACCAGCGGATAGATCACCATCGCCAGTGTGGACAGCACAGTCACGGTCACCACGACCATCAGGGTGAAGCGTTCACTGTCCTTGTTCCGTGGCAGGACCGCCGAGATTGCAAGAGCAGCAGACGCACCGCAAATGGCGACGGAGCCGCCAGAAAGCACAGATTGGGACCGGTTCATACCCAAATAGCGGCCCAGCAGCACCCCGCACAGCAACGTGGTCACGACTGCGACGATGACAATGGCCGCCGTGCTCCAGCCCAGGCCCACGATCTGGCTCGCCGTGATCCGCGCACCGAGCAAGCCAACGCCCACCCGAAGCACGGTACGCGAGCAAAACTCGATGCCGGGCCTGGTCTTGGGGTCATGGCTGAGATAGTGAAAAGCCACGCCAAAGAACAGCGCATACAGGAATTGGGGTCCGCCGTGCAAGGTGGACACCAGCGTGGCGGCCATCGCCATCACGCAAGTCAGGCCCGCGCCAGGGAGAAGTTGCAGCAGGTGCGGCGACCCGGCGGGCTGGGCCGCGTCCGCGACCGACGTGGACGAGAAAAAATTGAACACAGGCAAAACCTCTTCCGACCAGGGGGTGCGCAGGGGAGGGTCGTTCCCCCCATGAATTTGATAATAGGCAAAAGTCATAAAGTAAAAAATCAGATAATATTTCTAAGAATGATCGATAAATCAAATCAACCTTCGTTCCAGCGCCTGCGCCTGAACCTGCGTCAGCTGGAGGTCTTTCTGGCCACGGCGCGCGGCGGCAGCACACGTGCTGCGGCCGACCGCATCGCACGCTCACAATCAGCGGCCAGCACCTCGCTGGCGGATCTGGAAGCTGCATTGGGTGTTGAACTGTTTGATCGCATCGGCCGGCGCCTGCAACTCAATGAGAACGGGCGCGCGCTGCTACCCAAGGCCCAGGTCGTCGTCGACCAGGCGACCGAATTGCAGGCCCTGTTCATGGACGAGCACGCCGCACCTTTGCGGGTGGCTGCCAGCTTTACGATCGGCGAGTACCTGTTGCCCGGCCTGGTGTCACGGTGGACGCAACTGCACCCCAAGAGCAAGATTCATCTGCGCATTGGCAACACCAGTGACGTCATAGAAGCGGTAGCCGCCCTGGATGTCGACATCGGCTTCGTCGAGGGGTCTCAGACGCATGCCGACCTGGTCGTGCAGCCATGGCGGGATGACGAGATGGTGATCCTCGCTGCGCCGGGCCATCCCCTGGCGAATCGCTGCGCGACGCCTCACCAGTTGGCCCAGGCTACCTGGGTGGTGCGGGAGCACGGCTCCGGCACACGCCAGATCACGGACGAATGGTTGCTCAAAAACCTTGAGCAGGTGCGCATCGGCTTCGAACTGGGCAGCAACGAAGCGATCAAGCGCGTGGTGGCGGCAGGCGATGGTCTTGGCTGCCTTTCTCGCTACGCCGTAGAGCAAAGCGTGGCAGACGGGCACCTGATCGAGCTGCAAACACGCCTGCCCAAGGCAAGCCGAAAGCTCGCCATCGTGCTGCACCGTGAAAAGAAGCTGGGCCGTGCGACCAAGGACTTTCTGGCGCACTGCAGTGCCGCCGGGCAACGCAGTGCCAGTTGAACTGCCGACATCGAACGGAATGCCCTACCACTCTTGAGTGGGCGTCTGGCGGCAGCGGCTCTGGACGTGTTTGAGAGGGAACCGCACATCCAGCAGGCGTTGCTGCAAGCACCGCGCGTCGTGCTAACGCCCCACATCGCCAGCGCCACGCCTGGCAGCCGGTTAGCGACACTCTGTCAAGCTGCGGACAACGTCCTGATAGGACTCGACGGCAGGAGGCCACCGAACGCACTGGCACCCCGAGGATGAACAAAGAACGGAACCGTCGTGTGCTGCGGGACTTGGACACTTTGGTCCCAGACTGGGAAGCCTTTGAAGGCTACGGGAGCAACCTGGAGGCGGGGTTGTTGGAAAGCCCACCCTGGCGCTGGTATCCAAGCACCACGGCCACGGACTGGTGACCCGTCATCGCCATCGTGTCTGCAAGGGAGACGTTCTGTGCAGCGGCTTCAGTGACGAACCCCGACCTCAATGAGTGCGCAGAAAACGCCCCCTCAACCCCCGCCAACAAACACCGCGCCTTGACGATGTCGCGCACGGAAGCTGCCGACAGCGGGCCACCCAGGTGGCCGCCCTTGAGCACGCGGCGGAAGAGGGCGCCCTCGCGGATCCCGCTCACCGATAACCAATCCTCTAACGCCGCACCAGCAGCACCGAGCACGGGCTTGTGGTTCTCGGGTCGATCAACGCCGCTCTGGTTGGTTTTCGAGAAGACCAGTTCGTAAGAAAACTCCCCCCGCGCCAAACGCTTCAAGAATTTAACGTCCGCCGCAGCCACCTCGGAGCGCCGGCGTCCACCGCTGGCCCAGGCAAAGAGGAGGAGGGCGCGATCGCGTTTACCCCTCATGGAGTCGTCGCAGGTGGCCAGCACCAGTTGAAGTGGATCCTTGGTCAGTGCGTCTTTCTTCTTCGGCAGCTCGCCCCGTTTGGCATAGGCCTTGCGCGTGCGGGAGAGCAACTCGCGCACCTTGGGGTCCTGACAGGGGTTTTTCACGTCGCGCATCTGGTGGGCTTTGGACAGCACCGCCAGGCGGTGCGCCAGCGTGTTGTGTGCCATCGGTCCCGGTTTTCCCTTGTAGCCGGCCGCGACCAGGGCTGCGTCGATCTCGACCGGGAGTTCGTGCGCCAGACCCTTGGGCGTGGTGCGCTGCGCATGGTCGACGATGAATTGCAGCACGCAGGCCGCGGGCAACGGCAGGCTGATCTGTGCCCCATAACGGATGCCGTACCAGGCGGCCCAGTAGCGCAGCGCACTGCGGTAGCTCAGCTGCGTGTTGAGCGATTCGCCTTCGCGCAGCAGATCGGCCACGGCTTGCGCGGTCATGTCGCTCAATTCGTGCGGCTGCAGGGCGGGGGTTTTCTGGAGGATGGGCAGGCGCATGTTCAGGGCAGGGTGACGAATGGATATTTATCACACATACTATGTATGATTTAATACGAACAAGATCGATAAGTCGCGATAAGTATCCCTTATCGTGGGTAATTTACAGCGCGGAGCAGGGCGATGCAAATGAAAAGTTCGAGAGTGACTCGGGGTGTCCAGCCCGACGAGGTTTGGGCTGCGGCCGATGCCGTGCTCGCCCAAGGCGAACGGCCCACGATTGAGCGGGTGCGCGCGCACCTTGGTCGAGGGTCGCCGAACACCGTGGCGCCCATGCTCGATGCCTGGTACGCCTCGTTGGCCAAACGACTGGCCAGTGACGAAGATGGCGCCGGAGAGCAGGGCGTCCTGCCGGCACCGGTTCTGCGGGCCGCCAAGGCACTGTGGGGGCGTGCCCAGCAGCACGCGCAGGAGCAAGCGGTTGAATCGGTGCGGATCGATCGGCAGGTGCAGGACCAGCACGCGGAGCGCCTGGCCACCCTGCGCGACACGCTCGAGCAGGACCAGCAGAAGCTCAATGAGCGCTCAGAGGCGCTGGGCGCCGCTCTTCAGGCCAAGGACCATCAGATCACTGATCTGGTGCGTCAGGTTACCGACTTGCATAAAGGGCTGACAGGCCGGGAACGTGAAATCGAATCCTTGCGCACCTTACATGCCGAGGCAGCGCAAGCGCTGCAGGCGGAGCGTGATCGTCTCAATGGGTTGACCGAGGGCCACCGGCAGGAGCGAGGGCGCCTGGAACAACGAGCCTCCGCTCATGAAAAACGGCTGCTTGGGGACCTGGATCGCGCACGGCAGGAGGTCAAGCGCCTGACGTTGCTGCTAGCGGATGACAACAAGAAGGCGTCCAAGACGCTGGCGGGTTCGCAGGAGGAGGCCCAGTCCCTTCGGGTGCAGGTCGGCGCCTTGATTGCAGAGAATGCGGGCCTGGCGAAGGAGATCTTGTCCGCGCGGGACGACTTGCGAGCTGCCCAGTCGCATCAGGAGCAGTTCCGAAAAGACGCGACCGCGTTGCTGGCCGACCTTAAGGCCCGCCTTCCTGGCGCTGGCCCGGGCTCTGGGACAAGCGCGAAGCGGGCAAAACCAAAAGACCGTCCTTAAACTCGAATAACGCAGCAACACGCCGCTTTCGCTCCAAGCTCCAGACCTTGGCTGCGCACCAACCATACGCTGTACAGCGTATTGAGTGATTTGAGCACATAGTCGAAGACGCGTTGGAGGGTGGCTCGTTCACACAGTCGGTAAAAATCTTAGTTAAATCAATTACTTAGCTGCTTTTCTGCGGATTTTGCAGGAATCACGGCCGACCCTCGCCATCGCCATGTTCGCCGCCTCCCTGATCGTTTTCCGCGAAACCCTCGAGGCCGCGCTGTTCGTCGGCATCATCGCCGCCGCTACGAAGCAGTTGCCGCAGCGAGGCCGCTGGCTGGCCGGCGGTGTCGCCGCCGGCGTGGCCGGTGCGCTGCTGCTGGCGCTGTCGGCCGAGCAGGTCGGCACCTGGGCCGACGGCATCGGCCAGGATCTGGTCAACATCGGCATCCTGACGGTCGCGCTGTCGATGCTGGTGTGGCACTGCGTCTGGGTCTCGACGCACGGCCGGCAGATGGCGATGGAGGCGCGCCAGCTCGGCGCATCGGTCCAGGGCGGGCAGCGCAAGCCGTGGGTGTTGTTCGTCGCGGTGGCCCTCGCGGTGCTGCGTGAGGGCGCCGAGACGGTGCTGTTCGTAGCCGGCTCGCTGACTGGCGGCGGCCAGGTCGGCACCGCCTCGGTGATGTTGGCCTGTGCGCTTGGGCTGGTTGCCGGCGCCGTGGTCGGCGTTGGCCTTTATGCCGGCTTGTCGCGCATCCCGACGCAGAAGCTCTTCGCTGCAACCAATGTGCTGATCGCGCTGCTGGCCGCGTCGATCGCCAGCCAACTGGCCCGCGCCCTCGCGCAGGCCGGGCTGGTCGAGCGCGGCACCGCGCCGCTGTGGGACAGCTCCGCCTGGCTGGCGTCCGATTCGGCGCTGGGCGCGCTACTGCACGCACTGGTTGGCTACGACGCGCGGCCGTCGGCGATGCAGATCGGCTTCTATGTCGCCGTGCTGGCCAGCATCTACATCGGCACGCGCATGGTGATGCGCCAGCTGGGCGTCAGCCCGCCGCATCGCCGCGCCGGCCCGGCCTGACGGCGCGCCCGCCCAGCCCCCTCGCCGGCGCCCTGCGAGGTCGCCCGTCGCATCTCTTCTTCTTGCCACTCCCGAGGCCTTCCGATGCATAACGTCAAATATGGACGGGCGCTTGTCGCCCTTGCCCTGTCCTGCCTTGCCTACACCGTTCCGGCGGCAGCCGGACCTTCCGACTATGTCGTCACGCCTATCGTCGAGGAGGGCGAGCGCGAGATCGACTTCAAAGCCGGCACGCGCAAGTTGCGCGATGGCACCCGCGAGAGCGCCTGGTCGATCGGGCTCGGCTACGGCGCCACCAGTTGGTGGTTCACCGAGCTGTATGCGAAGTGGCACCACGAGCCGGGCGCGCCGAGTGCCTTCGACGCCTGGGAGTGGGAGAACAAGTTCCAGCTCACAGAGACCGGGAAGTACCCGGTCGACGTTGGCTTCCTGCTCGAGATCGAGCGACCGAAGGACCGCAGCGAAGGCTATGAATACAAATGGGGCCCGCTGCTGCAGTCGGAGTTCGGCCTGTGGCAGGCCAATCTCAATCTGTTGATCTAGAAGCACATCCGCATCGCGGAGCCGGAGAAGGCCGAGCTCGGCTACCAGTGGCAGCTGAAGTACCGTTGGACACCAGCTCTCGAGGCCGGTGTGCAGGGTTTCGGCAACATGGGCCCGTGGAATGACTGGGCGCCGTCGAGAGAGCAGTCGCACATCGCAGGACCGGCCCTGTTCGGCCGAGTCAAAGTCGGCGATCACCAGACGATCAAGTACAACGCTGGTGTGCTGTTCGGCATCAACCATGCGTCGCCGAAGCACACGCTGCGAGCGCAGGCGGAGTTTGAGTTCTGAGCCGATGACCAGCGGCGATTCGACAGACGCGGGCGACGTCATCGCCGCCTGAAAGGTACCGCTGCTCCTGGTGCGCTGAGACCGCCCGATATACTTGCCCCTCACCCGTCATTGGGGAGTAGCCGCCCTGCGCTCGCAGGGGTCCGCGTCAACACACTTGACCCTCATGGTCATGGCGCGGACAGCTTCAAGCCTGGCAAGACCTTTGACTGCACTGCCTCCGGATGGGCCGGGGATGCCGTGCAGTCTTCGTCTTCGCTGGCCCTTGGAGTTTTCATGGAAGCATTCCTCGTCTCGACCGGCGTCGTCGCCCTGGGTGAAATGGGCGACAAGACACAGCTGCTGGCCATCGTTCTGGCCGCAGCCTTTCGCAAGCCCATCCCCATCATCCTTGGAATCCTGGTTGCGACCCTCGTGAACCACGCGGCCGCCGGCGCCGTGGGCGGCTGGGTGGCCCAGGCCATGGGTCCGAACATCCTGCGCTGGGTGATCGGTGTGTCGTTCCTGGCCATGGCGGGCTGGATGCTGATCCCCGACAAGATCGACGACGACGCAGCGGGTGGCAAGCAGCGCTTCGGCGTGTTCGGCACGACGGTGGTCGCCTTCTTCCTGGCGGAGATGGGCGACAAGACGCAAATCGCCACCGTGGCCCTGGCCGCGCGCTACACCGACATCGTCCAGGTGGTGCTGGGCACGACCTTCGGCATGATGCTGGCCAACGTGCCGGCGGTCTTCCTGGGCGACAAGATCGCCAAGAAGGTGTCGATGAAACTGGTCCACGGCATCGCGGCCGTCATCTTCGCCATCCTCGGCGTGCTGACGCTCCTGAACGTCGGCAAGCTGTTCTGAAGGGCTGACCATGCACGCTGACGATCTTGCCAAGTGGCAGCACGACCACGTCTTTGATTCAGGAAACGCGGCTGGAGAACGCGGAACGCGCGTGGTGATGTGGATCACCGCTGCGATGATGGTCGTCGAGATCGCCGCGGGTTGGTTCTACAACTCGATGGCACTGCTGGCCGACGGCTTCCACATGAGCAGCCATGCCGTGGCGATCGGACTGAGTGCGTTCGCGTACTCGGCGGCGCGCAAGCACGCGAAGGACACCCGGTTCGCCTTTGGAACCTGGAAGATGGAGGTGCTCGGCGGGTTCGCGAGCGCCATCTTCCTACTGGTGGTCGTGGGCCTCATGGTGTACGGCTCGGTAGAGCGACTGATCACCCCCGAGCCGATCCACTACAAGGAGGCCATGCTCATCGCGGTGCTCGGCCTGGTGGTCAATCTCGTCTCGGCACGCATCCTGGACGCGGCGCATCACCACGACCACGGGCACGATCACCATGGTCATTCGCACGAAACGAGTCACCACCACGACCTGAACCTCAAGTCAGCCTACGTCCACGTCATCGCCGACGCGGCGACTTCCGTGGCGGCGATCGCGGCACTCGCCGGCGGTTGGTGGCTGGGTTGGTCATGGCTTGATCCGGTCATGGGCATCGTTGGCGCTTTGGTCGTCGCGCTGTGGGCCAAGGGGCTCATCGTTGAAACCAGCAAGGTGCTGCTGGACCGGGAGATGGACCATCCGGTGGTCGACGAGATCCGGGCGGTCATTGCCGAGCGCGGCGCCGAGAGTGAAACCCTCGTCGCCGACCTGCATGTCTGGCGAGTGGGCAGGGCGACCTACTCGTGCGCTCTCAGTCTCGTGACCCACGACGAGCGACTGGTGCCGAACCAGGTGCGGGAGTGGCTGTCGATTCACGAGGAGATCGTGCACTCGACCATCGAGGTTCAGATGTGCCATCGCAGTTAGTTGCGGCGGCAGGCAAGTGGCGACGGGCCTTTCTACGATGTCTTGGCCTTCGGTCCGCCGAGCGGTTCGCGACCTGCCGAAGCAGTTGCCCCGCCGCGAATATTCTGCGGTCGTCGTGCCGCAGGAGCACATGATCCCTCCTGTCGCCGGTCTGCAATCTGCTCATCGGGGTCAGCGAAGGTCAAGTTCGAGGGTAGACCTGTCGCTCACAGAGAAAAGCGCCGACGGCTTCTATGGGCCCGTTGCTGCCCTTCGTCGAGCACCGTTGTACGTCGGTAGTGCAGCGTAAGCAGCCCCTGGAGTGACAACTGTCGGATGCCCACGCCCTTGCGCAGCCCGATGAAGCTGCTCATCTCCGTCGGGTACACTGGTTAGTAACTGCAGATCGCCGAGAACGCGACGATGCTGCCCTGCGGCGCGATCCCGGCCGGCGAGGCGTCGAACGGGGTAGTTGAACAGCCAGGCCTCGCCGGGCTGCAGCGTCTCCGCCTGGAGCGGGTCGCCGCGGTCGTCCATCAGCAGCGAGGGCGCGAAGCTGCGCGGCGTGCCAGCCACGGCCGGCAGCGTGCCGGCGGCGGCCCAGGCGCCGGCCATGCAGGGGGCGTTGTGCATCAGGTCGCGACGCTCGAGATCAGTCCGGACACCCGGTGGCACGGGAATGGACGGTACTTCAGCCATACTCTGGCCGCAACCTGCGCCCCGCCTTCCGGGTGGACCGTGATGCACGGGCCCGCTCGTTTGGGCCCCCATCAGGCTCGAAAGCGCCGCCCGCAGATCAGCCCGCGGCGCGCTTCCGAGCGAGACCCAGCCCCGCCAGGGCGATGCCCAACAGCGCAAGCGATCCCGGTTCGGGCACGCCGTTGACGACAACCTTCTCGAAGTCCATGAACGCCATGTAGTCTTGGGAGTCGCCGTACGCCTTGAAGACCGTGTAATTTGCGCTCCCCAGATAGTCGATGCTGGACGTATTCACGAACCAGGCCGATGTGGCGTTGCCATTGCCCGCATCCAGATAGGGGATCCACATCTCGCAAAAGCCGCCCCGGTCGCAGCTGTTGACCAGTTCGGGCCGGGTGTCGAAGTTGTAGGTGGTGCCGTCCACCACCACATTGTCGACGAGCACCTGGGCGAACACGGCATTCATCGCGACCATCGCGTCGGCCGACGTCGTGAAGTCGAACAGGCTTTGATCGCAGCCGGCAAACATCGACGCGCATGAGTTTCCGAACGTCACGCGGTACTGTTCGCTGTTGATGATCAAGCCGGTAGCACTTTGCAACTTGCCGTTCTGGATCTGGTACACGACATCGGCCTGGGCGGCACCGCCCAGTGCCAGCGCGCAGGACAAGCCAATCTTCAATAATGTCTTCGACACGGAGTGAACCTTTCCGGTAATGAATTGAATCTGAAGCCGATACCGGGCGAGCGACACTGCCACACTTGCGGCCCGTGCACGGTCACCTTGGATCAACAAAGCACAATTTGTGCCGATCCAAATAACATCAACAATAACAATGACTTAACAGGGATTTCTTCGGCGTGACTGACGATCTGTAAGAAAAGTCGACACATTTATTTACATCGCCGGGCCGCGTCGGGACCCGTTGTCCCGACGCGGCCGGTTCAGACGCCGCGGACCGAACGTCGCTTCACGGCCGTTGCCATGGCCCCGGCCTAGTACCAGCCCCGGAAGCGGTTGACCACGCGCACCACCAGCAGCATCACCGGCACCTCGATCTGCACGCCGACCACGGCGCCCGACGACAGGCCGAGCAGCAGCTCGACGATCGGCGCGAAGGCGAGCACCATGATCGTGTCGTTCAGCGCCACCTGGCTGGGCGTGAAGAGTGGATCCGCGTTCGTCGGCCGGCTCCAGAGGAAGACCATCGCCGTGCAGTGCGCGGCGGCCAGCAGGATCAGGCCGGCGACACGGCTGTCGAGTTGGTGCGCCAGCAGGTGGCGCACGAAGAGCCAGCCCAGCAGCGCCATCGAGATGGGCTTGACGGCCCAGTTGACGAACAGCTTGACCCCGATGCCGCGCCAGTGGCGGCGCACCCCATGAAGGTCGCCGAAGTCCACCTTTATCAGCACCGGGATGATCACCACTCAGATCAGCAGGTTGACCTGCGCGATCTCCATCTGCCCGAGCGCCTGTACGGGTCTCACGCGGCCGGCGCTCTCCGACGACGGGTGCAGCTCAACGCCGCCGGTCAGGTGGAGCTCAAGCTCAAGACGCCCTAGCGCGAAGGGACGACGCACCTGGTTATGAGCTCGCTGGGGTTCATGCAGCATGCAGCAGCTGGCCGCGCTGTTGCGGCGGCCGCGGCTGTACAGAGCCGCCCGACCCGAACGACTCCTGATGGCCGATTGCAGAAGTCTAGCCGGCCTCGCACCCGCCTGGCCAACCTACATCGCAACTGGGAGCCGCAGGATCGACGCCTAGCTGCATCAAATTGCGCGTGTCCAAGAGAGCCGATCCGGCTGTCCAGGTCCTAACGCTCCCGCTGTCCACAAGTAGCCGAACTGAGTGTCCAGCAGCGACCGAAATACGCAGATACTGTCGCTATGAGATCAAAGCGATCCAGTTCTATCGCCAACCCACCGGCTCACGCGCTGCTGCAGGAAGCACCACTACGCGGCCTTATCGCGGCCAGGGTACCCACTGGCATCACGGCCCTGGGTAGAAAAGGACACTTTGTCGTCGAAATTCGCTTCGGCGACGGCTTGGCTTGTTGGCTTCCGTTGAAAACTGACCCACTTAGAGCTGCAATTTCCATTTAAAGCTGACCCACGTAAGAACCCTATCCTGCTGCTTTTAGTAGCAGGAGATTTCAGGAGTGATAGACGTGGCGACTTTAAGTGTCATAAGACGCTGGGCATTGCGCGAGCAGATGTCCATCCGCGAGATCTCCAGGCGCACAGGCCTGGCTCGCAATACCGTTAAGAAGTACCTGCGGGCGGGCGACGAAGAGCCCCGCTATGCCAAGCGGGCGAGCACCAGCAAGCTCGATCCATACGCTGACAAGCTTTCGACTTGGCTCTTGATCGAGGCAACAAAGTCGCGGAAACAGCGGCGCACTTTGCTGCAGCTCCACACATTCAGCAGGCCCCAAGTCTGAAAAGGAGAAAACGAAGCACTTATCCACAACGTGAGCTGCTTTGCTCACACAAGCGGGTGGGTCAGCATTCGATGGAAATCTCGGGTCAGAGATCAGTGGAACTCAACACCTCGATGCGTTTGCGCGTTGCTATCGGGCAGTCGCCGGTTGTCAAGATCATCCGCCAGCACAGCGCCAAGCTGGGCTTCGCACGATCGGTCGTGCGTCAGAGCCTGCATGCCACCAAACGGAGCTACAGGACGGTGGCGCGCGTAAAGCCTTCGAGATGGTCAATCAGGCGATCAAGCGCTTCCCCGGCATGCTTGATGTCGCCTTTGCCAATCGCCAGCGCGACGGCAGCGTGCAGGCGAGCCATTTCTGGCATGTCGGCCGTTTGCTTGTAGTGCAGGTACCAGAATCGCCGCGACAACCCGTGCAGCATGCGCATCGCACCTTCCGCGAATTCGTTGCTTGCCGCACTGAGGCACAGTTCATTGAACTCGCGGTCGGCACGTACGAAAGCCACATCGTCGCTCCGCGCAGCGTACTTCGTGAACTCGTCGGCGAGACGCCGGAAGGATTGGCGCTCCGAATCGCTGGCCCGCTTGGCGGCGCTGCGGCAGATCAAGCGCTCGATCTCGCGCCTTGTCTCCAGGAGCTTGAGCTGCTTATTGACGTTCATCTCCGATACTAGGAGCCCGCGTTGCGGCATTACGAGGATGAGGTGCTCGCGCGCCAAGCGCTGGATAGCCTCCCTAATGGGCGTGCGGCCGATACCGGTCATCTCGCTTAGCGCTTGCTCGGAGAGGGATGTGCCGGGCCGGATGCGCAAGGTAACGATGGCCTCCTCAATCATTTGATAGGCGAGATCGGTGAGTTTGGCCTTTGGCTCATTGAGTCGGGTAGCCATGCTCCTCGGTGCCGCGCCACTCGTTTGCGAGGCACCCCTGCTTCCACTTCGCCTAATGACCACGTGAAGGTACTCCGAAAGTTTACACCACAGACAATATGGCACTGTCACACATTATGCAATGCAATTAACCGACAAGTAAAATGTAACATATATATGCATATGTAGCTGCGATTGATCGGACCAAATCGTGGGTACACGATGTCGCCCGAGGTGCCCTCGTTGTTGAAGAAGGCCGGCAAGCCTTTCCTGCTCAGCCTGCACTACACCGCTCCGCACTGGCCCTGGGAATGCGCGACGATGCGCACGTGGCTTCCGCGCTGGCGAAGAACCAGTTCCACCTCCGCCGTATTGGCGCTTGAACCACCGAGGCCAGCGCGCACCTCCCCATCAGGAGCAGTTCTGACACTCAGGTAAACCCTTGATACGGCCGAATTGAACCCGCTTGAGCAGCCCTTTGACACACCGCTTGGCGGCACACATCGGCCACAGGCGTGCACGGATCAGCCAACCGCAGCGCGTACGCGATCTGTTCCCCGGAAAATCTTGAACTTTTCCTTGTGCCACTTCGGGCTTGCCGGGTGTGATGGCGATGCGTGGGGCGATCTCCTTCAGTCGGTAGCTTTTGCCTTCGAACTCCAGCATCGCGCATCGGTGCATGAGCCGGTCGAGGATGGCCGAACGCCAAGCGCTTCCCATCATGGCTGTCGCTTGCCCCGGGCTGCAAGATCAGCGGCGGCAAGGTTCTCTCGGCGCACACCCGCAAGACCGCCAACCGGATCACGTGGATACTGCGGATGGCGGCTGTCACGGTCGGCAAAACAGATACCGCTCTTGGGGCCTTCTACCGCAGGCTGGGGGCGAGAATCGGCAAGGCCAAGGCGGTCACCGCCACCGCGCGCAAGATTGTCGTTCTGCTCTACGACGTAATGCGCTTCGTTATGAAATACGTCGATCCCGGCGCGAACTTCTACGAGGCGTGCTATCGGGAGCGGGTGGTCAAGCAACTGCATCGACGTGCTGCAAGGTTCGGTTTCACACTTCAACCGACCGAGGCCGTTTCTTAGGAAGTCTCGGCGATCTTCAGCAGGAGAGAGGACGAGTGATCGGCCTCGAAGATCGCCAAGCTCTGGCCCAAGACATCGACACGGCCCATGCCGCAAGAGCGCGGCTGCAGCCGGCCTGCGAAGTCGCGCGCATTGACGTGCGCACCCTGCAGCGCTGGAAGGCCCGCTCGGGCCTTCCAGCGGGCGATGACAGACCCAGCGCCGTGCGCCCGATGCTCAGCCATGCCCTGAGTGCGGCCGAACGCTCGGCGCTGCCGACGGTTGCCAACGAGCCGCACTTTGCTTGCGCGCCACCGGCGCGCATCGTGCCCATGCTGGCCGACGAGGGCGTGTACCTGGGCAGCGAGTCCAGCATGGCGCGCGTGCTCAAGGCCGCCGGGCAGCGCAAGCGCCGAGGACGTGCCAAGGCACCCAGGGCAACAAAGCCGCCCACCACCCACATCGCCACCGCCTCAGGCCAGGTCTGGTGCTGGGACATGACCTACCTGCCCGCCAGGGTGATGGGCCGCTGGTTCCACCTGAACCTGATCCTTGCCCTGTACAGCCGGAAGATCGTGGGTGCCGAGGTGCACGACAGCGATGACTCCGACCACGCCGTGCACCTGGTGCGCCGCACCGCGCTGGCTGAGGGCATCGCGGCGATGACACCGAAGCCCGTGCTGCATGGCGACAACGGCTCCACGAGCAAGGCCACCACGGTGTTGACCATGCTCAACTGGCAGGGCATCAAGCCCTCCTACTCGCGGCCTCGTGTCAGCGATGACAACGCGTTTGCAGAGTCGTTGTTCCGCACGGCCAAATACCGCCAGGAGTTCCAGGCGCAGGGCTTTGAGACACTGGACGATGCCCGCGCCTGGGCCGCTGGGTTCGTGCGTTGGTATAACGTCGAGCACCGCCACAGCGGCATCCGCTATGTGAGCCCGCAGCAGCGCCACACCCCCGGCAGATCAAGCCATCTTGGCGGCACGGCACACGCTGTATCTCCAGGCCCAAGAGCGCCACCCGGCGCGCTGGTCGGGCGCCACCAGAGACTGGTCGCACATCGACGGGGTGATCCTCAATCCGGAACGAGACGAGATGGTCAAAATGGCTGCCTGCGTTCCACATACTGAGCTCAAGGCTGCGTGACTCAGGCGACAACTACCTTGACGCGCGCCGGGCCGCGCCTCAAGGCCGTGAGTTGTTCGCGCTGCGCATCGTTGAGCACCAGTTCCGTCTTGGGTCTTCCTCTCATGAAGGCTCGGCGGCCACCAGCGCGGTGGAGTGAGGGTTAGTCCTAACTATGTGAAGCAAATTCAACTGCTATATTAGTTGTGCGTAATTTGTATCGCAATCGCGATAAACTGCTTCGACAGACTCATATTAAGGACACGGTATGCGAAAAAGCTTATTGAATTTCCTTGCATCAGCGGCGCTCAGCTTCGGCCTTGCAAGCCCCGTTGCTGCGCAGGATGCCATCAAGATCGGTCAGATCGAGGCCCAGACCGGCCCGTCTAGCAGTCTGGGTTTCATGGCCACACAGGGTGCAAAGCTTGCAGTTCACCAGATCAATCAAGCCGGTGGCGTGGAGGTCGGTGGCAAGAAGTACCCGATCGACCTAGACTCGCCCGACACACAGGGCAGTCCTCAGCAGGGCCTGATTCAGCTTAAGAAGATGCTCGAGCAGGACCACCGGAAGTACATCTTTGGGCCGACGCTCTCGAACGTCTTCAATGGGGTGCGTGAGTACGCTCGCGGCTACGATGGCAAACTGCTGATGTTCGCGCCGGCCACCGCTGCGCACCCCGAGCTGGGCAAGCCCGGTTACGGCTTTCTGCTGCGCCCAGTCCTCTTCGACACTGCCCCGGAGGGTTTCGGCACCTACATGGTCGAAATGCTTCGCAGCAAGGGCGCGAAGAAGGTCGCCATCCTGATGCAGAACGACGCCTTCGGACGGTTCGCGGTGGACATCTACAAGGACAGCTTCGCCAAGGCAGGGATCGAAATTCAGACACATTGGTTCGAGGCAAGCACCAAGGACTACTCGGCTGTGTTGGCGCGCATCGCCGCATGGAAGCCAGACTACCTCTTCCCTGGTTACACCGACGCCGCGCTCTACGACATTGTGCAGCAGGCTACCCAGCTCGGGCTCACCAAATTCTGGCTGGTGCGCGGCTCGCTCGGCCCCGCCATCCGCAACAAGGCCTCGATCGACGAATACATCGCCTATATGCCCAAATACTTTGAAGAGGCCGAGAAAGTCGACTCTAAAGTGGCGAAATTCATCAAGGACTACAAGGACTTCTTCAAGGTCAAGGACTTCCCGTACGACCTGGCCCCGCTTCTGTATATGGCATCCTATGACCACGTCTTCATGCTTGCCGAGGCCATGAAGCGCGCGGGCTCGATCAACGACGTGGCTGCGATCAAGAAGGAACTTTTGTCGATGACCTACGACGGTCTATGGGTGCAGAAATTCGACCCCGTAGGCGGTGGCATCCACAGCTATGAGATTGCAGAGATGCGGCGCGGCGGTGCCCTCAAGATGACTCTCGTGAAGCCGGCCAGCAAATGATGCAATTGATCGCGGGCCAGTTGATCAACGGAATCATCGTGGGTTCCCTCTACGGAATCATCGCGCTGGCGGTATCGTTGACGAGCGGAATCACGGGCGTCGTAAACTTCGCGCTGGGTGCATTCATGTTGGTCGGTGCCTACCTCACCTGGCACCTCAACGAAACCTACGGCGTGGCCTTCCCGTTTGCCGTGATCTTGGTTATGGGTGTGGTCGCCTTGATCGGCCTAGTGGCCGATGTGCTGCTGTTCCGCCATACGCGCAACAACCTGATCAACGGCTTGATCGTCTCGATCGGTCTGGTCTCAGTGATCGTGGCGCTCGTGCACATGACGTGGACATCCACCCCGCAGAACATGCAGCCCTTCGTCACGGGCGTATTCACCGTGGGTGGGGTAGTCGTGCCGAAGATGAAGCTACTGATGGGGGTGGTGCTCATATTGATCGTCAGCATGACCTACCTGGGACTCACGCGGACGTGGATGGGGCGCGCGGCCTACGCCTATGCGCAAAACCCCGAGGCCGCTGCCTTGATGGGGGTCGCTACCGGTCGCCTCCAGGTTGGCGTGGCCGCCTTTGGTGCGGCCTTGTGCGGACTCGCTGGGTCGATGTACGCCACGCTTTACTCACTGACCCCCGACATTGGCGCGCTGTACATGCTGAAGGGCGTCGAAGGGGCGCTACTGGCCGGCATCGGCAGCGTGATCGGGGCGCTGTTCGGCGGCATTCTAATCGGTGTGGCCGAAGGCCTGGGTTCGGTGTTCCTGCCGCTTGCATTCAACGACGCCTATGGCTTGCTGATGCTGGTACTAGTGCTGCTTTTCAGGCCGGCCGGTCTGTTCGGGAGGCGTTGATGCGAGTGCTTCTGCTTGTGTTGTGTGGCGCTGTCGCGCTCGTCCCAGCGCTCACCGCGAACAACGTCGTGCTGTCGGTGCTCACGTTCACGTTCATCCTGGGCATCCTTGCCGTCAGCTTCAACCTTATCTACGGAATCACTGGCCAACTCACGCTCTTTCACGCGGCGGCCTTCGGTGTAGGGGCGTACGCCACCCACCTCTCGATGGCCCACTGGTCCATCTCCTTCTGGCTGGGATCGGCCTTCGCGATGGGCTGCGTGGCCGTGGTCTCGCTGCTCCTGGGCATCGTGTGCTTTCGCTTCAGGCTCAAGGAGTTCTACTTCGCGGTCGTGACCCTGGCGTTCGCAGAAATGATCCGCCTGGTGGTGATGAATTGGCACGGCCTGACCAATGGCTCGCTAGGAATCAACTTCAACCTCAAGCCCAGCGTGGGGGTACCCGGAGTCGGAGCGCTGGTCATCGAAGGGCCTGTACGTTGGTACTACTTTTCGCTAGCTTGTGTCGTCGTTATCGTGCTGGCATATCAACTGGTCGTGAACTCATGGATAGGCAACGCGTTCAAGGCCATACGCCTCAACGAGGACGTGGCAGCCTCCCTCGGCCTCAATGCCTTCCGCTACAAGCTTCTGTCGTTCGTGCTGGGCAGCATGGGGGCCTCGTTCGCCGGCGGTCTGTACTCGCACTACATGGGTTTCGTCGACCCGCACCTGCTCGACATCAACCAGTCGCTGGCCATCTTGTCGATGGCGCTGATCGGCGGCACGGGGTCGGTGGCCGCCCCCGTGGTCGGGGCGTTGGTGGTCACTGCACTGCCGCACCTGATCGACCTCAATGCCGAGTGGCGTCTGTTGATCTATGGCCTCATCTTAATCCTCACAATCCTGCTCATGCCTCAAGGCATCGTCGGATCACTGCAGAGGCTTCGCAAACATGCTTGAAATCGATCATGTGACCAAGCGCTTTGGCGGTCTTGTAGCCGTCGACGATGTGGTATTCCGAATCGCCGAACGCGAGATCGTGGGCATCTTCGGCCCAAACGGCTCTGGAAAGACGACGCTGATGAACGTGATTGCCGGTGTCTTCTCGGCCACTCGGGGCGAAGTTCGATGGAAGGGCCGCGCGCTCGGTGGCCTCAGCACCGACGAGGTCGCGGCCTGCGGTGTTGTCAAGACCTTCCAGAACCCGCAGCTGTTCCGCGAGCTCACAGTCGCCGAAAACGTACGCGTGGCCGGGCACCTGCTGCTCAAGTCGGAACTCGGTGCGGCACGCGTGCGCACCATCTTTCCGTCGGCTTTCAGAACAGAGGCAGCACGCAAGATTGACGCGCGAGTGGCTGCCGTGCTCGAGATGACCCGACTGGAAGCGCAGGCGCGCCAACTGGCGGGCTCGCTGTCATATGGTGGCGAGAAGATGCTCGGTGTCGCAATGGCACTGATGTGTGCGCCAAGCATGCTTCTGCTTGATGAGCCGGGAAGTGGTCTCTCGCACGATGAGCTAGACCGCCTTTCGGAAGTACTCCGGCGCCTGCGCGGTCAAGGCATGACACTGTGCGTCATTGACCACCGGGTCGGCTTCCTCGGTGCCCTGGCGGATCGGGCGATCGTGCTGTACCACGGCTCCAAGATCGCCGAGGGTACCCCATCGCAGGTGCTGTCGCAACGAGCGGTCATTGAAGCCTACTTGGGAGACGCACATGTTGCTTGAGCTGAACGGCCTGAGTGCCCATTTCGGAAAGAAGCAGGTCCTGCACCAAATGTCACTCTCGGTCGGCGAGGGCGAGGTGGTGGCGCTCATTGGCCCCAATGCGGCGGGCAAATCTACCACCATGCGCTGCATCCTCGGGTTGAAGGCGACCAGCGCCGGATCGATCGCCTTCCACGGCCGTTGCATGGATGCTTTGGGCACCCCCAAGAGAGTGCGCGAAGGGCTTGTGCTGGTGCCGGAAGGCCGCCAGGTCTTCACCGAGTTCAGCGTGTTGGACAACTTGCTTATGGGGGCCTACCACCGCCCTGACCGCGGCCGGATCGACGGTGACCTTGCCAAGGTGTTTGGCCTGTTCCCACGCCTGGCGGAGCGCCGTGCGCAAAAGGCCGGCTCGATGTCCGGTGGTGAGCAGCAAATGCTGGCCATTGCGCGCGGTCTGATGAGTCGTCCAAGGCTGCTGTTCATGGACGAGCCCAGCTTGGGGCTAGCGCCGATTGTGATGGAGGAAATCGCCTCCGCGATCCGCCACCTGGCGGCCGGTGGACTGAGCATCTTGCTTGCGGAGCAGAACGCGTCCTTCGCGCTTCGAATGGCAGATCGCGCATATGTCATCGAGTCGGGCAGCGTGGTACTGAGTGGAACTGCCCAAGAGCTTTCAGACGAGCCTCGGGTGCGTCACAACTACCTCGGGTACTGAAAAGCCCCAACCCTTTCATGCAACCAAGGAGTCAGAGCGTGCGATTTAGGAACAAAGTTGTAATGGTCACTGGAGGTGCCAGCGGGATCGGCGAGGCGTGCATTCGAATGTTTGCCGCTGAAGGAGCGTCAGTAGTCGTAGCAGACCTCCTGGATGAGGAGGCCGGTGTACTGTGTCGGGCGATCCGGGACGAGGGCGGAAAAGCGACGTTCATTCATCTTGACGTCTCGCAGGAAGCGCAATGGTCGGCAGCGATCTATGAGCTCCGGGAGAAACTGGGACGCCTGGATGTGCTGGTCAACAGCGCCGGTATCAGCGGCTTCGTGCACGATCGTGAAAACACGGCGTACCTAGACCGCATCATGGCTATCCATCTGCGGGGTTGTTTCCTAGCGATCAAACACGGAGCGCCTGCGATCGCCCGATCCGGAGGCGGCGCCATCGTGACACTGTCCTCGATTGCCGCCTATGAGGGCTTCGAGGGTCAGCACATGGGCTACAACGCTGCAAAAGCCGGTGTGCTTGCCATGACACGCTGCGCTGCAGGCGAATACGCCCGCCAAGGTGTGCGTGTGAACAGCGTGGTGCCTGGGCTCATGACACCGATGCGCACCTCGGTGGTATCTGCCGATCCAGTCATGCGGGCCCGCTTTTTCGAGCGTGTGCCGATCAACCGCGAGGGAACTGCCGAGGAGGCGGCCAAGGCTGTCCTGTTCCTCAGCTCAGACGAGGCCTCGTACCTCACCGGCGCTGACTTGGTGGTTGACGGCGGCTACACCGCCTATACCTACTGACCGGCAGCTTGCAGCGATGAGCAGCATTGTTCTCGTTCACGGTGCATGGTCGGCGGCTTGGGCATGGCGTGACTTCCGTGCGCTGCTGACATGCGGCGGAGAGACAGTCTTTACACCGACGCTCACAGGACTGGGCGAACGTCGGCACTTGCTCACACCAAAGATTGAGCTGGAAGACCACATCCAGGACATCTGCGAAGGCCTGTTCATGGAGGATCTGCAAGACGTCATGCTGGTGGGCCACAGCTACGGTGGCATGGTGATCACGGGCGTCGCCGACCGCATGCCCGACCGGGTGCGGCACCTGGTCTATGTCGACGCTTTTATGCCAGACGACGGTGAATGTGTCTTAGACCTAATGCCATCCGCTCAAGTGGCCATGCTCCGTGACGACGTTGATCGGAATGGTGCGGGGTGGCTGATCCCCGCGTCCCCATTGCCAGCAGATACACCACCCGAGGCAGTGCAGTTCGCACAACAGCGCCGCGGGCCCCAACCCATGAAGACGTTCACGTTGCCAATCAAACTGACCGGGCGATGTCGAACACTTCCGACGACCTACGTTTATTGCACGCGCACCAATGTCTACGACACCTTCAGCCTTTCGGCTCAACGGGCTCGAGAGAGATCCATCTGCCAGTTTCTTACCTTGGACGCATCCCACAACCCCCACCTCACACAGTCGCGAGCGCTGCAGAAGATCCTGCAGGCCTGCCGATCAGGACACGCGACTGGAGTCGAATCATGAAGGAGCAATTATGAAGACCTACTCGGGCGATCGAACTATCGACGGTGTGATCGTGCTCGTGAACCAAGCCCACTTGCTGCCTGATACGAGCGGAGCGATTTTTTCGGACACTGGGTTCGAATGGGGGTACGACGGCCCGGGCCCGCGCCAGCTCGCGTACACCATCTTGATCGATCACCTCGGTGACACGAGCCGAGCCAAGGCGCTGGTTCCGAGATTTGTCGAAGGCTGTGTCGCCAGGCTCGACAACGAGTGGTCGATCTCGAGCGCCGATATCGAGGCTGTACTGAATTCGCCCGAACGAACGGGCCAACGCGCCTGACGCAGCCACACACAACGCGACTGTTGACGCGTGGCCGTAAGGCAATCAACTTGGACTATTTCAATGGAGAACGTGATGGAACTTGTCAATACAATCATGGGAAAACGGCAGCGGAAGTATCGCGCGACGTATCGCGAGAGAGTCGCCGGCTGGTACAACGGGTGGCTGCACGTCATGATCATCTATCTCGCCGGTTCCATTGCCTTGTACATCTATGGTGCGAACACGGTAAATGTGCAGTGGTGGGAGTGGCTGGCGCTGCCCTTCGGGTTCGTCAGTTACCAGACCTCCGAGTACATACTGCACATGTATGTCATGCACCGCCCGCGAAAGAACGTAGTGCTGAGGGCGCTATATATCCGCCACACGTTGATGCACCACCAGTTCTTCACCAAGGAGGAAATGCGATTCGCAGACCACAAAGACTGGCGGGTCACATTCTTCCCGCCATTTACGATGCTTGGCCTGACGCTCTTGTCGATCATCCCGTCCTTGGCGGCGGGCATCATAATTTCGGAGAACGTCGGTTGGTTGCTAATGGCCGCATTCACTGCGAGCTACATGTTCTACGAACTCATCCACTTCTGCTGCCACATTGATGACAACTGGCTGATCCGTAACATGCCTCTCATCAACACGGCTCGACGACACCACACGGCGCACCATGACCATCAGCTAATGATGAGTGTGAATATGGGCATCGGCACTGCACTTCCGGATTGGATGATGGGCACTTCCGACCTTGATCGCGGATTCTGGGGACACTTGTTCAACGGCTACGACGAGAGTCACGTTCGCCCTGGCCTGCAGAAATCGTTCAATGCAGCAGGCACACGTCCAGTGCCGAATCGGCAGGCGGCCGAACGCAACTAACGCAAGGAGAGGACCATGCCCTTCTATGTCAAGTTTCTGGCTTCGCTCTTGATGCTTTCGATCGCTGCTTTGACAGCAATGTACGAGCATTCGAAAGGCCTTGTTTGGCCGACCTACCTCACCATCTTCTTCGGCGCATTCTTGGTGTTTTCGATCTGGATTTTCCCCGACGTGAATGGTGCGAAGCCTGACGAGACGTCTTGAAATTCGGGTGAACACCTGGTTGATGGCAAGGCAACTTGGCCGACCTCGGCACGTTGAACAGGACCCACGTCGCGAGTAGCACGTCGCCGCTCATGACGTAGGACGCGTTCTTGCCCAACATCACCTTGAACGGAAGCACGGGCGTTTTGCATCGTGACGCGCTCGCTCACCTTTGCCAGACCACCAGCGGATGGCCCAGACGAGCCGCACCGCGAAAACTGCGCAGCGTCGCCGCTTCTTGCCGCTGGCGGGCGAGTGGTCGACCCTGATTTATTCACTTTCAAGCAGCCGGCAGTCGCGGTGCCGGTCCGCTGGATGAGCCGTCTGGCCGTTGCTCGCCGCCATCGATTGGTCTCGGTGGCGGCGGTTGTTGTAAGTCGCAATTCCCCGGAGCCCATTCATGGCTAAGTCCATCGCTCGCGGCGCGCCTTCTGCGAGCACCGCCGCCGACAACGACATGTTCACTATCCACACCCGCATCTTCGTGCAGGCCACCGCCATCAAGGCCAACACCCAGGCGTCCTCCCTGTCTTCACCCTGAAGACCTAGACCGCCTTCGAAGAATGCATTCCTCTTGAGCGGGGCACGGACAGCGAGGACCTGTGCAGTGGCGCTCAGGGCTGGGTGCGCTGATGTGTGCGCTCATTGAGGAGATGGAGAGGCGGGCGCGGGCTTGTTGTAGGCGCGCGGCCATCCCACCCGTGAAGGGATCGGTCTAAGCGGCATCGATGGTGTCCACCAAGCAATTAGGTGGACACCATGAATGAAGCCAAGAAGAAGACCCGCCGACGGTACGGCGCCGATCTCAAGCAGCAGATCCTTGCCGAGTGCGCCGAGCCAGGTGCCTCGGCGGCCGGCATTGCCCTGTCACACGGCATCAACGCGAATGTCGTGCACAAATGGCGCCGCCAGGATGGCAGCGCGCTGCCTGCACTGCAGGCTCCCGCATTCGTTCCGGTGCCGCTGCAGCCAGCGCCGTGCGCACCTGCACCGGACATCCGCATCGAGCTGCGTCGTGGCGCTACCAGCGTGTCAGTGAATTGGCCCCTTGAGTCGGCCGAGCAGTGCGCCATCTGGATGCGAGAGTTGCTCAAGTGATCCGGATTCATGCGATGTGGCTGGCCACCGAGCCGCTGAACATGCGATCGGGCACCGAGACCGCGCTGGCGCGCATGGTGTCG
This sequence comes from Hydrogenophaga sp. PBL-H3, assembly GCF_010104355.1. Taxonomy (NCBI): domain Bacteria; kingdom Pseudomonadati; phylum Pseudomonadota; class Betaproteobacteria; order Burkholderiales; family Comamonadaceae; genus Hydrogenophaga; species Hydrogenophaga sp. PBL-H3. The sequence goes on from NZ_CP044973.1 coordinate 168,923, forward strand.
GTCTTCGGTGCGGCGCGTCCGCACCACGCCTACCTGTTCGCCAGCAGAAGAGCCAACCGCATGAAGGTACTGGTGCACGATAGCATTGGTGTGTGGCTGGCAGCGCGGCGCCTGAACAGCGGCAAGCTCGTCTTGCCGCGTGATGCAGCAAGTACCGCCTCGCTCAGCGACGCGCAGTTCGATGCGCTGGTGCTGGGCCTGCCTTGGCAGCGCCTTGGCGACGGTGGTGTCATCACCGTGGTCTGACTCTGAAGAGCAGACCGGCGCTTGCCAATTGGGGCATGCGCCAATGGTGCGCATGTGCCAGTGCTGGCACAGTGGATGCCCATGGTGGTCGAGCCTCAATCCCTGCAGAGCCTGAGCGCAGAAGAGCTGCGTGAGCTGACCACGCGCCTCATGACGCAGTTGCGCCACCAGAGCGCGTTGCTGGACAAACTCACGCACAAGATGCGCTCTTGAAGCGCATGAAGTTTGCCGCTTAGTCCGAGCGCTTCAACCCCGAGCAGAAGAGCCTACTTGAAGACGAGATCGAGGCCGACCTGGCGGCCGTGGCCACGGAGATCGATGCGCTGCAGGAAGCGCAGGCACCAGCCAAGCTGGAAGAGAAGAAGGTTCCCAAGCGCGCGCCGCTGCCAGCAAACCTGCCGCGTCGCGAGATCCGCCACGAGCCCGAGTCCACCCTGTGCCAGTGCGGCTGCCAGATGAAGCGCGTCGGCGAGGACGTGGCCGAGAAGCTGGACTACGTGCCCGGTGTGTTCACGGTGGAGCTGCGTATTTCGGGCTTCTTGGACATCAAGTTCGACACCGTTGACATAGTGTTCGGCACCTCAGCCAACGAACTTCACCGGCCACCCTGTCTAGAACCCCCGAGGCCCACCGATTGTTTGAAGAGGCTGGCGATACGTAGGCCGCCGGCGATCCTTTCTTGATGGCTAGCTGACCCCCAGCTCCAAGGCTAGACTTCAGGAATCGGCCATTTGCAGTCACACGATCGGCCACGAAATCACCAAGCCAACGGCCGGTCTCTAAGCACAGCTGCCGTAGGCCGCAACGGCCCAGACGCCTTCGGCGCGGGTGCAGCACTGGACGCGGACCTCGATACAGCCGGGATCGTCGGTGCGGATAAAGAACTGGAACCGCCCGAAGGTCACGAAGGCCATCGCCAGGGCTCGGGCCTCGCTGCTCGTGCACATCCCCTCGCGGCGGCGCTAAACAGGTTTGAAGCCGTCAGCACCATCGCGGCCGGGTCGAGTCGACTCAAGCAGTGGCGTCGTCGCGAGCCTCCTCGCGAGCCAAGCGAGAGATTGGTATTGCAAATGCGAACGCTTCGCATTAGCATAACGACATCAACCCTCAGCCCCAGCCGTCTCGAAGCCTCTGAAGGAACAGACCATGCTCGCCCAAGGATTCGTATCCCGGATTGCCGTCCTCGCCGCCAGCCTCGCCCTGTCCTGCGGCGCCGCGCAGGCTGCAGACATGGAAGTGCCGCTTGTCATCAAGAACCACCGCTTCGAGCCAGCCGAGCTGAAAGTGCCCGTGGGCCAGCGGGCCAAGCTGATCGTGCACAACCAGGACAGCACGCCGGAGGAGTTCGAGAGCCATTCGCTGAACCGCGAAAAGGTCATTCCTGCGGGCGCGAAGGCGACGATCTTCATCGGTCCGCTCAAGGCCGGTCGCTACGACTTCTTCGGCGAATACAACCAGGCGACGGCCAAGGGCGTCGTCGTCGCCGAGTGATCGAATCGCCATCGCCATGTTCGCCGCCTCCCTGATCGTTTTCCGCGAAACCCTCGAGGCCGCGCTGTTCGTCGGCATCATCGCCGCCGCTACGAAGCAGTTGCCGCAGCGAGGCCGCTGGCTGGCCGGCGGTGTCGCCGCCGGCGTGGCCGGTGCGCTGCTGCTGGCGCTGTCGGCCGAGCAGGTCGGCACCTGGGCCGACGGCATCGGCCAGGATCTGGTCAACATCGGCATCCTGACGGTCGCGCTGTCGATGCTGGTGTGGCACTGCGTCTGGGTCTCGACGCACGGCCGGCAGATGGCGATGGAGGCGCGCCAGCTCGGCGCATCGGTCCAGGGCGGGCAGCGCAAGCCGTGGGTGTTGTTCGTCGCGGTGGCCCTCGCGGTGCTGCGTGAGGGCGCCGAGACGGTGCTGTTCGTAGCCGGCTCGCTGACTGGCGGCGGCCAGGTCGGCACCGCCTCGGTGATGTTGGCCTGTGCGCTTGGGCTGGTTGCCGGCGCCGTGGTCGGCGTTGGCCTTTATGCCGGCTTGTCGCGCATCCCGACGCAGAAGCTCTTCGCTGCAACCAATGTGCTGATCGCGCTGCTGGCCGCGTCGATCGCCAGCCAACTGGCCCGCGCCCTCGCGCAGGCCGGGCTGGTCGAGCGCGGCACCGCGCCGCTGTGGGACAGCTCCGCCTGGCTGGCGTCCGATTCGGCGCTGGGCGCGCTACTGCACGCACTGGTTGGCTACGACGCGCGGCCGTCGGCGATGCAGATCGGCTTCTATGTCGCCGTGCTGGCCAGCATCTACATCGGCACGCGCATGGTGATGCGCCAGCTGGGCGTCAGCCCGCCGCATCGCCGCGCCGGCCCGGCCTGACGGCGCGCCCGCCCAGCCCCCTCGCCGGCGCCCTGCGAGGTCGCCCGTCGCATCTCTTCTTCTTGCCACTCCCGAGGCCTTCCGATGCATAACGTCAAATATGGACGGGCGCTTGTCGCCCTTGCCCTGTCCTGCCTTGCCTACACCGTTCCGGCGGCAGCCGGACCTTCCGACTATGTCGTCACGCCTATCGTCGAGGAGGGCGAGCGCGAGATCGACTTCAAAGCCGGCACGCGCAAGTTGCGCGATGGCACCCGCGAGAGCGCCTGGTCGATCGGGCTCGGCTACGGCGCCACCAGTTGGTGGTTCACCGAGCTGTATGCGAAGTGGCACCACGAGCCGGGCGCGCCGAGTGCCTTCGACGCCTGGGAGTGGGAGAACAAGTTCCAGCTCACAGAGACCGGGAAGTACCCGGTCGACGTTGGCTTCCTGCTCGAGATCGAGCGACCGAAGGACCGCAGCGAAGGCTATGAATACAAATGGGGCCCGCTGCTGCAGTCGGAGTTCGGCCTGTGGCAGGCCAATCTCAATCTGTTGATCTAGAAGCACATCCGCATCGCGGAGCCGGAGAAGGCCGAGCTCGGCTACCAGTGGCAGCTGAAGTACCGTTGGACACCAGCTCTCGAGGCCGGTGTGCAGGGTTTCGGCAACATGGGCCCGTGGAATGACTGGGCGCCGTCGAGAGAGCAGTCGCACATCGCAGGACCGGCCCTGTTCGGCCGAGTCAAAGTCGGCGATCACCAGACGATCAAGTACAACGCTGGTGTGCTGTTCGGCATCAACCATGCGTCGCCGAAGCACACGCTGCGAGCGCAGGCGGAGTTTGAGTTCTGAGCCGATGACCAGCGGCGATTCGACAGACGCGGGCGACGTCATCGCCGCCTGAAAGGTACCGCTGCTCCTGGTGCGCTGAGACCGCCCGATATACTTGCCCCTCACCCGTCATTGGGGAGTAGCCGCCCTGCGCTCGCAGGGGTCCGCGTCAACACACTTGACCCTCATGGTCATGGCGCGGACAGCTTCAAGCCTGGCAAGACCTTTGACTGCACTGCCTCCGGATGGGCCGGGGATGCCGTGCAGTCTTCGTCTTCGCTGGCCCTTGGAGTTTTCATGGAAGCATTCCTCGTCTCGACCGGCGTCGTCGCCCTGGGTGAAATGGGCGACAAGACACAGCTGCTGGCCATCGTTCTGGCCGCAGCCTTTCGCAAGCCCATCCCCATCATCCTTGGAATCCTGGTTGCGACCCTCGTGAACCACGCGGCCGCCGGCGCCGTGGGCGGCTGGGTGGCCCAGGCCATGGGTCCGAACATCCTGCGCTGGGTGATCGGTGTGTCGTTCCTGGCCATGGCGGGCTGGATGCTGATCCCCGACAAGATCGACGACGACGCAGCGGGTGGCAAGCAGCGCTTCGGCGTGTTCGGCACGACGGTGGTCGCCTTCTTCCTGGCGGAGATGGGCGACAAGACGCAAATCGCCACCGTGGCCCTGGCCGCGCGCTACACCGACATCGTCCAGGTGGTGCTGGGCACGACCTTCGGCATGATGCTGGCCAACGTGCCGGCGGTCTTCCTGGGCGACAAGATCGCCAAGAAGGTGTCGATGAAACTGGTCCACGGCATCGCGGCCGTCATCTTCGCCATCCTCGGCGTGCTGACGCTCCTGAACGTCGGCAAGCTGTTCTGAAGGGCTGACCATGCACGCTGACGATCTTGCCAAGTGGCAGCACGACCACGTCTTTGATTCAGGAAACGCGGCTGGAGAACGCGGAACGCGCGTGGTGATGTGGATCACCGCTGCGATGATGGTCGTCGAGATCGCCGCGGGTTGGTTCTACAACTCGATGGCACTGCTGGCCGACGGCTTCCACATGAGCAGCCATGCCGTGGCGATCGGACTGAGTGCGTTCGCGTACTCGGCGGCGCGCAAGCACGCGAAGGACACCCGGTTCGCCTTTGGAACCTGGAAGATGGAGGTGCTCGGCGGGTTCGCGAGCGCCATCTTCCTACTGGTGGTCGTGGGCCTCATGGTGTACGGCTCGGTAGAGCGACTGATCACCCCCGAGCCGATCCACTACAAGGAGGCCATGCTCATCGCGGTGCTCGGCCTGGTGGTCAATCTCGTCTCGGCACGCATCCTGGACGCGGCGCATCACCACGACCACGGGCACGATCACCATGGTCATTCGCACGAAACGAGTCACCACCACGACCTGAACCTCAAGTCAGCCTACGTCCACGTCATCGCCGACGCGGCGACTTCCGTGGCGGCGATCGCGGCACTCGCCGGCGGTTGGTGGCTGGGTTGGTCATGGCTTGATCCGGTCATGGGCATCGTTGGCGCTTTGGTCGTCGCGCTGTGGGCCAAGGGGCTCATCGTTGAAACCAGCAAGGTGCTGCTGGACCGGGAGATGGACCATCCGGTGGTCGACGAGATCCGGGCGGTCATTGCCGAGCGCGGCGCCGAGAGTGAAACCCTCGTCGCCGACCTGCATGTCTGGCGAGTGGGCAGGGCGACCTACTCGTGCGCTCTCAGTCTCGTGACCCACGACGAGCGACTGGTGCCGAACCAGGTGCGGGAGTGGCTGTCGATTCACGAGGAGATCGTGCACTCGACCATCGAGGTTCAGATGTGCCATCGCAGTTAGTTGCGGCGGCAGGCAAGTGGCGACGGGCCTTTCTACGATGTCTTGGCCTTCGGTCCGCCGAGCGGTTCGCGACCTGCCGAAGCAGTTGCCCCGCCGCGAATATTCTGCGGTCGTCGTGCCGCAGGAGCACATGATCCCTCCTGTCGCCGGTCTGCAATCTGCTCATCGGGGTCAGCGAAGGTCAAGTTCGAGGGTAGACCTGTCGCTCACAGAGAAAAGCGCCGACGGCTTCTATGGGCCCGTTGCTGCCCTTCGTCGAGCACCGTTGTACGTCGGTAGTGCAGCGATGGACTAAACCGCTTTCTACAAGGACTTCCTCCATAGTCAATCAGCTTGTTGGCTGACTTCCTGATCAACGGCTGTTCTGCATTGGCTGTTGTTTGACTACTCGTCCGAGGCCGCGCGGCAAGTGAAGGTGCGGAGCGACAGAGAACAGACTGCACATCTACAAACGGCCTTGGTGCGCATCGCGGCGCGGGCCCAGATACGAACCGCTCAGCCGGACTCCATTCGCGGTACGGGGTTGGGCGCGATTGCCGCCCCGCACGGTTTACCGAGTTCGCCAGCTGCCGGTCTGACCTGTCAAATGCATCTTCGATTGCACGTCTTGGCTGGAAGAAGTAACCGTGTTGGACTTGTTGCGGAGTTGATCGGTTGTCGTGACCTACATTTTTCAGGCCACGCCGGCGGCGCAGATCGATGCGGGGTCTACGACCGCTTTCCCTTCCTGCTGCTTGGCGTGTGGCTTGATGCTGATGTGCTCGGAATTGAAGCCTTCTTCGCGGGTCATGACCGCCCACAGGATGCGCGCGTTCTTGTTGGCCATGGCCACGCAGGCCTTTTGCCAGCCCACGCGCACCGTCAGCTGAGCCAACCATCGCGAGATCGGGTCGTCGCGTTTGTCGGCGCTCATGACTGCGGCCTTGGCACCCTGGATCAGGAGCGTGCGTAGGTAGTCGTCGCCGCGCTTCGTGATGCGCCCAAGGCGGATCGTGCCGCCGCTGGAAGCCTGGCGTGGCACCACGCCCAGCCAAGCGCCGAACTGATGGCCACTCTTGAACTGGGTGAAGTCACCCACGCCGGCCGTCAGCGCTGACGCGCCGAGTTCGCCGATTCCGATGACCTTGGCCGCGCGCTTGGCTGCCGGGCTGGAACGCACGTGCAGCCCGACCTGTCGGTCGCACCAGCGCATGTGCTCGTCCAGCTCGCGCCAGTGCTCGAACGCGCGCTGTAGCACCAGGCGCGCCATCGTGCTGAGCTCGTTGCTCGCGTCTTCGATGATGTCGGTCAGTACGGCGCGCAAGACCTTGGGGCTTTTTCCGAACACCAGACCGAACTCGGTCAGGACACCGCGGATCTGGTTGATGCAGGCAGTGCGCTCTTCCTTCAGACCTTCGCGTACCCGGTGCAGGCTCATCACGCCCTGCTGCTCGCACGTCTTGATCGGCACGAAGCGCATGCTCGGTCGCGAGGCCGCCTCGCAGATCGCCGCAGCGTCGGTGGCGTCGTTCTTACCGCCTTTTCCTTCCATGCGGTAGGGGGTGACGAAGTGGGCCGCGATAAGCCGCGGCTCCAACCCCTGCGCGCGCAGCTTGCGAGCCCAGTAGTGCGCGCTCGAGCATGCCTCCATTGCCACTACGCAGCCCGTGGGCAATTGCGTGCACCAGGCGAAGAACTGCTCGCGCTTGATCGCCCGCGCTGCCACTCGCTGGCCCGATGCATCCACCGCGTGGACTTGAATCACTTGCTTGGCAAGGTCAACACCGACCCGCGTAATCCGTACTCCTGTAATCTCGTTCATGGGGTTCTCCTTTGCGGTTTCAGTTTGAGAGTCGCAACGCAATCATGGTGCTTCGACACCACTGCTGGAAGGTGGGAAGTCCCTTCGTATTCGCGGTAATCGCTCCGGCAGCATCGTGGTTATTCGTTCCGGCGCTGGTTCTGCCATGTTGACGGGTGAGGCAATCCGCCTCGCTCTTCGACAGGAGTTGAACCATGAACTCATTGACGCCCTCCGTCTCCCCGTTGCGCCAGCGCATGATCGACGACATGCGGATGCGCAAGTTCAACGGCAAGACCCAGATCCACTACATCCGCGCCGTTCGCAGGCTCGCCGCCTATCTCAAGCGATCGCCGGACACCGCCACCGCCGAGGACCTTCGGGCCTTCCAGCTGCACATGGTCGAGACCGGCACGGCACCGCCGACCATCAACTCCACGCTCAGTGGCCTGAAGTTCTTCTTCGATGTGACGCTGGGCCACGCCGAGCTGCTGGTCAAGGTGCAACCTGTGCACCAGCCACGCCCGCTGCCTGTGGTGCTGAGCTGCGACGAGGTCGCCCGTCTGATCGCAGCTGCACCGAACCCCAAGTACCAGGCGGCGCTGTCCGTGGCCTATGGGGCCGGGCTGCGCGCCAGCGAAGTCTGCGCGTTGAAGGTCACCGATATCGACAGTGAGCGCATGACGCTGCGTGTGGAGCAAGGCAAAGGCCGCAAGGACCGCTATGCCTTGCTCTCGCCCGTGCTGCTCGAGCGGCTGCGGGCATGGTGGCGGGTGGGTCACGCGCAAGGCAAGATCCTGCCCAATGGCTGGCTGTTTCCGGGGCTCAACCCCTTGGACTCGCTGTCCACCCGGCAGCTCAACCGCGCGATTCACCTGGCCGCCGACGCCGCCCAGATCGACAAGCGCGTGTCGATGCACACGCTGCGCCACAGCTTTGCAACGCACCTGCTGGAGCAGAAGGTCGATATCCGCGTGATCCAGGTGCTGCTGGGCCACAAGCGACTGGAGACCACCGCGCTGTACACGCACGTGGCCACCGAAGTGCTGCGCGCGGTGATCAGCCCACTGGAGACGCTGCCTTCGTCGTAAGCCTGCGGTCGTGGGGCGCGCAGCCCTGGAAGTCGCCGACATCTTCCGCATTCATGGACCCGCCTGGCGTCAGGCTCAGCGTGGCCACCTGAGCCTGGCCCAACTCAAGGTCATGTCGGCCATCGAGCAGTGCCGCAGCGCGGCATTGGGTGGGCATGTCTTGCGCTGCGAGGGGTGTGGCACCGACCAGATCGCCTACAACTCCTGCCGCAACCGGCACTGCCCCAAGTGCCAGGCCAGCGCGGCCCGGCGTTGGCTGCAGGCGCGCAACGCCGACCTGTTGCCGGTGGAGTACTTCCACGTGGTCTTCACGTTGCCAGCACCCATCGCCGAGATCGCGTACTGCAACAAGGCGGTGGTCTATGGCTTGCTGTTCGACATCGCCGCTGAGACTCTTTTGACCATCGGAGGTGATCCGAAGCACCTGGGCGCTCGACTGGGTGTGACGCTGGTGCTGCACACCTGGGGCTCGGCGCTCACACACCACCCGCACGTGCACGGCATCGTCCCCGGTGGCGGCTTGGCGAGCGACGGCGAACACTGGATCGCCTGCCGGCGCGGGTTCTTCCTGCCGGTGCGCGTGCTCTCCCGGTTGTTCCGCCGGCGTTTCCTCGAAGCGCTGCAACAGGCACACCGGGATGCCCGGCTGCAGTTCTTTGGTGAACACGCAACGCTGGCGGACGCTGCCGCGTTCGCCCGCTGGCTGGCACCGCTGCGCCAATGCGAGTGGGTGGTCTACGCCAAGCGCCCGTTCGCCGGACCCCAGGCGGTGCTGGCGTACCTGTCGCGCTACACGCACCGGGTGGCCATCTCCAACAGCCGACTCGTGGCACTTGATGAGCGCGGCGTGACCTTCCGGTGGAAGGACTACCGTGACAAGGGCCGAGTCCAAGGCAAGACACGCCACAAGACGATGACGCTCGATACCGGCGAGTTCATGCGCCGCTTTCTGTTGCACGTGCTGCCTGGTGGCTTCCACCGCATCCGCCACTACGGGCTGCTGGCCAACTGCAACCGAGCAGCCTGCCTGGCCCTCGCACGCCCGCTGCTGCAAGTGCCTCTGCAGGATCCACAGGTTCCGCCACCCTGCGACGATCCGCAGGACACCGTGCGCCCCACCTTCGTCTGCCCGCACTGCGGCCACGCGATGACCATCGTGCTGACCTTCACGCGCGGCGAGACGATCCGTGCGCCACCTCTTCAGGCGCCGCCATGAACGTTCCTCGCTGCCTCGGCAACTCATGTTTGTTGACGCTTCAAACGTCGGCACGGTCAGCTCGTGTTCGGCGCTCCACACGCTCACGTCCGCGCTCGCAAAAGGCCTCGTCGATGACGACGTTGCGCCTCCTTGCCCGTATGAGCCCGGTCGTTGGGAGGCAGCGCGCCATCCAAAAGCACCATCACCGCGCCACCGCACGCATGCAATCGCCATAGCGTGAGCGGGCACCGTCGCGTTCGCCGCGGTTTCCTCCCTCGAGGCTTGTTCAACACCCGCCCTTCATCCTGGCGCATCGTGGTGTGTGAGGCTCGCGGGCAGGTGTCGAACAAACCTAAACGTAAGCAGCCCCTGGAGTGACAACTGTCGGATGCCCACGCCCTTGCGCAGCCCGATGAAGCTGCTCATCTCCGTCGGGTACACTGGTTAGTAACTGCAGATCGCCGAGAACGCGACGATGCTGCCCTGCGGCGCGATCCCGGCCGGCGAGGCGTCGAACGGGGTAGTTGAACAGCCAGGCCTCGCCGGGCTGCAGCGTCTCCGCCTGGAGCGGGTCGCCGCGGTCGTCCATCAGCAGCGAGGGCGCGAAGCTGCGCGGCGTGCCAGCCACGGCCGGCAGCGTGCCGGCGGCGGCCCAGGCGCCGGCCATGCAGGGGGCGTTGTGCATCAGGTCGCGACGCTCGAGATCAGTCCGGACACCCGGTGGCACGGGAATGGACGGTACTTCAGCCATACTCTGGCCGCAACCTGCGCCCCGCCTTCCGGGTGGACCGTGATGCACGGGCCCGCTCGTTTGGGCCCCCATCAGGCTCGAAAGCGCCGCCCGCAGATCAGCCCGCGGCGCGCTTCCGAGCGAGACCCAGCCCCGCCAGGGCGATGCCCAACAGCGCAAGCGATCCCGGTTCGGGCACGCCGTTGACGACAACCTTCTCGAAGTCCATGAACGCCATGTAGTCTTGGGAGTCGCCGTACGCCTTGAAGACCGTGTAATTTGCGCTCCCCAGATAGTCGATGCTGGACGTATTCACGAACCAGGCCGATGTGGCGTTGCCATTGCCCGCATCCAGATAGGGGATCCACATCTCGCAAAAGCCGCCCCGGTCGCAGCTGTTGACCAGTTCGGGCCGGGTGTCGAAGTTGTAGGTGGTGCCGTCCACCACCACATTGTCGACGAGCACCTGGGCGAACACGGCATTCATCGCGACCATCGCGTCGGCCGACGTCGTGAAGTCGAACAGGCTTTGATCGCAGCCGGCAAACATCGACGCGCATGAGTTTCCGAACGTCACGCGGTACTGTTCGCTGTTGATGATCAAGCCGGTAGCACTTTGCAACTTGCCGTTCTGGATCTGGTACACGACATCGGCCTGGGCGGCACCGCCCAGTGCCAGCGCGCAGGACAAGCCAATCTTCAATAATGTCTTCGACACGGAGTGAACCTTTCCGGTAATGAATTGAATCTGAAGCCGATACCGGGCGAGCGACACTGCCACACTTGCGGCCCGTGCACGGTCACCTTGGATCAACAAAGCACAATTTGTGCCGATCCAAATAACATCAACAATAACAATGACTTAACAGGGATTTCTTCGGCGTGACTGACGATCTGTAAGAAAAGTCGACACATTTATTTACATCGCCGGGCCGCGTCGGGACCCGTTGTCCCGACGCGGCCGGTTCAGACGCCGCGGACCGAACGTCGCTTCACGGCCGTTGCCATGGCCCCGGCCTAGTACCAGCCCCGGAAGCGGTTGACCACGCGCACCACCAGCAGCATCACCGGCACCTCGATCTGCACGCCGACCACGGCGCCCGACGACAGGCCGAGCAGCAGCTCGACGATCGGCGCGAAGGCGAGCACCATGATCGTGTCGTTCAGCGCCACCTGGCTGGGCGTGAAGAGTGGATCCGCGTTCGTCGGCCGGCTCCAGAGGAAGACCATCGCCGTGCAGTGCGCGGCGGCCAGCAGGATCAGGCCGGCGACACGGCTGTCGAGTTGGTGCGCCAGCAGGTGGCGCACGAAGAGCCAGCCCAGCAGCGCCATCGAGATGGGCTTGACGGCCCAGTTGACGAACAGCTTGACCCCGATGCCGCGCCAGTGGCGGCGCACCCCATGAAGGTCGCCGAAGTCCACCTTTATCAGCACCGGGATGATCACCACTCAGATCAGCAGGTTGACCTGCGCGATCTCCATCTGCCCGAGCGCCTGTACGGGTCTCACGCGGCCGGCGCTCTCCGACGACGGGTGCAGCTCAACGCCGCCGGTCAGGTGGAGCTCAAGCTCAAGACGCCCTAGCGCGAAGGGACGACGCACCTGGTTATGAGCTCGCTGGGGTTCATGCAGCATGCAGCAGCTGGCCGCGCTGTTGCGGCGGCCGCGGCTGTACAGAGCCGCCCGACCCGAACGACTCCTGATGGCCGATTGCAGAAGTCTAGCCGGCCTCGCACCCGCCTGGCCAACCTACATCGCAACTGGGAGCCGCAGGATCGACGCCTAGCTGCATCAAATTGCGCGTGTCCAAGAGAGCCGATCCGGCTGTCCAGGTCCTAACGCTCCCGCTGTCCACAAGTAGCCGAACTGAGTGTCCAGCAGCGACCGAAATACGCAACTCACACCGCACAAAAGATGAAAGCGAGATTGCGCAGGCCTTGATCACCGTGATGCGGTCCTGCACGAACAGCGAGTCCGAACTGCACATATTGCCAACGGCCTGCGGCGTGAGCCACTTCAAGGCCAAGGGGCTCAAGCACGCCAGCGCGCTCTACAGTCCCCTGGGCATTGCCCTCTCACGCCGCCGGCGCACCATGCGGCTTAACTTCATTCAGCAGTGCCTGGAAGGCGCCATCCACACCGATGGCTCGCTCGATCCCAAAACCCTGCTCAAGCCCGAATTCACGGCCGTGATGATCACCCCCTACTGGCTGGGGGACTACTGCGTGAAGATCATCAACATGGATGAGGTGCTCAAGCGGTTTGACATCGTCCGCCTGCTGGAGCATGAGATCGCGCTGCAGCAAACACTGCCCCTGATCGAAGCGAAGGGCTACCGCGATGTGCACATTGCCCTCCCAGTGCTGCAAGGATCGGCCGCCGAGCTCAACCTGCATGTGGTGATCTCGTGCAATGACCGTGGTGAGTGGCTGACAACGATCCACAGCAACGGCCTGTGGCAGCAGCAGTTTCCCGGGACCAAGGCGGCGCAAGCTGCGGCGGCGTTCGCCCACCTGTGCTATGCCCGTGGCCACCAATGCGTCGTTGACGTTCGCACCGAAGTTCATCTCCAGGCTGTGTATGCCACCGCGATTGCGCGAACCTCTCCCACCAAGTTCGAGATTATCGAAACCTCAGGCAGAAACACGCTGAGCCCGATGGAAAGGGAACACACAGACCCAATGAGCGAGTTGTGCACCATGCTCAGCGCCCAGTACGACTCTCTCACGCTGCAGCGCTCCAACACCGACCCAGACGTGCACAAGGCCATGGTCGGGCTGTTCGAAACCCAGATGGTGGTCTACACCGGCGTCATGTGCTCACGGGTTGGCACGCAGTCGCAGCCGCCCAGCGACCCGGGCCTGCAGGTGTGGATGGAGCGACAGACACGCAGCCCCGGGAGCATCGAATTCTTCTGGCGCTGACCCAGTCTTGGTGATCGTTGACCGGAGAAATACGAACAGAACAGATGCCTCGGAGTGAGTAACTCAAACCAACGCATGGTTTTCGGTCATTTGGCTCGCACCGCTGGGGCTTTGTGGGACCTATCTTTGAATGCTTTCGTGCAGAAGGTCACGCCTCCCAAAAGGCATGCCGCCTGCAGGTTTCCATTTGAAGGCACAGTGGCATGACATCTCCTCACGGCAAGAACCTGCAGTCGCAACCGAACGTACCGGCCGATGAACTCACGGGTCAGATTGACAAGCGCACGCGCGCAGCGCGGATCGAAAGCGGTGGCTACGCTTCACCGGTTTTCGCGACAGCTTCTGAGTTCATTGAACAAAGCCTCTCGCGCCGCGCACATGTCGAGCCAAATGCGCGTTGGAATGCCCCAGGCAGCAGCCTTTTCCCAATGGCAATTCAGGGCTACTGCCTGCAGGCCACCCAGCACCTGCGCCCGCGCCACGCCACCGAACCTGACACCGGCACCCCCGGTCCACACTCACTTCGCCGTGAGATGATCATCTACGGCAACCTGCTCAGCCGACTGGCGCAACTACATGCCCAAGTGCCCGGCCGGCGCACGACTGAGCGACCAGCGCCAGTGATGGGTTTTCTGCTGGTGCCCACCTGGGTCAAAGAGTTCGAGATCCACCAGGTTGATCTGACGCGGGCGATGGACTGGACCGAGGGGCTGCACGACCTCATGTCCAGCTCACTGCGGCAGGTTGTCGAGATGCGCGCCAACTACTGTGGCCCGGCCAACCCATTTGTCGACACGGCCGCCGCTGTGCACCTCGCGTTCGTCGTGCCACACCACAACGGGCAGGGATTGGCCACCACGGTGGTGTGCAGTCTCAACGAAGGGGGCTTGAGCTCCTGCACCGTCGACGGCCAGCCGCTGGGCACGTTGCAAGCCGCGCAGATCGCGCTCAAGTTGAGCTGGATGCTCAGCACTCAAGCGCATGTGCCCTGTGACCCCGCCCGGCTGGAATGCTTCTTCGAAGCCGCGCGCAAGGGCGCAGACCACACAGGCAGCGGCCCAGCCAGCGGGCAGTTGGTCCGCACGCTCACCTACGCAGACCTTCGTCCGATGGCCAGCGACCCCTTCATGGAGATGGCGCTGCAGATACTCGACTTGCACGAGACAGAGGTCATCGCAAGGCTCGTGGCTCGCGAAAAAACGCTGGTCACGCGTCTGGCCAAAGAATCCGGCGTGCGCGCATGGGCGCTGGCCTACTTCCGCCGCCATGGTGTGGACCTCACTCACCTGGCGCGCGTGGCCCGCACCAAGCTAGCCGAAATCAACCCCTCCGCCGCTGGATGAGCACAGACCGCTTTGCAATCCTTGACCGGGGGGATGAGACGTCCACCGAGCAAGGCGAAGTGCATCAGCAACTCGTCTCAGCCCGCATGAGCAGCGCTCCGCGCGGCGATGCACCGCCCGTGTCCATCGGCATGGTGGTTCACCTTTGGCCCAAGCACTTGGGCGCCACAGCCAAGGCCTTGTGCGGGGGCTCCCCTCGGGGGGTGTTCAGCAGCTGGAGCGAGACAGACGACGCTACAGATTGCGCAGCTTGCATGCGCGTGCGTAGCGGTCTCGGCGAAGACATGGCACTGCCGGAGAACCTCACCAGAATGCGCGATCTCCCCTGAACCACAGGCTTGAGCGCTCCCCAGCAGCAGACCAACTGGCTTCGGGTCAGTGGGGCATTGAGCACAAGGACGGCATGCAACAGGGCTCCAACGCATGCGTTTGGGTGCGATGTCCAGGGCTCACCCGGGCGGGCGGGCCTTAGATTCAAAGGCGACATCCAGCACGGATGCCAGAAGCCAAGAAGTCCCACCCATCTGTCCTTCATGCAAGAGATCAACACGACCCTGTTGAGTGAGGTTTTCGAGTGGAGCGCCACGGTGGTGAGTCTGCTCGGCGCAGCCCTGCTGTGTGTGAACACGCGCATCTCGCCCTGGGGCTTCCTGATCTACCTCTTTGCCAACGGGCTGACGATTGTTTTCGCACTTCTCAATGGGCACCACGGCCTGATCGTGCAGCAGATCGGCTTCGCCATCACCAGCTTCGTCGGCGTCTACCGAACCGGGCTGCTCGCCCACCTGCTACGAGCGCCACATCTCGCGCCGCGCGCCGGCGCATCGTCCCTCTCGATCAGGACCAGCAAACGATGACTCCAACCTTCATGCACGTGGACGAAGGCAGTCACGCCATCTTGCTGACCTTCACGTCAGGCGAGCACCGAGCGTTCACCGGCTATCACGGTTGCTTCGTGGATGACGGGGCATTCGTGCTGATGCACGGCAACGATGTTCAGGAGATTTTTGCCGCCGGCGCATGGAAGCACGTTTGCAAGGTGCCGCTCTCCGAGCTGGCCTCTCCGTCCATCAAAAAGGCTGCTCCATGAAGCCCTCAACCCCATTCGCCCGATTTCTGGAACTGGACTCGTTCGCGAAGGCCATGACCACCGTGGTGCCGGCCGCCTACATCCTGGTGGCCACCGGCTACATGTCGCTGGCCGCGCTGAGCGGTGAGGACACGCCCGGACTGAGGGCGGTGACCACTGCCTGCCTGTGGACCCTCATCCCAGGTTCTGCCATGCTGAAGAAAGCGCTGGCGGGGTGGCGTGAAGCCTACCTGGTGCGCAAGGGTGCGGAAAAGTCACCCATCCCCGGCCTGAATCGCGAGCACTGGGCCCTGATCGAGCCCGCGGGCAGCACCAGCAATCTGGAGTTGGGCCAAGTGGTGCAGCGCCGCAACGCCACCTTTGAGGGCTTGCATGTGATCACCCATGGCGAGGCCAGTGAGTCCCGCCCCGGTTTGGCCACGCTGACCCGACAGGCTGGCACGGTCATCGGCGATGAGCAATTCATCATGGGCGAGCTTCTGCCGCGCACAGCAGGCTCCACCATTCGGGTGAGTTCGAGCCAGGCAAGCGTTTGGTTCATCGGCTTCACCACGCTGCAGGTCCTGTTCAACGAACACCCCGGCCTCGAGGCTGCGATGCGCAAGGCCCTTCTCCAGAACATGGGGCAGCGGCTCCACACGCAGTCCGAGCAGCTCGTTGCGCACCAGCCCAGCACGAGCACGCGCGCACTGGCACGCCTGCACTCGCTCTGATCACCACCCCGCCAAACGACGCAGGCCCAGAACCATGCATGCCCGTTCCCTTCACCCAGCGAACAATCGCCGGCGACCGAGAACTCCACCAGAACTGACCATCGCAGAGATTTACGAAGCCGCTCTGCGTGATGGCACGCAGGACCTGGATTGCGCAAACGACGAACCCCTGCAGGTGGGGGCACAAGTCGAAAGCATCAAATCGTTCGCAAAATCAGCGCCCGGGCGCACAGGGGGGCGAGCCACATTGGGTGCAGCTGCGCGGCTGACATTGCGCATCGAGCACATCCTGGTGCAAGACTTCCAAGCGCGCGGACGCGGCATGCACTCCAAGGTCGACAGCGTGCGCCCACCACTGCCCCGCAAACTGGCCGCCAACCTGCGCTACCTGGGCGCCGTGGTCAACACGGCCGTGGCAGAAAACGCCCTCGACCCGGCCAAGCTGCCCGACATACTGGATCGCACCACCAAGGCCGTCCACGAGCTGAGGCGCCTGGCCATCCGACGCAACCGATTCAAGTCCATCCGCCAACGCTTGCGCAGCGCGTTCGGTCGCATCGGCAAGCACCTCGCGTGGGACTGACGGCGCGGGAGGTGGCAACAACAGGAGAGGCCTGTGCCGCACAGCACAACTGACCCCGATCACGCGACAAAACCCCCTCGCTGAACGAACAATGGTCATCCCTCAGGAGTTGACCGATGATTCGCACAAGACCACAAGAAGAGAAGCCACATCCCATGAACAAGCCAGCTTTCGGTCAGACCCTTTCGCAAGGCATGTTGTTACATGACATGCGTCGCCTGCAGGATGTGCTGTTTCAAGGCTACGGCCTTCCGCCCGAGGGCGCCACGAGCGAGCAGACCAACGCCTGGTGGCAGCAGACCTATGAGCGGGCTCCGCTGGGCTGCAAGCAGTACTGGGAAATCCGTGAGTACCTGCAGCGCACCTACGTGGACGTGATGCAGCTGCGCATGTTCGGTGCACTCAGGAGCAACGACCGATTCGAGGATGCCCTGCTGAGCATGGCCACGCCTGAGGATCGCTGGGCATTCAGCAACATGGTCACCGACAGGGGCTGGCGCGATCAGATGCTTGCCGCATGTGTGGCCCACAACCCCGACCCGGGTGGCCTGGGGAATGCGCGAATCACCACGACCGAACGGCAGACGCATCACCTTTTGCGAAAGAACCCCAACGGCGCGCGGCAGGAACTGCAGGGGGTGTTGGCCATGTTCCGGGGCAGTGGCGACGCACAACTGGTGCAGGATCTCCACGACATGGCCAGCGAGTCGGAGGTGGGCTTCTACGAGTGCGAGTGGGGCTACATCCTCGACAGCCCCAACCACAAAGTCGTCTTGTGCAGCGCCCTGTCTCAGGCCGACAGCCCCAGCGTGCGCACGCGCATCTACAACGACTGGAAAACCTACGTGCATCCTCTCTCGGTCGCGCCATTCGAAAAGCGCCTTGGGCAGAGCCTGGGCGTGAACCTCACACCCTTTGAGTCCCGCACCCTGGTGCTGCAGGTGGAGTCTCAAGCGGAGATGAAGCACATGGACCTGTTC
The DNA here is from genome assembly GCF_010104355.1 of Hydrogenophaga sp. PBL-H3. Taxonomy (NCBI): domain Bacteria; kingdom Pseudomonadati; phylum Pseudomonadota; class Betaproteobacteria; order Burkholderiales; family Comamonadaceae; genus Hydrogenophaga; species Hydrogenophaga sp. PBL-H3. Next base: position 186,598 of record NZ_CP044973.1, read on the forward strand.
CACGAGTGGTTCACGAACGACTTCATCGGCCGGATGCTCCCGCGCATGTGCGCTCGCGTGCTCGATGCGGATTTCGAATACCCGCTTCAATGCTTCCCGGACAAGCCCTGACCACAGGCCCCCAGCAAAAAGGCCCGCATTTGCGGGCCTTTCTTCTTCACGCGGCGCCCGGGAGCCCCTACGTTGCCTCGAACTATTGAACGCTGAGGGCAGAGTGGTTCTGCACCACGCCGGAGAGGCCTTGTGCGATGCCCGAGGACACAGCACCAGTCAGCTGCCCCACCAGGCCCTTGCGCTCGCGGGGGCTGAAGTCCACCACCTTCAGATCGGGGTGAGCGGCAGCAACGCTCTCCAGCGTGCCGGTGGCGTCGACCAGCCCCAGTGCCAGCGCCTGCTCCCCGTTCCAGACCTCTCCGCTGGTGTAGGTGCCGATGTCACGCTTGAGTTTGTCGCCGCGGCGGTCCTTGACCAGTTGCGCGAACTGACCGCCCAGCGTGTCGACCAGTTCTTGCGCTTTGGCAGCAGCTTTGGCGCTGGGGGGCTCGTAGGGGTTCAGCAGGGTCTTGAGCTCGCCAGATGCAAAGCTCTTGGCGCGCACGTCCAGCTTGTCCAGCAGACCAGTCAACTGCCAGGACTGGATGACCGCACCGATGGAGCCCACCAACGAGTAGCGCCCGCTCACGATCTCATCGGCCGACAGCGCGACCATGTAGCCAGCTGAGGCACCGAGGTTGCCGATCACGGCCGTGATGGGCTTCTTGTAGGTGGCGCGGGCGTTGTCCACCGCCTGCATGATGCGCTCGGCCTCGACCGGCGCACCGCCCGGCGACTCAACATACAGCACGATGCGCTTCACGTTGGGATCCTTGGCCGCCTTGGTAATGGCCGCTCCAACAACCTCGCCAGATGCGAGCGCGCTGTCCGGCATGATCGCGCCGCGCACGTCGACAACAGCCATGGTGGGGCCGTCGGTCTTGCCAGCACCTGGACCCACCAGACCCTTGAAGAAGCTGTAGTAGCCCACCAAGCTTGCGCCCACCAGGAGACCAATGGACACGCGACGAAACCACACGTCGCGGCGCAAGGACTTTTCGCGGCGGCGGCTGTCGTCGACCAGTAGGCCAAGGATGTTGTGCAACACAGCGGTGGAGTCCTTCTCCTGATGGTTGTGGGCGCCGGTGCGGGTGAGCGTTTCGCTGTCTGGTGGTTGGATGTCGGTGGTGCTCATAGGGTGCTCTTGGATGCTGTGGTTTCAGGGTTCATCGGATGCATGCGGGCCGTCAAAGGGCCGCTTCAAACAATCGACTGCGCAAGCGGGACATTGGTGTCGGGAAACCCGCTCGCGCGCGTTGAAGGCTCGTGGGTCTGCGCTGCCCTCGCTGCCTCGACAAGGGGAGCGCGGTCATCGCATCGATCAGCGAGCAGACCGTGCTTGAAACTTGCGGAGCGCACGAAGCCGTCCTTCAGGGCAATGGCCAGCCGGTCGTTGCCTTTGCACAGCGCATCGAGAGTCGTGTATGGCCACTCCCAGACCTCGGCAACGTCTGCAGTGACCACCACATCACACGGCGAGGCGTTGAACATCTCTTCACCCAGCACCCAGGTGAGTTCGCCCCACAGCGCGCCCATGCGCCGCCGCAGAGGCAACTGGTCCTTGCGCTGCTCGCGCGCGGTACCGAACACCAGCATTTGCAGACTGTCGGTGGCTGCGCCGGTGGCCAACAGCACGTGGCCTTTGGGGAAGGTCTTCTTGGTGGCAGATTCGCTCAAAGCCGCCCAATCCCGGGAATGCATGCGCGGGAAGGCGCTGGCCTGGATGAGTCGTTCATGGGCCGGGATCGTGATTTCCAACGAGCGGTTGACCTCGCGCACGCTGTTGATCACGTTCTGAACCAGGAAAACGCCCATCCAGAGCAGCACCGGCCAGAGGTTCTGACCCTCGGCCATGTTCATGTGCACATAGGTGTTGTAGACCAGGCCCACGACCAAGCTGGCCACAGCGATCAGACGAAGGCGAATCAGGTTGCTTTGGGCATAGGCCAGAAAGGTGATGGCGAAGGACAGGTGACCGAGCAGGTAGAAGAAGTCCTGCTGAGGCAGCGTCAAGGCCGTCATGCACAGCAAAAACACGCCGGCCCCGGCGTACATCCCGTTGCGCATCGCAGGGGAGAGGGTGGAGAACGGGGCTTTCACTGCGCACCTCCGGTGGAGGATGGGCAAATGTGGGTGGTGATCGTCTCCTTCCAGTAGCGCCTCCAGGCACCGGCGGCAATCACCTCGTTCAGGCTTCCGTATGTGGAGATATTCAGCGCGCCATCCACAACGCAGCAGCTGGTAGCTCCTACCCGTGAGTCAGTACGGCCCTGGCCATCTTCAATGCGCAGGCGTTCCTTTTGCGAGTCGATCTGCAGAAATAGCGGTCGTTGATGCTGGTCCAAGAAAACCTCCAGATTGATGTACGCGTGCGCGTTCGCAGCAGCGAATGAAGCAGCAAAGGAATTTTCGAGGGCGCATGCAGCGATGCGCCTCGGCCAACAGGGGCAAAACCTGTCGATAGCGCCCAAAACCAGCCCGAGTGAGCGCGATCGGCCCGCACCAAGGGTCATCAGGGGCCGCAGGGCGATGGCACGCGTGAGATTTGTCGCACTGCACGCGCGACGGCGTAACCGGCTGTGCCCAGCGGCTGCACAAAAAACCAACTTTTGATGCGGGGTGTAGGGCGAATGGCTGCATCAACCGACCCAGATGGCCAGACAAAAACCGACACCCTGAAATCCAATACAGACAGCAACAAAGCGGCCCGCGGAGCGACTTGTTTTGAGAAACGCAATGTGGGCCGAACCCATCGCTTGAGTCGAGAAAAGTTGCTTTTGGGGGCTTGAATGTCCGCGCTTGTTCGGTAGCTTGTATTGGGCGGAACGCTGCAAAGCGCCAACCGCGTGTCCTGAAAACCCATCGATTGAAAACATGACCATCACCATGAACCACCGGCAAGCCCAGGAGCTTGTGGACTTCTTTGGCGGCGAGGAGGCCCATGTGACCCTGGCCGACCACGAGGGCGGGCTGCGCGCCTGGTGCACGGACTACCCGGAAGAGGGTGCCGTCGACCTCGGCAGTCTGGATGACGAACTCAAACCGGGGCAAGACACCAACCTGCGGGTCAGCACGGCGTCCGGCCCCGATGACCTCGAAGCGATGAACGACGACGCCGCGGTGCGCAGTTTCGCCCACGCCATGGCCGTGAAGCTTCAAGCCACCCGTGCCAAGGGCCGCAGCGGCTGGCGCGAGTGCTCGGGGGAAGACCTCAGCAGGATGCTTCGCGATCTGATCGAGCGCGGCGACCCGCTGGACGTGGCCAACCTTTGCATGTTCCTGTGGTCGCTGCGCAAACCCATCTCTCCGGTGACCCCTCAGGCCTCCGTTGCGGACAAGCCAGCGCCGCGCGCGGAAAAGCCCCAGCCCGCCGATGTCGCATCGCCCGGCCCCATGGAGCCCCTGACGGTGCAAGTCGCTCGCGTCGAGTCCCAAGGCATGACGCTCACCATTCCCGCGAACTGGATGACGCGCGCGGGGCTGGAGTATGACGAGGCGGCGAGCTACACGATCACCTTCAAGACCATGCCGGCCGCCGCGTTCGAGGCGATGGAGGAATTCGATGGCTTCTGAGCACACCCAGGTCAAAACCATCACCACCAGCTACGGCGCGGTGGTCGAACTGCACTTGATCGCAGGTGACGTCTACAGCTTCAACGAGTCCAACGGTGTCGTGATCGATCGGGGCTACGGCCCGCGCGTGCACCTGCAGACCGATGCCCTGGGAACACAGCCGAAGATGGGGGATTTTCTGAGTCTCATCTACAGCCTGCACCGAGACGGCTCCACGTTGGTCCTGTGCGCGGTGAACGCGAGCAACGGACTGGTGGGCTTTGACCGAGAAAGCGCCATCGCAACACTGCAGCATGGCGCAACGGTCGAGCACAGCCGCGTGGCCATCGGGTACACGGGCGCTGGCCTCTTGACCGGCTTGCTGGGCGTCATGCTGACTGGGCTGGCAGCCGCCCTGCATCCGCCCGCCGCACTTCCATTGGCCATCTGCATGGGACTCACCTGCGCTGCCAGCCTTACCTGGGGCTGGATCAAGCGCAAACGCGACGTGCAGGACGCAGCGCGCGACGAACTGCTGCCCCTTGTGCGCTCGATGATCGCGCGCGCTTGCCCGCGGCCCCACGTGGCCCCCTATGGCGCCACATGCGCCGGAAACTCGCCGTCCCACGCCTGAGCAGCCCAAGCCAGCCCCGAACCACCCTGAGACCACCACAATGACCAACAAGAAAACCAACACCGCCACCACCACAACCAACACCGTCGGCGAAACCGAACTGAGCGCCGCGCCTGCAGCAACTGACCCCACCGAGGGCATGAGCGAGGAACAAAAGCAGGCACTGGCCTTGTCGCAGATGCCCGGCGTGACGCTGGTTGCGGGCTCCATTGAAAAAGCTATGGCCGACTCCGGCGCGACCCCCAGCCCACTGTGGATGGTGCCGCGCCGTCACATCCGCGTGATCGAGGGATTCAATGTGCGCATTCAGAACGCAGCACTGCAAGCCCACATCGCAAGCCTTGCCGACAGCATGCTCAGCGAGGGCTTCAAGCTCGAACACCCACTCTCGGGCTACGTGGCCCGCGAGGGCGACGAATCGATCATCTACATCTCCGATGGGCACTGCCGCCTTCAAGGGTTCGACAAGGCCGTGGCCGAGGGCGCCGACCTTGACCGGCTGCCGGTCGTGGTCAACACACAGCAGCACGACATCGCAGAACTCTCGGTGGTGGTGGTGCGCAGCGCCACGAGCAAGCCTCTTGAGGCACTGGAGAAGGCGGCGCTGGTCAAGCGCCTGAAGCTCTACGGTTGGGACGAGAAACGCATTTCGGCGCGCTGCGGCTTCACCACCACCTACGTGCGCGACCTCCTGGCGCTGATCGAGGCCCCGGTGCAGGTGCGCGAGCTGGTCCAGGACAACAAGATCTCCGCGACCGCCGCGCTGCAGGCCATGGCCAAGCACGGCGAGAAGGCAGCCGAGAAGATCACCGAAGGGCTGCAGGCGGCGGAGGCCCGGGGCAAGACCCGCGTGACCTCCAAGTTCATGCAGGACCCCGGCGAGAAGATCATCGAGCGCTCGGGCACCGCGCTGTATGGCGTGGCGCAGGAAATCAAGGCCGACCCGGCGTTCGCCTCGTTGGAAGGCGGCCTGCGCAAGAAGCTCGAAGACCTGATCGCACAGATCGAGGACAAGCGCCAGCGTGCCCTGCAGCGCGCGAAAGACAAGGAAGATGCCACGGCCAAGGGGGCACAAACCCCAGCTGGGCAACGAAGAGGAACTGAGGGTGAGGGCGAGGGCGCCCAGGAGCAGGCGGGTGAGCCGCAAAGCGTCACGCCATCGGTGGCCACTGGCACAGAAACGGCGGACAACATGGTGGCGATTGAAGACGCGGACAAGCCAACCGACACTGGCGATCAGCCAACCGCAGAAAACACGTCAACAGAAGGTCGTGGTGCTTCCGATGACGATGGTGAACCAGACAGCGCGTGGGTCCGGGTGCGCGGCGATGAAGAGATCGTCGAGTCGCCCTTCTGAGCCGCGTCCAGGTTGCTGACTTTCGGCATCAATCGGATAGCATCTCTTCAATCAGAATCTCTTGCAAACGAGTCCCATGAACTACCTTCGCATCGCCATTACAGTTGCTCTATCCGCCTGCGTCCTTGTTTTCTTCCAGCGCTGGTACTTGACGGATTTCGATACGAGTTGGATCTCGGAGCCGTTTTTCAATTGGCCCTGGTGGGCGATGCTCATAGTGATTTCGCCGGTCATCACTGGCGTAGTTTCGAGCGTGGCAATGTGGGTCACGCGCGAGTCTCCCAGCCCATCGCTTGAAAAGTGATTACCAGCACATCGACCGCCTTGTTGGAGGTTGAGGCAGAAGATCAGATCCAGGTGTCTGAGGACGGTGGGACCGTCTGGATCCACGCGCTAGACGGGAGCACGGTGGGTCGGTTCTCCAAGAGATTCGGGGTCGATGTGCATCGCACGATGACAGCACAAATGTCGGGAGAGGAGCAGTGCCTGAGTTGCACCCACGAGCCCGCGTGCCCTGAAGACTGGCGAAGCTTTGTTGATCTCATGAAGCAGCATCATGACATCACGGTTCCACTCGATCTCATCAGTTTTCCTGCGGTGACATCGCCCATTTGACGAAGTGCTCGGGGTGGAGCCCGTTGTCATCGCATTGATGGCAGCCAGGAAAGGCGATCTGCCATCTAAGGCCCGCGGGTTTGACTCTGGTTGTTGAACCAAAGCCATCACGAACTGGTGTGGATGCGAGGTTCGGACCCCGCGCTAACAGTGGCCCGATTCGCTTGCCCACCTCCGCGTCCACCCTGAGAATCACAACCTGATTTCGCACCACCGCGAATCCGGCATGCCCGTTCAGACCTCACGGTCTGGGCGTGCATAGCATTCAACACCACCCCTGAGCCCGGGCAAGCATTTTCCCGATCAGGGGGAAGGCTTGTCCGGGCTTTGTCCTTTTAAAGGCAATACCCATGACAACCAGAGCCTTCATCCCCGCCTACTTCGAGTCACGCCTGCACCAGATGGTCCAGGTTCAAGAAGACCCGGCCTTCAACGCCCAGAACATGCGCAACCTGCAGGACCTCCTGCACAGCAAGTTCGACGCTCAGCCGGATTTCGCCGGCATCAACGGCCCCGAGAACGCCACACTGGTTCTGATCCGCTCGCCCCACCTGGCGGGCCATGTCGGTACCGAGGTGATGGAACTCGTGCAGTTGCCCCTGTACTTTCAGGAGGTGCGCAACTACACGCCTCTCAGCAGCCAAGCAATGGCACAGCGCCTGCAGTTCGCCCGCGAGAGCGGGTTCCTGCTCTTTGGGCGCGACGAGACGGTTGCCGTGATCCACGGCGCACCACTGGGGCACCTGTTCTGCGCCGCCTACGAGGTCAACACCGATGGCGTGCCGCGCGAACTGTCAGGCGTCTATGCCGACAGCATCAGCTACCACGCACGCCTGCGTCACATCGACAAACTCAATGTGACCGAGACGGAAAAGGCCATCTCCGAAACCCTGGGCACCATGTACTGGTGGTCTGGGCAACAACTGGCCTTCAACCCCGTGCAGATCGAGCGCATGCGCGCCACGATCGCCATGCTCGAGCAACACCGCAAGGTGGCGCCACCCGAGCGCACGGCCAGCGGCGCAGTGATCGAACGGTCGTTCATCGAGAACGGTTCGACAGCATCGCTCAACCCCATCCTGCGCGCAAACGCGGGCTGGAAGCGCTACAGCACGCCGCAAGATGCGTGGTACTACGGCACGTTTTTCAACGAAGACCTGATGCAGACCATCACCTACTGCGAGCAGGATGTGAGTCATGTCAAATGCGACAACCGGGAACAGTTCATGGCCGAACTCAAGGGCATGGCCACGTTCCACGGCAACTCTCGCATGCCCAGCGCCATGGGCTACGGCGAGGACGGCACCACAGCTTTCTTCGAGTCGCTCTACCTCATGAAGGGAGAGGCTCGCACCATGCGTTTCGACACCGGAAAGCCGGTGAAAGACGCAGACGGCAACTGGAACGCCCCGCTGTTTGCGGCCCTGAGCATTGAGCACCCTGCGGTGCTGGCGCTGACCAAAGATGCCTACAGCGTGCTGCCGGAGGGGACGGTGGAGATCGACCGCCTGAACCCCTTGGCGTTTGAGCTCAACCAGGCGCTGGCCAAGCTCACCGATCGCGGCTACCTGGTCAAGATCGCGCTGCACGATGGCACGGTCTACGAGACCGAGCTGGAGCTGCAGCCCGAGGAAGCCTGACGAGACAAGCGTGCGCCTTCACCGGGACGCCTAGAAACACAGACCAGCCCTTCGCCACAAGCGGAGGGCTTTTCTGCTTTCATGGCCCCGCGAAGCAAGCGAGTCCAGGGGTGTGCGAGTTTCGGGGCCATAACTCGCACACTATTTCTTTGGGGTTCCTGCTCCGGCAGGCATGTTGAGCAATAGGGTTGGGGCTTTTTTCGGATCAAGAGAGGTACCCTGCATGAACACGCTCGAAGAATTCCAACAATCGTTTGGCCCACTGATGGCCTCGCGAGACGTACAGCAGGTGCTGCGATTTCGCACGCCAGAAGGACTGCGGGCCGCGCGCAGCCATGGAAGGTTGAATCTTGAGATGTTCAGGGTCAAGGGTCGCCGGGGCGTTTTTGCTCGAACTCCCGACGTAGTTCGCCTCGTAGAGGGTTTAGTCGGCATCCAAGGGAATGCGGGCCATGTCGATCAAGTTGCAAAGGCACGCAGAGGCTGTATCGTGATGGGCATGAACACAGAACCCAAACCGACCCCTCCCACGTCGTCTGCACATTCCGCCGCCGGCGCGCCTGCGGATCTGACCGAGTTTGAAGCCGAGTTGCAGAAGTGGAACGACAACCCTGAAGACGTGTATCTGGAGAACGAGGTGCACGCGCACTTTGAGCGCGCCAACTACACCAGCTACCCGCCTGCCAGCAGGGATGGGCTGCACATGTTCAACCGGGTGATGGATTGGAAGGGAGCCGAGGAAGCTCAAGAATCGTCTGCCATAGGGGCGGTGATCGGCGGCGTGGCCGCTGCTGGCTTTGGGGCCGCCCTGCGCGCGCTGTCGCTTGCCCTCAATGTGAATGAGCACTCTATCGCTGAAGTGCTGGAGGATTACACCGAGGGTGGGGAGACACTTCCCATGGGCATGGACGAATTCGCTCGCCGGCTCACTGAGGCAGACGACAAGAGAAAGCACCGGGTCTTGTAGACCATTGCCCCACGTGACTCCATATCCCATTTCTTCGTCCACGCAGACGGCCACATGAACCTTCCCTCCGTCCCGGAGCACGCACCAACCATCGTCGTCGATTCGCGCGAGACCAACAGCCGCATCCCGACGCACCTGCGCGACCTCGGTGTGGACTTCGTCATGCAGGAGATGCCTGCGGGAGACTACCGCGTGGGGGCCTTCTTGATCGAGCGCAAGAGCATTGCCGACTTGGCCAACTCCATCCTGGACGCGCGCCTCTTCGCCCAGGCCGAAGCCATCGCTCTGGCCTCCGAGCGACCGGCGTTGCTGATCGAAGGAAATATCCAGGATTTGCCCAACGACATGCACCCCGACTCGCTGCCTGGCGCGCTCTCCGCGCTCTCGGTCTTTTGGGGGCTCTCGGTCTTCACCGCACCCAACCAGATGGGCACCGCCCGCCTGCTGGCGCGTCTGCACCACCACCAGGTCAACGGACTGGGCTACGAGGTCGCAACGCGTGTGGCCAAGCCCAGGGACAACCCCGACGGAGCACTGGCCCAATACCTCGTTTGTGGACTTCCAGGCGTGGGGCCCGAGGTGGCCAGAAAACTCATCGCTCACTTTGGAAGCGCCCGCGCGGTGTTTACCGCGTCCGCCGCTGAGCTCGTGCTGTGCAAGGGGATCGGGCCCAAGACGGCCGCTGCGATCGTCGCATCGCTCGACCAGAAGCCGACCAGCTTTCGCTCTACAAAAATCGGAACGCTGTAGCCAGCCCTGCGCTTTCACGTGACCTGCCGCCCACTCTTTGAGCCGGAAAGACCAAAACATGAACATCACAACGAAACGCGCGGCTGTGCTGGCCGCCTTCCTTGGGCTTGAGGTCATCGGTCTGGTGGCGTGGTCTGCCACGGCCAGTACGCTGGTGAATGTGATCGCCGGTGCTGCTCTGGGGCTCGTATGCATGATGGGGGGCTTCATCTTGCTGGTGGCCAGCCTCATCAAAATCAACACGCCGGCGTTTTCTGAGAGTTCAAACGGGTAGGGTGGCCACGGAAGGAAAGTACGCGCTGCTGCGCGGACCCGCGCGTTTCAAGGATCCAAGCAAAGGGAGCATTCGATGGCGAAGAACTGGGGTGTCGCAAGGTTCTACGGTGGAGGCTCGATGGAGTACCAGCTGGAGTCAGGGCGGTGGTTGACCGACGGCAAGCTCTTCGATGGAGCGCCGATCCGCCTGTACGAAACCATGGCCGAAGCCGACCAGGCCGCCGGGCAGTTGCCGCAGGACGGGCAACCTCATGGCGTGCAGTTCACGCTCGATGCCCAAGGCAGGGTGGCCACAGCCCGTAAAACGGCGCCCAAGACACTGAAGCCACGCGCACGCGGCTAGGAGCCCCCGCCGTGGCCGAGCAACCGTGGGTGGGCAATCTACTCAGATCGCACTGCCAGCCCACCTACGAATGGTTGCACGCAGACGTCGCTGCGCTTCTTGATCTATCGGCATCTGCGCAACCATGTCGATGGCTCTCTTTGGATCCACGTGCCCGAACTCGATGAGTGCGGTACAGAACTCGCGGTCCTTGTCGCGCCCCGCCACAGCCTTCGACAGGAACAGATCGACGACGTCCAGGCAGTACCCGACGCGGTCGTTTGTGTTGCTGTTTTGGACGCGGTGAACCCGCGTGATCCAGTCCCGCGGAAGGACCGCTGTCTCTGGTGCTACGCCTTGCGCGTAGTAGCCGTTGGTCTCGTGAAACTGTGATCCCTCACCAATGGCACCGTCAATCTCGTCGGCCTTCTGCGGCGCCTGGTACGGATAGATGTCGGCCTCGGCCGACGCCTTGAACACATCTTCGGGGTAGGGGATCGGGCCCAGGATCGACTGGCTTCCAATGATGATGAACTCGTACTCATTCGTCACGTCGCTGCTGGCCCGAATGATGTGCTCCAGGTCTTCACGGTTCATCGCACGTCCTCTTCCACTGCATCTCTGATCACCACGCCCTTTTTGAGCGCCCCGATCTGTGCAAGGACGCTCTTGCGTGTGTCCTCCGGCAAGAGGGTGACCAACGGTGAACTCTGGCGAAGCTCCTGCGCGCGCCGGCTGCGGCCAAGGATCTTGCGCCACTGCCGTTTGCTGAGGACTTCCTCCCATTCGGTCCAAAGACTGGTTGATCGAGAAGGCCCAGACCCCAGCCATCGCGCGAGGGTTGCCTGTGCCCTTGCCAGCTGCGCTGGATCCACTTTGACAAGATCAACGGCCGCCTGGTGAAGGGCCAAGCTCTGCAAATCCTGAATCTCATGGCGAGAGGTGTCCGCCGTGACAGTCACCTGAATGCTTGGCTTCTCGCGCCGGGACCTTGCGCCTGCCGTTCCTTGCGGCGCTGGGATCATGCTGTCGCCAGCCAGAAGTGCAAGTTCTCCAACCACCCCCAGAGCCGACATGACTCGGAGGTAGGAGCCCATGGAGGGCGCTGGATCGCCGTTTTCGATGGCTCTGAGCGTATTGCGCGCAATGCCTACCCGCGCCGCCATATCGATCGTGCCGATCCCCTGTGACTTGCGCAGCTGCCGAAGCCGGTCACCCAGCTGAAGCAGCAGCTGTCGCTCGAGCACAGCGGACATAGGGGCGTTGGTCATTTGGTCATTATAGTGACCAATAAAGAACGCGTGGTCAAGATAGCGACCAATTTGCCAGGGGCCTGTACACCGCTGAAGCGTCGAAATGCTGTGTCGATGAGGAAAACCCGCCCGCGAAGGGGACTGGCCGGATCGGTTTGACGGCATTGTCCGGCGCTTCTACTCTTCAGGGGCACTCTGGTCACCATGACCTTTGCGTCGGCCCCTGCCGACATTCACCCCACCGGGACGTCCTCACTCCCGGTTCGGGATGTGGGCGTTCCTCACCCTCCTTTGGAGAGAGAACATGACCACTTCCCAACTTGACATCAGCCCCGTCCCCCCCGGCGTGAGCATCAACCCCAAACAGCGCCTGTTCGTCATCAACCACGGTGATGGCGTCACCTGCATGGGCTTTGACCACTGCTTCGAGACGGCCACCCAGATCGCACGTGCCCTCAGAGTGCAGGGCCCGAGCGAGACCAAGCGCGGCACCATCGACTGCTACCAGCAGTACCTGTCACTCGTGGGCCAGTACGGCAAAAGCCCGGTTTCCAAAATGACCTGGTACCCCGATGGCACAGCCCCGAAAGTGCGCTCGGTTCTCGAAGCCGCGCGGGCCAGCTATACCGACTACCACGCCCAAGGCACTGTGCTTCGCCTGTTCTACGGCGATCCAGAAACTGGCCGCGACTGGGCCGAGCAAAACGATGTGATCGGCTTCATCGGTCGCAGCAGCGGCATGATGAAAGTGCCTCTGGTGCTGGAGCCTTTGCTCGACGAAGAACGCAACATCGTCTCAAGCGGCTTTGGCGGCTCGATCATGACCCGTTCCATTGTGCGCATCATCAACGTGACCAGCGGCTACGAGGTGTACCGCCACAAGAACTACGTCATGCCCGAGCTGCACGTTGAAGAGCGCGATTGCCCGGACGGTTATCGGTTCGTGGTCCAGCGTGTCGGCGAAGGCATCGTGGCCACGGCAAAAACGCGTGAAGAAGCTGAAAGCCACGTGGCCTTCCTGAAGGGCTACCGCTTGGTCAACGCCTACAAGACGGTGCGCGAGCACAACGAAGAGCTGCAGGTCGCCTGAGGCTCACAACAAAGCAGGGTGCACTCTCCACTGGTGCACCCTGTGTGGACATGAAAAAGGCCCTTATGCAGTTTGAGAACTGCATAAGGGCCTTTTTTTGTTTCACGATGACTCCAGCCCGGTAGTTCGCTGGACTGCGCCGTAGCTAGATACAGCAGGTTTATCAATAACTTACGCGCGTCCATCATATGCCGGTGCTTTCTGAAACTTGACCCGGTTTTCCCTCGCGCCGCTCCTATCTGGCTCCTGGAATCCGGGTTGTTCCGAGGAGTCATCATGGCAAAGATCAAGCTCACCAAGACCGCCGTGGAGTCGGCCCAACCCCAGGCCAAGGATGTTGAACTGCGGGATACCGTGGTGCCCGGCTTCCTGTGCAAGATTACCCCGACCGGCCGCCGGGTGTTCATGCTCCAGTACCGCACGAACTCCGGCCAGCCCCGCAAGCCCTCGCTGGGGCTGTACGGGGAGCTGACCGTCGAACAGGCACGAGTCAAGGCACAGGACTGGCTGGCCGAGGTTCGCCGGGGCGGCGACCCCGGCGGCGCCAAGGCCGAGGCGCGCAAGGCGCCCACGATGGCCGAGTTGTGCAAGAAGTTCATGGAGGACTACTCCAAGAAGCGCAACAAGCCCAGCACGCAGGACGGCTATCAGGGCGTCATAGACCGCAACATCATCCCGCTGCTGGGCCGCAAGAAGGTGCATGACGTGAAGCGGCCCGACATTGCCGGGCTGATGGAGAAACTGGCCTACAAGCCGACCGAGGCGAACAAGACCTTCGGCGTGCTGCGCAAGATGTTCAACCTGGCCGAAGTGTGGGGCTACCGCCCGGACGGCACGAACCCGTGCCGCCACGTCCCCATGTACCCGCCGGGCAAGGAAACCCGGCTCATCGTGGACGAGGAAATGGTGCGGATCTTCCGCCAGTTGGAGAAGCTGGAGGCGGAGGGGCTGGAGAACTACGTCATCCCGCTGGCGATCCGGCTGCAATTCGAGTTCGCCGCCCGGCGCTCCGAAATCTGCCCGCTCGAATGGAGCTGGCTGGACTTCGAGAACCGGCGCGTGGTGTGGCCCGACAGCAAGGTCGGCGGCATTTCCAAGCCCATGAGCGAGGAAGCCTATCGGCTGCTTTCGACGGCGCCGCGCCGGGAGGGCTGCCCCTACGTCCTGCCATCGCCGAACGACCCGGCCAAGCACCTGACCTTTGGCGAGCACTATGGCGGCTGGTGCCGGGTGCTCAAGGCCGCCGGCGTCCCGCACGTCGGCACGCACGGCATCCGCCATCGCTCGACGACCGACATTGCCAATTCGGGCGTGCCGACCAAAGTGGGCATGAAGCTGACGGGCCACAAGACCGTAGCGATGTTCATGCACTACGTCCACACCGAGGACAAGCCGGTGCGCGATGCGGCCGAACTGGTGGCCAGCCGGCGCCAGGCCATCACGGGCGCACGCCAGCTTGCGGAGGCGGCGGCATGAACACGCGCCGGTCATCCGCAGCATCGTCCACAGCGCCTTCGGCGCTGCTGGGCGACATTCGGGCACTGATCGAGGCGGCGCGCAAGCGCGCCGCCTCGACGGTGAATAGCGAGCTGACGATGCTCTATTGGCGCATCGGCCAGCGCATCCGCACGCAGGTCTTGGACGGGCGCCGGGGCGCTTATGGCAAGGAAGTCCTGCCCACCCTGGCGGCGCAGTTGGTGAAGGAGTACGGCGGCAGCTTTGCCGAGCAGAACCTGCGCCGCATGGTGCAGTTCGCGGCCACCTTCCCCGACGAGCAGATTCTCGTATCACTGATACGAGAATTGAGCTGGACGCACTTCATCGCCCTGATCCCGCTGAAAGACCCGCTCCAGCGGGACTACTACGCACAGATGGCGAGCACCGAACGCTGGAGCGTGCGGACGCTGCGCGAGCGCATCGACTCGATGTTGTACGAGCGCACGGCGCTGTCTCAAAAGCCGGGCGAGACGATCGCACAGGAGTTGGCGAAGATGCGCGATGCGCAGCGAATGTCGCCCGCCCTGGTCATGCGCGACCCCTACATCCTCGACTTCCTGGGGCTGCGGGACACTTGGCAAGAAGGCGACTTGGAGGCGGCGATCATCCGCGAAATGGAGTCGTTCTTGTTGGAGCTGGGCGCGGGTTTCAGCTTCGTGGCCCGGCAGAAGCGCATCCAGATCGACGGCGAGGATTTCCACCTCGACCTGCTGTTTTACAACCGCAAGCTGCGGCGGCTGGTGGCAGTGGAGTTGAAGGTCGGCGAGTTCAAGGCAGCTTTCAAGGGACAGATGGAGCTTTATCTTCGCTGGCTGGACAAGCACGAACGGGAGCCGGAGGAAGCCTCGCCGCTGGGGATCATCCTTTGCACCGGCAAGAAGCGCGAGCAGATCGAATTGCTGGAGTTGGACAAGTCGGGCATCCACGTCGCCGAGTACCTGACCGCCTTGCCGCCGAGGGGCGTGCTGGTGGAGCGGCTGCAACAAGCAACGCAACGGGCGCGGTTGCAGATCGAGCAGCGCAAGACCGACAACGAGTAGTCCTGTCTCAAGCAGTCGGGCGTCCCGGCGTGCCGCCGTCGCGCTGTCGTGCTGCGCATCGAGCCTCGCTGCGCGAGTCTCGCCCCTGTCGGGCTTCCATCACTGACGCCTCCGGCCCGGCTCGCTGATCCGCGCCTGCGCGCTTCGCTTGCCAAAAACCCGCGTGCGTGGGGTGGTGTGAGGGGGCGGTCTTGCTGTGTCCCTTCACCGTATCACGGCGTTCTCGCCGTGCAAGGGCTGCGCGCGCCTTGCGCGCTTGCGTCCTGGCGGCCGTCTGCGACCCCTGACTGCTGCGCTGCGCCGTGAGGGCGACGGTTCCGGGCAATTCCGCCCTTGCAACAGGAGAACTGTCATGAACGACAAATCACACGTTTCCCTCGAACAGCACGTTTGCCTGGTCTGCGGCACGGCGTTCGACACCGGCGCGATCCTGCTGGACAAGCGCCTGCGCGCGAGCATGGAGCGCCACACGGCGACCGGCTGGGGCCTGTGCCCCGAGCATCAGAAGCTGGCCGACGATGGCTTTGTCGCGCTGGTCGAATGCGATCCGCAGCGCAGCGGGTCGCAGGCTGGCGGGCGCATGAAGCCCGAGCAGGCATACCGGACCGGCCGGCTGGCCCATCTGCGGCGCACGGTGTTCGCGCAGGTGTTCAACGTGCCGATCGCGGACGAGCAGGCTTGCGTGTTCGTTGAGCCTGGCGTGATCGAGCAGTTGCAGTCGATGACAGCGCCGGCGGCGGGCTGATTGCGTCGTGCGGCCTTCGGTGCGTCGCTCCTTCGCGGGCGGCGCACATTTTCATATCCCCCCAGGGGGGATACAATTGCCACATGAACGCGACACACAAGCACTCAACCCATCCCGATCTCGTGAAGCGGCTGAAACGCGCCGATGGTCATCTTCGGCACGTCATAGGGATGATCGAAAGTGGCGAATCCTGTCTCGACATCGCCCGCCAGCTCGCGGCGGTGGAAAGCGCGGTGACGGCCGCAAAGCGCGTCCTGATCCACGACCACATCGACCATTGCCTGGCCCATGACGAAGACTCCGTTTTGACCGAAATGAAGGCACTGACCAAACTGCTCTGAGGCCCGCCGATGCTCTCCGTCCTGAAGAACCGTACCTATCGTCACCTGTTCGCCGCTCAGGTGATTGCGCTTGTCGGCACCGGCCTGATGACGGTGGCCCTTGGCCTGCTTGCCTACGATCTGGCCGGGGCGAATGCCGGCGCGGTACTCGGGACGGCACTCGCAATCAAGATGCTGGCCTATGTCGGAGTCGCCCCGGTCGCGCAGGCGTTCGCCGACCGGCTGCCGCGACGGTCGTTGCTCGTTGCCCTTGACCTAGTACGAGCATCCGTTGCGCTCTGCCTGCCCTTTGTCAGCGAAATCTGGCAAATCTATCTGCTGATCTTCGTCTTGCAGGCGGCGTCCGCAGGCTTCACGCCGACCTTTCAAGCCACTATCCCGGACATCCTTCCCGACGAAGACGAGTACACGAAAGCACTGTCGCTTTCCCGGCTGGCCTACGATTTGGAAAGCCTGATTTCCCCGATGCTGGCCGCCGCGCTACTGACGGTCATCAGCTTCCACAACCTGTTTGCCGGAACGGTTCTCGGCTTCCTCGTGTCAGCCGCGCTTGTGGTCAGCGTGAGGCTTCCCACAACCGTTCCCGGCCCGCGTCGTGGCATATGGGATCGCACTACGCGGGGCACGCGCATTTACCTCGCCACGCCGCGCCTTCGGGGTCTGCTGGCGATCAGCCTCGCGGTGGCAGCAGCGGGGTCAATGGTGATCGTGAACACGGTGGTCATCGTGAAGGCACGCTTCGGCCTGGGCGAATCCGAGGTAGCGTGGGCGCTGGCGGCCTTCGGAGGCGGGTCGATGGTTGCGGCCTTCGCGCTGCCTCGCCTGCTCGACAAGATTGCTGATCGGCCTGTCATGATTGCGGGAGCGACGATGCTGGTTGTGGGAACGGCAGCCGGGGCAATGATTCCGACATATGCCGTTCTGGTGGTGATCTGGTTGGTGGTCGGCTTCGGCTACAGCGTGGCGCAAACACCTTCCGGCCGGCTGTTGCGCCGCTCCGCTCACCCCGAGGATCGCCCCGCGGTCTTTGCCGCGCAATTCGCCCTCTCCCATGCGTGTTGGCTCATTTGCTATCCCTTGGCCGGTCGCTTCGGCGCTGCCTTTGGGCTGCAATCGACCTTCATCATCATGTCGCTGATTGGTCTTGTCGGAGTGGGACTGGCGCTGTGGCTCTGGCCCGCTAGTGATTCTTCCGACATCGCCCACGATCACCCTGATCTACCGCCAGATCATCCTCACTTGCGCGAACATGCAGACCGAGGCGGGCACCGTCATCCCATGATCGTTGACGATCTGCACCGGGACTGGGCGCGCATTTAAGAACTGCCCGCCTTTCACATCGCTGATGCCTCCGGCCCGGATTGCTATTCGGGCCTGCGCGCTTCGCTTGCCAAAAACCGCGTGCGTGGAGGTGCGAGGGAGGCGGTCTTGCTGTCCCCTTCATCGTGCCACGGCGTTCTCGCCGTCAAGGGCTGCGCGCCGATGGCGCTTGCGTTCTGGCGGCCGTCGTTGACCCCTGACTGCTTGCGCTGCGCCGTGCCCCGGAAGGGTCGGGCAATTCCGCCCGGCAACCTTTCAGGAGTTCACCATGAACAACGCACTCATCACTGACGAGCAGCGCATCGTGCTGCTGGCCAACGGCCGCGAATCCTTGGAGAACCCGGACTTCGATCCGGCACCCGTCGTCAAGCTGTTCACGCCGGATGCCGGCGCGACCTGGCTGCTGACCGAGATTGATCCCGATGACCACGACCACGCCTTTGGTCTTTGCGACCTGGGCCTGGGGATGCCGGAAATCGGCTGGGTCAGCCTGGGCGAGCTGGCGACCGTGCGCGGCAGGCTGGGCCTGCCGATCGAGCGCGACCTGTCTTTCCGCGCCGAGAAGCGGTTGAGCGCCTACGCGCGCGATGCCCGGTTGGTCGGGCGTGTCGTCGTCTGAACCAGCCCTTGGAGCGCCGCAAGGCGCTCCTTGCGCTTTCCCAACCTTCGCAGGAGATCAATGCCATGAGCAGCCATCACGACTACATCATCGAAATCACGGCGCAACACGATGCGCTCAAGCCGTTCGCGCCGGAGAACGGTCAGCCCTTGCGCTTCAAGATCGGCGACGCGGTGATCTACACCAACGAGTTTGGCGCGCAGTTCCGGCGCCGCGTCACCGGGTTCTACCAGCCTACCGAGCCTTCGGGGCTGTATGCGCGTGGCAGGCGCTACTACCTGAACTCGACTTCGCCTTGGATGCCGGTTGCGGAATCCAGCCTGCGTCCTGACGACTCGGCGTGATGCCTAAGTGCCCCTGACGGGGCGTTGCGCGCTGCGCTTGCCTCCAGGGGAAAGCCCTGCGGGCTATCCCCGCCGCGCGATGCTTGGCGCCCCTCAAAGACCGCCGAACCGGCTGCGCCGGATCGGCCAGACCACGGCAGTCGCTGTCGAACCTGTTTCCCGATGACTGGCGCATGAGCTTGTGCATCGAGCCTTGAAGGCTGTGCGTCCCCGGCCAAGAAACGTGGCCGGTCGCGCTGTCGTGCGCGTTGCGCATCGAGCCGCCTGCGGCGTCTCGCCCCTGATGGGCTTCCATCGTTCCCTCGCTCCGCTCGGCTGACGCCTCCGGCCCGGATTCCTAGATCCGGGCCTGCGCGCTTCGCTTGCCGTGCGGTCGGCGTGTTGAGGGGCCGTTGCCATGTCCAGCCGTCTCCCCTGACTTCATCACCTTCACCGCGACTGTAGCCCGCGCCCGTGTGCCGTCAAGGCGCGCAGGGCCGTGTCCTCGGCTGCGCCTGCGGGCCGCACCAACCCTGCGCTTGCCTCCTTGACGGCACCCGTTCGCGCGCTCCTGACCGTCGCGGGCGATGAACTCAGGAAAGACGGTGGCAACAGGGCCAACCGGGTTCCTCGTGCCGACCGCACCGAACAGCCGAAAGGCTGGGCTTCCGAATCTAGGAATCCGGTGTGCGGTGAACAGCAAACCCTTTTTTCTTTGTCAGGAGAAATGCCATGCAACTCGCATCCCGCTTCGCTTCCCGTTCCCCGGTGCTGCGTTCGGAACGTCCCTTGTCCGATGACCAAATCCGGGCCGTGGCCCCGTCCATCTTCGCGGACGCCCCGCACGAAAGCCGCTCGCAGCGGTACAGCTACATCCCCACCGCGACCGTGCTGCAAGAACTGCGCGGGGAAGGCTTCGAGCCTTTCATGGTGACGCAAACCCGCGTGCGCCACGACGACCGCCGCGACTACACGAAGCACATGATCCGGCTGCGCCACGCCAGCCAGATCAACGGCCGCGAGGCCAACGAAATCATCCTGCTGAACTCCCATGACGGCACTAGCAGCTATCAGATGCTGGCCGGGATGTTCCGCTTCGTTTGCAGCAATGGCCTTGTCTGCGGCGACACCGTGGCCAACGTGCGCGTTCCCCACAAGGGCGACGTAGCGGGGCACGTCATCGAAGGCGCTTACGAAGTCCTGCACGGCTTCGACCGGGCGCAGGAATCCCGCGATGCCATGCGCGCCATCACGCTCGACGCCGGGGAATCGGAAGTGTTCGCCCGCGCTGCGCTGGCATTGAAGTACGACGAGGACAAGCCCGCGCCCATCACGGAATCGCAAATCCTGATGCCGCGCCGCCACGACGACGACCGCCGCGACCTGTGGAGCGTGTTCAACCGCACGCAGGAGAACTTGACCAAAGGCGGCCTGTCCGCCCGCGCCGCGAATGGCCGCCGCCAGACCACCCGGCCCGTGCAGGGCATCGACCAAAGCGTGCGCCTCAATCGCGCCCTGTGGCTGCTGGCCGATGGCCTGCGCCAGTTGAAAGCCTGAATCCCCACGCGGCAGGGGCAGGCAGCAGCCCTTGCCGCTTCTCTCGCTGCTGCATCCCAACCGCAAGGAGTCATCACCATGAACGCCGTACTCAAAACCGAAGCCGTCGCCATCGAAGCCGCCGCCCCGCTGGAAATGGCCGACCCGTCCAAGAACCTGATTCTGGTTCCGCTCTCGCAGTTGCTGCCGCGCCGCTCCAAGCGCAACGCCCGCAAGATGCCGCGCCTGTCCATCCCCGAACTGGCCGCGAGCATTGCCCGCATCGGCTTGCTGCAAAACCTCATCGTCATCCTTTCCGCCGATGGCGAGACTTACGAGGTGGTGGCCGGCGATCGCCGCCTGACCGCCTTGAAGCTGCTGGCGAAGAAGAAGCGCATTCCCGCCGACTACGAAGTGCCGTGCCTGCTGGTGGCCGACGCTTCCGCCCGCACCGTCAGCCTTGCGGAGAACGTGCAGCGCGAGAACATGCACCCCGCCGACCAGTTCGCGGCCTTCGCCGCGCTGGTCAAGGAAGGACGCCCCATCGAGGACATTGCTGCCGACTTCGGCGTGTCCCCGCTGGTGGTGCAGCGCCGCTTGAAGCTGGCGAATGTCTCGCCGCGCCTCATGGCCGACTATCGCGCCAGTGGCGTGACGCTGGAACAGTTGATGGCCCTGACCATCACCGACGACCACGCCGCGCAGGAAGCCGCGTTCTATGGTGCGCCGGAATGGCAGCGCAGCCCGTCCAAGCTGCGCGAGCGCCTGACCGAGCGCGAAATCGACGCCGCGCACGCGCTGGTGCGCTTCGTCGGACTGAACACCTACCGGCAGGCAGGCGGCGGCATCCGCCGCGACCTGTTCGCGGAAGGCGATGCCGGAACCTACCTGACCGATACCGCAGTGCTGGAAACGCTGGTGCGCGACAAGCTGGCAACGCTGGCCGAGGACGTGCGCGCCGAGGGTTGGGCATGGGTGGAGGCCGTGCCGCATCTGGCCTACGAGGAACGGCAGGCGTTCCAGAACGCCCCGCGCCACCGCCGTGAGCCGACCAGCCGCGAGGCCCGCCGCATCGCCTCGCTGGAAAGCCGCCTCGAAAAGATCGACGCCGAGCTGGAAGAAGCCTGCGACGCCGAGGACGAGGCCAAGGCCGAGAAACTGGAACAGCGGCGCGATCAGGTGGTCGGCGAACTACAAGACGCGGAGGACGCCTTGCAAGGTTACGCTCCCGAGGTGCGCGAGGTGGCCGGTGCCATCGTCACCATCGACCGCAACGGCGAGGCCGTTATTCATCGCGGCCTGCTGCGCGAAGCCGAGGCCAAGGCGCTGCGCACGCTGGAAAAGCTGCGGCGCGGTTTCGGCAACACCGAAGGCGAAGCCGCCAACGACGAGCACGAGGACGCCGACGACGCACCCAAGGCCGCGAGCCTGTCCGATCGGCTGGCGCAGCGGTTGAGTGCCCACCGCACGGCGGCGCTGCAAATCGAAGTCGCGCGGCATCCGCACGTCGCGCTGGCCGCGCTGGTGCATGGCATGGTGCAGACTGTCTTGCAGCCCGACGCCTACGGCGATGGCCTGCCGCTCGGCGTGCGCCTCACGGTGCAAGACCGGCTGGAAGGCATGGCCCCGGACTGGCCGGAATCGCCCGCTGCCGTGGCGCTGCGCGAACTGCAACAGGTGGCAGGTGAAGCCTTGCCGGAGGACAGCGCCGAACTGTTCGCCGCGCTGCTGGCGAAGTCGCAAGATGAACTGGTGCGGCTGCTGGCCGTGTGCGTGGCTTCCACGGTGGACGTGGTGACGCCCCGCGCCACGGTGCAGCAACCCGGCGAGGAACTGGCGCAGGCCGTGGGCCTCGACATGGCCGCATGGTGGAAGCCGACCGCAGAAGGCTACTTCAAGCACGTTTCCAAGGCCGTGATTCTGGATGCCGTGGGCGAGTACGCACCCGAGCAGGCCAACCGGCTGGCGAAGTTGAAGAAGGCCGACATTGCCAGCGAAGCCGAGCGGCTGGCCGATGGCACGGGCTGGATGCCCGCCATCTTCGAGGCCGCAGGCCCGCAGGACGCCGCGCAAGAGGCAGGCCCGGAGCAGAACGCCCCGGAGGATGCCGAGGCAATAGCGGATGAACCCGCCGAGGCGCTGGCCGCTTGACCCGCGCCGAAGGCAAGCGCCCCGGCCTCGACCGGGGCGCTTCGCTGGAAGGAGAAGCCCCATGACCCGCACCACCATTAGCCGCCCGCGCATGGCGGCGATCTACGCCGCTGGCACGGTACGCGCCCGCCGTTGGAACGGCGATGGCGACGTGCGCGGCTACCGCCCGCCCTCGGGCTGGACGGCCTGCGCCGACCTCACCGACATTCACCCCATCACGGGCCGCGCCTTGCCGCGTGCCGTGTGGTGGCTCATCGAGACGAAGGAATAACCGCGATCAGCACCGCGCCCAGGCCGTTCCGTCCTGGGCACGGTGGACGCAAAAATCCGGGCGCGGCAGTGGCCGCGCCCGGTGTTCAAGGCCACCAGCCGAATCGGCACGCCGCCGCCCTCGCGGCAGCTCAGACGGCGGCGTTGACGTGACCGGGCTTCCCGCCCGGTAATGGCAGGCCCGTATGGGCCTGCAAGCCGTAGCGCCCGCCGTGCGCGGGAATCACCAGCGGTTTTCGGCTTGCCGCGTGCATACCTCGCAGCGTAGGGCCGCGCCCATTTCATCAGAGGCATGTCCGCGTTTCCTGCTTAGAAATCTGGAACGGCCTGGGCGTGTCGGCGCATAGCGCCGCCGGGCTTTCGGGCTACGCCCCGTGCCGTCTTTGCCGTCACGGCCATTCGGCTTCAATCCCTCACGCCTTCGCGCCTGCGGCGCTGCGCGCTTCGCTTGCCTCCAGGGGAAAGCCCTGCGAGCTATCCCCGCCGCGCGATGCTTGGCGCCCCTCGATGCTGCCGAACCGGCTGCGCCGGATCGGCCCGCCCAACGTCCCGCCGCGATGGACGGGACGCTGGCGAACACGCTGGCGCTTGCTGCGGCAGGTTGTGCAGGTGCGTGCCGTCCTCAACGCTGGCGGTTCCTGCCCATCACGTCACGAAGGACGGTTCACGGACAACCCGCCCGGTATCGCTATGGAGCTTCCACGCCACGCCTCAAGACCGGCGCCGCAAGGTATGGCGGGGGCGTTCTCGCCTGTCGTTGCGGGGTTGACCTGGCCCGCGTCAGCGGGCGAGCCGGAGAAGCCTTCGGGCGGGGATGCCGAGTCGGCCCCATCTCCTTTCGGAGCGGTTCGGCCCAAGGCGTCCTTGTCTCGTTGTGAATCCTGGCGGGGGCGCGGCTGCGCCTCGGGCTTCATGGCTGCAACCGTCCGGCGAAAACAATTTCCCCGCCGCTGCGCGGCTTCCTCGCGCAGCAAATTCTTTTCGCCTCCCGGCTCTCCACTGCGTTTCGACCGCAAGCGGTGCAGCCAGCCCGTCCCCCGCCGGCCGGATCACAACAAGGACGCGATGGGCGCGAACCTTGTTCAACCGAAAGGAGAAATCATCATGGCCAACATCGGCACCTTCACCGCAGACAAAGACGGCTTCACCGGCACGCTGCGCACCCTGACGCTCAACGTCAAGGTCAAGCTGGTTCCCAACGACAAGGGCAGCAGCGAGAACGCCCCCGACTTCCGCCTCCAGGCCGCCGGCCACGACATCGGCGCGGCGTGGAACAAGACCAGCGAGGCCGGGCGGGAATACAAGTCCGTGACCCTCGACGATCCTTCGTTCCCGGCTCCGGTCTATGCCCGCCTGATCGAAGGCGAGGACGGTACGCACGACCTGATCTGGTCGCGCAGCAAGCCCCAGGCGGCGTGACCGCCGCAGCGCCCCGCCCATCGCGGCGGGGCGCTGTGCTGCTGTTCGCAGCACATCACCACGTCACGCGCGCGGCTTCGCCGCGCCGCGCTCCTTCAGCACCGCCTCCAGCTCCCGGCGCACCTGCGCCAGCAGCTCGTCGGCCTTGTGCGTGCTGTCGCCCGCGTAGGCCAGCGTCAGCAGCGTGAGCGGGTGGATCTCCATCACCTCGCACAGCTCGGCCAGCTTATGCAGGGTCGGGCTTTTCAGGTCGCGTTCGAGGGTGCTCATATAGGTGCGGCTGGACACGTCAGAGAAGGCTTCCTGGCTCAAGCCACGCGCCTTCCTGACTGTCTTCAACGCCTTCGCCAATGAGTTCCCAGCCGCCACCTATGGTTTCCCTCGAAAAACCAAGATGACAGCCCATTGCGCCCTATAGGGCTACAATCTATAGTGTTCATTTGGTGTTCTACGTTTTCGTGCCTTTACGGAAATCCGCATTTGCTGGTTCCAGCAAAGCCACGCAAGCGCATCCGTGCTTGCACACGAAGGCGTAAATCCGGTTTGGCGGTTCTGCGCTTGGGCGTGAAACCGCATCCGTGCATCATTGGATTTGTGGGATTGCCAACCATGCCCCAGCCACTCGCCACCGTCCCGGAGCGCGCGCAACTGCTCGCCAACGGCGAGGCTCGTGCCGCTGGCCAGGCCATCGACCCGGTGCCCGTGGTGCGGCTGTTCACGCCGGACGCGCATGTGACCTGGCTGCTGGCCGCACTCGATCCCGCCGATGGCGACACCGCCTGGGGCCTCATCGACCTGGGAATCGGAATGCCGGCGCAAGGAACCGTCAAGCTGTCCGAGCTGGCTGGCATCGTCGGGCCGCATCAGCAGCCCGTGATGCGCGACCGCTACTTCCGGCCCACGCGCACGCTGTCGGAATACACCCGGCTGGCCGAGCGCGACGGGGCTATCCCGGACTGAACACAGCCTACTGTGACTTTTTCAGTCTGGTGTCATACCGGGCAGGTCTCAATCGAGATTCTTGCGGCGTAGCCGCGCCAGTCTGATCCAAACGGACATGATGCCTGACGCGGACTGCGGCAGGCTGGCCTGTACGGCGTCCCACGGGAGGGACGCTGCCGCCGCAGCATTGAGACGAATACCGCAACGCATCGGAGCCAGTCGGACTTGACAGCCCAACTATTCCCTTAACCCATTTCGTTCTGATGACACCGATGTAGCACGTAGTTCTTCCGTCGCGGCCAGTCCTGTTCGCAGGGAGGTTGCGTCATGGTCGATCGCAGCGCCGAGCACTGGTATCCGACTGCCGCGTATCTGTACGTGCTGCACTTGGACGACCTTGGGACGGCCTGGGAATATCTGCGCAGAAACCCCGATTACCGGCTCGACTGGCTGCGCCATCATCGCCGGCCGAAAGCCGCGCAGCAGGCGGCGCATCGCTGGGGCTTGCGCCTGCTGGAAGATCCGGCGTTGGATGCGCGCGACGCGCATCCAGCCTGGTTGCCCGGCCATGTGGCCGTGGTGCAGCTCTATCCCGACGCCGATCCGCCGCAGTATGCTCCCGCGTTCACGTTTTGGCGCATTGCCGGGCACAAGCAACTGCTCCATGACGGCAAAGGGCTGGCGCTGATGGCGCACAGCCCAGGTCATTGCCTGCGCTTCGCGCTGGCGCCCGGCCTGGAAGACGGGATGGCTGTCGCCTATGCCCGCCGCGGCGGCGCCGCCGCACCTGCGCGCAACCATGCGCTCGGCGCGGCCCTGGCTTCTGCGAAGCCCAGGCCGGCACCCGCCGCGCTGCTTGAGCTACACACCTTGCAGGCGCTCGACGCAACCCTAGCGGGTGCGTCCTTGCGCGAGGTGGCCGAAGGCTTGTTCGGCGGCGATGCCGCAGCCGATTGGTACAGCGACGGCGGCCTGCGCTCCAAGGTACGCCGCTTGATACGGCGCGGCGATGCGCTGATGCGCGGCGGCTATCGCCGCCTAGCACAGCTTCCGCCGCTTGAGAAGGGTCGTTTTGAGGACGACGCAAAACGGCCCTGAGCAGGACAGCTTGGTTTTCTGAGACTGCCTCCATCCGGTTGCGCTGTGTGGCCGGAGCTTTGAAAGCTATGGAGGTTCACACCATGCGTCCCGCTCCTTTGCGGCCTGCCGCCACTGTCTCGACCGCTGCCGCGCAGCCCCAACGCTATCTCACCAACGACGAAGCCGCCGAATACCTGCGCCTGTCGCCGCGCACGCTGGAAAAGCAGCGCGTGATCGGTGGTGGTCCGCGCTTTCGCAAGTTCGGCCGGCGCGTCATGTACGCCGTGGCCGACCTCGATGCCTGGGCCGCCGACCGCAGCTTCGAGACGACTTCCGATCCCGAGTACGCCGAGCACCACTCGGCCGACAGCCGTGCGCGCTGATCGGCGGCGCGCGGCAGGCCATCACCATGTCCAGCTCCGCGCTGCCGTTCCGGCAGCGGTCGTTGCAGGAGCGCGAACAGCTCGACCTGTTCCGCGCCTTGCCCGGCGACATGGCGCCGCGCGACAGCCAGGACTTGATGGCCTATCCGTTCTTCTCGCTCGGCAAGTCCAAGCGGGTCAAACCCATCGACTTCCGCGCGGGCAACGTGACGATCCGCGTAGAGGGCACGCAGGAGCACGGCATCGCCACGATTTGGGATGCGGACGTGCTGATATGGGCGGCCTCGCAGATCGTGGAAGCGAAGGACGCGGGCCTGCGCCCGTCGCGGCTGATGCGCGCGACGCCCTACGAGATCCTGCGCTTCATCGGGCGCGGCAAGTCGCTGCGCGACTACCAGCGCCTCAAGGCCGCGCTGGATCGCCTGCAATCGACCACGGTGGCCACGTCCATCCGCGAGACAACAGGCCGGCGCCTGCACCGCTTTTCGTGGATCAACGAATGGAAGGAACTGGCCGATGCCAGCGGCACGCCGCTGGGCATCGAGCTGATCCTGCCGGACTGGTTCTTTGCCGGCGTGCTCGACGCCGCGCTGGTGCTGACCATCGACCCGGCGTATTTCCGGCTCACCGGCGGCATCGAGCGGTGGCTGTACCGCCTGGTGCGCAAGCACGGCGGCAAGCAGGCATACGGCTGGCAGTTCGACTTTCGCTATCTGCACCAGAAGTCCGGCAGCACCGCGAAGCCCTACGACTTCGCCTGCGATCTGCGCGCGCTCGTCGCGCGGCAGTCGCTGCCCGGTTACGTCCTGGGCATCGAGCGGATGCCCGACAACGGCATGGAACTGCTGACGTTCCGGCCCGTGCCGCAGACGGCACGGGGATAACTCCGGGAAAGCCTGTGAATGGTGTCGTGCTATCAGGCGTGCGGGGTATCGTGCTATCAGGCGTGGGACTATCGTGCTATCAGGCGTGCCGATCGGCCGCAAACCCGCGCCAGCACTGGGTTTGCGCGTCCTCTAACTTCCCTAACTTAGTTTCTCTAACTTTTAGTAGGGAAACGCCGCTGCGGTGGACAACCACCCCGCGGCCACAAACGCAGCAGCAAAAGCCCGGCTTTCCAACACGGAGGGCCGCGCCATGATCGTCGCTCTGCTCAACCAGAAAGGCGGCGTGGGCAAGACCACGCTCGCCACGCACATCGCCGGCGAGCTGGCGATGCGCGGTCAGCACGTCGTCCTGCTGGACGCCGACCCGCAGGGTTCATCGCTGGACTGGACACAGCGCAGAAGCCAGCAAGGCTTGCCACGGCTGTTCAGCGCCGTGGGCCTTGCACGCGAAACGCTGCACCAAGAAGCGCCAGAACTCGCCAGGCGGGCCGATCACGTCGTCATCGACGGCCTGCCCAGGATCGCCGCCTTGGCGCGCTCCGCGCTGCTGGCGGCCGAGCGCGTGCTGATCCCCGTGCAGCCCAGCCCCTACGATCTGTGGGCCAGCGCCGAGATGGTGGCGCTGATCCGCGAGGCGCAAGTCTTTCGGCCCGCGCTGCGCGCGGCCTTCGTCATCAATCGGCGCGTCAGCACCACCATCATCGGGCGCGAAGCGCGCCAGGCGCTCGCCGACCAGCCACTTCCTGCGCTGCGCGCGGAAGTGCATCAGCGCATCGTGTTCGCCGACAGCGTAGCCGCTGGCCGGCTTGCACGCGAAACGGCGCCCGACAGCACCGCCGCCCGCGAAATGACCGCGCTGGTGGATGAACTGTTGCGGTGGCCGACATGACAGCGAAGCCGCCACCGAACAGCAAACGCACGGTCAAGCGCGTCGGCATCGGTGCGCGTCCGCCCGCGAATCCGCACGTCGAGGCGTGGATTCGCCAGGGCGACGCCGATGCGCTCAACAAGGGCGACCTCTACACCGCCCGCCTGACCCTCGACGTGACGCCCGCGCTACGCGCTCGCATCAAGATCGCCGCCTTCGGTCAAGGCGTGACGGTGGCCGATCTGCTGCGTGGCCTGTTGGAGCGCGAGTTTCCAGAGCAACGCAGGGAGAACACCCCATGACTGCATCCGCTTCGCCTGCCGCTGGTGCGGCCACGGCTGCGCTCGCAGCACCTTCCGGCCAGCCTGCCAGCGTACCGCTGACGCGCGTGGCGCTGGCCTATATCGAACCGCGCTTCAAGCTCTACCTGCGCTTTGGCGAACCCGCGCGCACGCTCCAGCTCGACCGCTGGAGGCGCTGCGCGGTGTTCCTGCCGGGCGCCATGTTCTGCCGCATCCGCTGGCAGGCCAACGACTACGGCACGATCCGCTGGCAGCTCATCGTCATGCAGGCTTGCACGCCGCTCGATGCGGCGCAGCGCATCCCCGGCGTGCAGCCGGGCGCACGCCTGCTGCTGCACGCCGAGGGAGAGAACCAAGTCCGCGCTGTGCTGGATCGCATCGACGCCATCGAGGCGCTGGGCATCGCACCTGTCGGTGCCTCGCCCGCGTACTGGCGCACGCTCGCCAACCGGCTCGCTGCGCGCTTGCCGCTGCCCGAATATACCGCCGAGCGGCACGCCGCCTGGCTGACCGGGAGGGCGTTGCCATGACGCTTCCATCCGCCGCTGCCGGTGCAACCGGCATTCCGCCGCATCCTCGCTCGCGCCTGCGCGCTCGCCTCGTGCTGGCGGGCCTGTCCGTCTGCGGCCTCGCTGCGCTCGCTTGGACGTTCCTCGTGCAGCCGCTGCCGCGCTTGATCTACAACCCATCCGACAGCGTGGCGGTTGGTTGGTATCGCGTCGATCCACTGGGCAACGGTACCGACTCGCTGCCACGTCCTTTGTCCGTGGACAGCATCGTCCTGACCGCGCTGCCGCCAGATGCCGCCGCGCTGGCTGCGCAGCGCGGCTACCTGCCGGCGCGTGTGCCGCTGCTCAAGCGCGTGGGCGCCGTCGCGCCGCAGGAGGTGTGCATCACTGGCCGCGTCGTCCGCATCGACGGCGTGCCTTCGGCCGCCGTGTTGCCGGCTGACCGCTGGGGCCGCCCGCTGCCATCCTGGCAGCAATGCCGTCACCTCGAACCCGGCGAACTGTTCCTGCTCAGTGCGACCAACCCGGCATCGTTCGACAGCAGGTATTTCGGGCCGGTCAGCGCATCCGCCGTGATCGGCGTCGCGCATCCGGTCTGGCTGGAGTCCCGTCCATGATGGCCGCCGACTTGCTGCACGTTGCCGTGCATCTTGTCGTGCCATCGGGCGTGTCGTTCTGTTGGTCGTCGCCGCGTCGTCGCGCGTGCAGTGCGGGTGCATTCGCACCGCACTTCGCGCTGCCTCGGGCACAGCCATCCCATGTGCAGGCGTCTTGCCTCGAACGCGCCCGGCCTGCGGCCGTGTCCGCGTTCGCCGGCGGGCTGGCTGCTCGCAGCACAGCGCCGCCGGGCCGCCGCTGCCCGGAGCGTCAGCGAGGGGCAAAGGCGGAAGGCAAGACAAAAGGACGCGGCACCGGGCCGCGTCGAAAGCCTGTCTGCACATGGGGGTGGCGCGGCACGCAGCGGCTTCGCCGCCGTGCCGCGTGGGGCGCGAAGCCCGCGCCAATCCAGGCATGTCCGCGTGCTTCGCACGACCGGACACGCTGGCGCTTGCAGGGAGCACAGCCATGACCGACCGCCGCGATGACGATTTCCGCATCCGCCCCAGCGCCCCGAAGAACCGGGGCCAGGGCTTCATCTCCAAGGTGCTCAAGCAGGCGGGCAAGGCCAGCAGCGGCAAGTCCTCGGTGCGCCGTCCCGCAGCCAGCGGCAGCGGCGCACGCGCTGGCCAGCGCCCCGGCTCGCGCCTGGGACGCGGCCACACGGCGGCGCGCTTCGCGGGCGCGAAGCTGACGCCCATGTCGCGGCGCGTGACCATCAAGACGCTGCTGGTCAACCAGCGCCAGGCCAGCCCGCAGTCGCTCGCCAAGCACCTGCGCTACATCGAGCGCGATGGCGTGGGCCGCGATGGCGAGCCGGGCCAAGCCTACGGGACGCAGACCGACGAAGCCGACCTCGATGCGTTCAAGGAACGCTGCGCCGACGATCGGCACCATTTTCGCTTCATCCTCTCGCCCGAGGATGGCGAGGAGCTGGAAGACCTGCGCACCTACACCCGGCACCTGATGGGCCGCATGGAGGCCGACCTGGGCACGCGCCTGGATTGGGTGGCGGTGGATCACTGGAACACCGATAACCCGCACACTCACCTGATCGTGCGCGGGCGTGACGACACCGGCAAAGACCTCATCATCGCCGGCGACTACATCGCGCACGGCTTTCGCCATCGCGCCGCCGAGCTGGCGACCGAATGGCTGGGGCCGCGCACCGAGTTGGAGATACAGCAGACCTTGCAGCGCGAGGTAGAGCAAGAGCGGTGGACGAGCTTGGATCGCACCCTGCAACGCGAGGCCGGCGAGGACGGCCGAGTGCAGATCGAACGCTTCAACGAACCGAAGCTGCAACGCCAACGCCTGCTATTGGTCGGCCGACTGCAACGCTTGCAGCGCATGGGCCTGGCCGACGAAATGCAGCCCGGAACCTGGGCCATTCATACAGATGCAGAGAAGACCTTGCGCGCCCTGGGCGAGCGCGGCGACATCATCCGCACGATGCAGCGGGCCATGCGCGGCGAGCTGCGCGAGCTGGCGGTGTTCGAGCCGAGCGACGATGGCCGTACCGTCATCGGCCGCGTGGCCGCGAAGGGGCTGGCCGACGAGCTGCGTGATCGGGGCTATCTGGTCATCGACGGGGTGGACGGCAAGGCCCACTACGTCGCGCTCAACGTCCGCGACGAGCTGGCGAACTACCAGACCGGCGCCGTGGTGGAGGTGAAGGGATCGGCCGACGTGCGCGCGGCCGACCGCAACATCGCTGCGCTGGCGAGCGATGGCCTGTACCGCACCGATCACCACCTCGCCATCGCGCAAGGTCAGGCCGTTCCCGGCCGAGATCCGCAGGAAGTCGTCGCGGCCCACGTCCGCCGGCTCGAAGCCCTGCGTCGGGCCGGCATCGTGGAGCGCGTGGCTGAGGGGCTATGGAAAGTGCCGGACAACCTGGCCGAGCGCGGTCGCCTGTACGACGCACAGCGCCTCGGCGGCGTGGCTGTGGAGCTGAAATCGCACCTGCCCATCGAGCGGCAGGCCCGCGTGATCGGCGCGACCTGGCTGGATCAGCAGTTGATCGGCGGCGGCAAGGGCCTGGGCGAGCTGGGCTTCGGCGGCGAAGCCCGACAGGCGCTGCAACAGCGCGCCGACTTCCTCGCCGAACAGGGATTGGCCGAGAAGCGCGGCCCGCGCGTGATCCTGGCGCGCAATCTGCTGGCGACTCTGCGCAATCGGGAACTGGCCCAGGCCGCAAAGGACATTGCCACGGAAACCGGGTTGGAGCATCGCCCCGTAGGCGACGGGCAGCGCGTGGCCGGCATCTACCGGCGCAACGTCATGCTCGCCAGCGGGCGCTACGCGATGCTCGATGACGGCAAGGGGTTCAGCCTGGTGCCGTGGAAGCCAGTGATCGAGCAACGGCTGGGGCAGCAGATTGCAGCGACTGTGCGCGGCGGCAGTGTTTCATGGGAGATCGGGCGACAACGAGGGCAATCCTTGAGCTGACAGTCGCATCCCTGCGGTAGACGAAGCACGCGCCGCCCACACTCACGTCTCGCTAGCCCTGCGTCGCTTCGAGGGTGATTTGCGCCCCTTCGGCGTACTCTCAGCATATTCCCGGCCAATCGCCTCCAGCCCTGCAAGAGCGAACTTGTGCAGGTGTGACGTCAGTTCTTGCCTTGGCATCCGTAGCACCTGCTGCGGGGGGCCTGGTAGTCCGCCGTTGCCTGCGACCAGCAGCATCAAGCAGGGAGCCGCAATGCTGATCATGCAGCGAAGCAATGCTGGGTCGCTTTCAGGAATGCCAGTGACCTCGCCGATGACGCGCCTGATGAAGGTGAACTTCGGTTCCAGATCCTCTTGGTATAGAACCTGAAGATTCGACGACGGCGCTAGCAACTCGCGTGCAAAGAGCCGTGCGTGCCAGCCGTCGTTTCCTATCGTGGCTTCGGTCAGTCTGTCGATGCACCATTTCAGCTTCTCACGCGCGGGCAGCGCGCCTTCGACGACTTGTTGCAGATCGTCGAAGCTGATGATCCGCCGGTGACCTTCGACAAGAACGGCCTGATAGAGGCCGCGGCGACTGCCAAAGTGATAGTTGATCGAAGCGAGGTCCACGCCGGCTTTCGCAGTGATGGCTTTGCTGGTGGTTTCAGCGTACCCGGTGGCCGCGAACAACGATCCTGCGGCTTCCATGATGCGGGTACGGGTCAGCTCGCCATCGGTACGGGGGCTGCGGCGCGGTTTGGTCATAGCTAGTTCTGTGATCGGGGTGGGCGGGCTGATTGTGCTTGAACTTAACGTTAAATTCAATTTAACTTTAGTGTATGCTCGCGCTCATACCAAGCGGGCGCAGGCCAGCGCGCCCTTACACGCCCCCTTTCGAGAGACACCATGTTTACGAAACGGCTGGTTCCACCCGACGGCAGCGCCATTGCCGACTTGGCCTTGGGTCGCCCTGGCGCTCCGGCGCGTGCTGGCCGTCGGCACCTCGCCTCACGCATGGCCGCTGTCGCCGCGTTGCTCGGATTGCTGTGCGTAGTGCCCAGTAGGGTGGCACAGGCGCAGTCGTGCCCTGACGGGAAGACACCTCTGTTGTCGTCCGGGACGATCAACCTGCGCATTGACAACGATCTGTTCGGAAGGCTGGGCCAGGATCAAGGCTACTCGAACGGCTTTTTGGTCAGTTGGGTATCGCCCAACCTGGTCGATTACTCCCATGATCCGTGTCTGCCATTCCTCGCCCGCCGGCTGAACCAACGCTTGGCCTGGCTACAGCCGGACGGGTTCGACGAGCAGAACATGACGATCGGGATCGGGCAGATGATGTATACCCCGACCGACAAGGTGCCTTCTCACCTCATCGAGGATGATCGTCCATTCGCCGGCGCGTTGATGCTGAGTTTTGGCTACAACGCCCGTCGCGGCGATTCTCTGCGTACTTCGCAAATCCGCGTTGGCGTCGTCGGGCCTGCTTCGCGGGCCGAGCAGGTGCAGAACTGGTGGCATGGTGTCATCGGCGTGGATCGCTTCAACGGCTGGGATCACCAGTTGCGTGATGAGCCAGTCGTGCAGTTGATCCATGAGCGCCGCAAGCGCGTAGCGCGGCACGTAGGCACAAGTGGCTGGGGTTGGGACTACACGCGCCACTGGGGCATGAGCCTGGGAAATTTTGCGACCTATGCCAATGCCGGCGGCGAGTTGCGCTTCGGCCTGCGCCTCCCGGATGATTTCGGCACCGCGCCGCTGCGGCCGGCTGGCGAGAACACCGCGCCGGTGAAGGTGGCCGCCGGCCAACCCTGGAACTGGCACTTGTTCGTGGCCGCAGACGCCCGCTGGGTACTGCACGACATCACACTCGACGGCAACACCTTCAAGTCCAGCCACAGCGTCGATAAGCGCCCGTTCGTGGCCGACCTCGGCTATGGCGCTGCGATCTACCGCGGCCACTGGCGATTCGCATTCGCGCGCTACTTCCGCACGCGCGAATTCCACGGCCAGAAGGAAACCCCGGTCTACGGCACGTTGACCATCGGCAGGCGATTCTGACCACGGATGGCGGGCGCCTGCGGATGTGCTTGCGCCTAAACATTAAATTGCATTTAATCTTAGAGTATGCTCACAGCCCGAGTTGCCACTAAGCCCACGGAACACCGTCCATGAAGAAGCCTCTCATCCTCCTTGCAGCCATCGCGGCAGTGGTTCTCGTAGCCTGGGCCTGGTGGCATTTCAGCCACCGTGATGGCGACGGCGCGCTGGTGCTGTACGGCAACGTGGACATTCGGCAGATTTCGCTGGCGTTCGACGGCAGCGGCCGGGTGGCGGAACTGCACGCCGAGGAAGGCGACCGCGTAACGTCGGGAACTGTGCTGGGTGTGCTGGATACCCGCACGCTGGCGTTGCAGGCCGAGCAAGCGCAAGCACAGATCGGCGTCCAGCAGCAGACGCTCCTGCGCCTGCGCAACGGCTCACGGCCGCAGGAGGTCGCGCAAGCCCGCAGCCGTGTGACCGCAGCACAGGCTGACGCCTCGCAAGCCGAACAAGACCTCAAGCGCCTGCAAGGCATTGCGGCCAATACCCAAGGGCGCGCCGTGAGCGCGCAGGATCTGGACCGCGCCCGAAGCCATCTACAGGTCGCGCAGGCGAAGGTCGCGGAGCAACGCGAAGCATTGCGCTTGACCGAACTTGGACCGCGTGCGGAAGACGTGGCGGGGGCGGAGGCACAGCTCAAGGCGGCGCAGGCGCAACTGGCCTTGTTGCAGCACCAGATCGCCCAGGGCGAACTCAAGGCGCCCGCCGACGCGATCGTGCGTTCGCGGCTTCTTGAGCCGGGCGACATGGCCACGCCCCAGCGGCCGGTTTTCGCCTTGGCGTTGACGCAGCCGAAGTGGGTTCGCGTCTATGTCGGCGAACCCGACCTGGGCCGGGTCAGGCCCGGCATGGAGGCCCGCGTCGTCACTGATGGCCGCCCCGGCCAGTCCATCACTGGCAAGGTCGGCTACATCTCATCGGTTGCCGAGTTCACGCCCAAGTCGGTCCAGACCGAGGAACTGCGCACCAGCCTGGTTTACGAGGTACGGGTGCTGGTCGATGACCCGCAGGACGTGCTGCGCCTTGGACAGCCGGCAACCGTTCACCTGACGACCGGCACCGCGCAATGAACGACAGCGACACAACGGTCATTGCCGAGGGCCTGCGCAAGACCTTCGAGGCGCCGGGCGGCGGCCCGTTGCTTGCGGTGAACGATGTGTCGATGACGATACGCGCGGGCGAGCTGACCGCCCTCGTCGGGCCGGACGGCGCAGGCAAGACAACCTTGCTGCGCATGATGGCCGGGCTGCTTAAGCCCGACGCCGGGCGCCTTGAGGTGCTGGGCATCGACGTGGCGGCCAATCCGCAGGCGGTGCAAGACCGCATCAGCTACATGCCACAGCGCTTCGGGCTGTACGAAGACCTGAGCGTGCAGGAAAACCTGGACTTGTACGCCGACCTGCACGGGGTGCCGCCTGCCGAGCGCAGCAGACGCTTCGCCCGGATGCTGGAGATGACCGACCTCGTGCGCTTCACCGCACGCCCGGCCGGCAAGCTGTCCGGCGGCATGAAACAGAAGCTGGGCCTGGCCTGCACGCTGGTGCGCTCACCCGATCTGCTGCTGCTCGACGAACCCAGCGTCGGTGTCGATCCGCTGTCGCGGCGCGACCTGTGGAAGATCGTGCAGCAATTGGTCGATGACGAGAACCTGAGCGTGATCGTCAGCACCGCGTACATGGACGAGGCCGAGCGATGCGCGCAGGTGTTCGTGATGAACGCGGGCCGGTTGCTGGACGAAGGCACGCCGGCCGCGTTGAGTGAGCGCGCTCGCGGCTTGACCTTCACCACGTCGCCTCCAGCGGGGATGCCTGCCCGCGATCTACAGGCGCGATTGATCGACGCCACCGAACTGATCGTCGATGCGGTTCCCCAGGGCGGCGCGGTTGACTTCATCCGCCAACCGCAGGCCACCACCGACGAGGTGAACAAGCTGCTTGGCGATGCCGGCTGCGAGCCACGCCCGGCGGAACTCGAAGACGCTTTCATGATGATGCTGCGCAAGCAGCAGCAGGACGAGGGCCAGGCGCCGGAACTGCGAGCAGCGTCGCACGCGCAGGTCATGAATGGCGATGCCGATGGGCCGGTGATCGTGGTCCGCGATCTGGTACGCAAGTTCGGCGACTTCACCGCCGTTGCCAGCACATCGTTCGAGGTGAGCCGCGGCGAGATATTCGGTTTGCTCGGCCCCAATGGCGCGGGCAAGACCACGACATTCCGCATGTTGTGCGGGTTGCTGCCAGCCACCAGCGGCCATCTGGAGGTCGCTGGACTCAACCTGCGCACGGCGCGCGCGCAGGCGCGTGGGCGCATCGGCTACGTGGCGCAGAAATTCGCGCTGTACGGCAACTTGACCGTGCGCGAGAACTTGGAGTTCTTCGGTGGCGCCTACGGGCTGCGCGGACAGGTGCTGCGCGAGCGCGTTAACGGCACTATCGAGGAATTCGGGCTGGAACCGATGGCGGTCAGCGGCCTGCTCCCCGGCGGCTACAAGCAACGCCTGGCAATGGCCGCTGGCCTGCTGCACCAGCCGGAAATCCTGTTCCTCGACGAACCGACCAGCGGCATCGACCCGCTGGCACGGCGTGCCTTCTGGCGGACGATCACCGCGCTGGCGCAGAGTGGCGTCACTGTCATCGTCACCACCCACTTCATGGAGGAAGCGGAATACTGCGACCGCATCGCTATCCAGGACGCCGGGAAGATGCTGGCACTGGGCACGCCGCAGGAGGTCCGCGAACAGGCCGGGGGCGACGGCAGCACTGACATGAACAGTGCGTTCATCGCCATCGTTGAACGCGGTCGCACCGAAAGCCAGCGCGCGATAGTGGGAGCCGCTGCATGAATACCTCGGGATTCATCAGGCGATTCTCCGCGCTGCTGCGCAAGGAAGTGCGCCAGATGCTGCGCGACAGGAGCACGCTGGCGGTCGGCCTGATGCTGCCGGCTGTGCTGATCCTGCTGTTCGGCTATGGCCTGTCATTCGACGTGAAAAACGCGCCGGTGGCCGTAGTGCTGGAGGACAGTTCGCCGTCCGCGCGCGAGGTGCTTGCCGGCCTGGAGGGATCGCCCTATCTGGCGCCCGTGTGGACGACCAATATGACGGAGGCCGAGCGCCGGATGCGCGACGGGGAAGTGCGCGCCATCGTGCGGGTTCCGGCGGACTTCTCGCGCAGACTAGCAGCGGGGCAAGCCCAGGTGCAGTTGCTGCTGAACGGTGTCGATTCCAACACGGCCGCTGCCGTTGACGGCTATGTCGGTGGAGCCATCGCAACCTGGGCGCAACAGAAGGCCGACCGCGCTGGCAGCAAATCCGGTGCCGGTGGCGTGGAGCTGGTGCAGCGCATGTGGTTCAACGAAGCCTCAACCAGCACCTGGTATCTGGTGCCGGGCTTGATTGCGCTGGTAATGACGCTGATCGGCGCCTTCCTGACTTCGCTGCTGATCGCGCGCGAGTGGGAACGCGGCACGCTGGAATCGCTGTTTGTCACGCCGGTACGGCCGCTGGAAATCGTGCTGGCCAAGCTCGCGCCCTACCTGTTGGTCGGTGCCATTGACCTGGCGCTGTGCCTGCTCGCGGCCAAGTTCCTGTTCCACGTGCCGATGCGCGGGTCGCTGTGGGTGATCGTGTTTGCCTCGCTCTTGTACCTGACGGTATCGCTGCTGCTGGGCCTGTTCATCTCCGGCAAGACGCGCAACCAGTTCCAGGCGAGTCAGGTAGCCCTGCTGGTCAGCTTCATGCCGGCATTGATGCTGTCGGGTTTCATCTTCGACTTGCGCAACGTGCCCGTGGTGGTTCAGGCGGTCAGCCAGCTACTACCGGCAACGCACTTCGTCGGGCTGATCAAAACGCTGTTTCTGGCCGGTGACAACTGGCCGATGATTCTGCGCGACTGCGCGATTCTGAGCCTTTACGCGCTCGTGCTGACCGGCGCCGTGCGCCGCACGTTGCGCAAGACGCTGGACTGACGCCATGCACGCATTTCTCACTCAACTGGCGTCGATCGGCTTCCTCTGCCGCAAGGAGTTTCTGGCGCTGTTCAAGGAGCGGTCCAGCCGGGCAATTCTGTTCGTACCCGTTCTGATGCAAGCCCTGCTGTACGGCTACGGCGCGACCTACGATCTCAGCTATGCACCCTATGCGGTGCTGGACCAGAGCCGGGGCGCGGCCTCGACCGAGTTGCTGGCGCGTGTGGATGGCACCGGCGTGTTCAAGCGCGAAGCCTCGCTGAATACGCCGCAGCAGATCGCTCAAGTCGTCGATCGGGGCCATGTGCTGCTGGTGCTGCACTTCCCCGCAGACTTCGACGCCCGGCTGGCTGGTGGTCAGCAAGCTCCGTTGCAGATGATCCTTGACGGCCGCAATTCCACGACCGCCGGGGCGGCGGCAGCCCAGGTCAGTGCCATCGTCGCCGCTTACAACCGATCGCGCACCGGCACGCCTGCGGTCAGCGTGGAGCGACGTGCTTGGTACAACCTCAACCTGGAGTCGCGCTGGAACTTGATGCCGGCACTGATTGCCGCGTTGAGCCTGATCCAGACTTTGCTGCTGTCGTCGCTGTCGGTCGCCCGCGAACGCGAGCAGGGCACCTTCGACCAGTTGCTGGTGACGCCGCTGACGCCCATGCAGATTCTGGTCGGCAAGGCCGTGCCGCCGATGCTCGTGGGCGTGGCGCAAGCGACCATCATTTTGCTGATCATCCGCTTCTGGTTCCAGATACCGATGAACGGCTCCCCGTGGCTGCTCTACCTGGGGCTGGTCGTTTTCACCTGTGCCACCGTGGGACTCGGCCTGTCGATTTCCGCGCTGTCGCTGAACATGCAGCAGGCCATGCTCTACACCTTCCTGCTGATCATGCCGATGATGCTGCTGTCGGGCTTGCTCACGCCGGTGAGCAACATGCCTGAACCCCTACAGATCGTCACCTATGCCAATCCGCTGCGCTTTGGCATGGACCTCGTGCGCCGCGTCTATCTCGAAGGCGCCGGGTTGCGCGAGGTCGCCTTCGACTTCGTTCCCATGCTGGTGATGGCAATCGTCACGCTGCCGCTGGCGGCCTGGCTGTTCCGCAACCGCCTCTCCTGATCCGGGGTATTGGCTATGTCCGACTTTCGCATTCTTCGTGGTCAACCGTCGCGCTTGGCGGTGTGCCTGCTCGCCCTCGCAATGGCTGGCTGCGCGGTGGGGCCGGATTTCGTCAAACCCACGCCGTCGGCCCCGGATGACTGGACAAGTTGGCGCAGCGCCGACGATGCGTTGCGTACCCCTGTCGGCAACGAGCAGGCGTTGCCGGCGGACTGGTGGCGGGCGTTCGGCGATCCGACGCTGGACCGCCTTGCGCAACGGGCTTTCGAGGCAAGCCCGGACTTGCAAACGGCCGCGCTGCACTTCGCCCAGGCGCGTGCGCAGCGCAGCACCGTCGAGGCTCAACGCGGGCCGCAGGTCAACGCCAACGGCGGCGCGATCCGCCAGCGCCAGAGTGAGTATGGCGCCAGCACACGCATGATCGACGCCATCGGCGGCGACCGATCGACGCTGGCACAAGTGCTGAGTGAGCCTTTCACGCTCTACCAGATCGGCTTCGACGCCTCCTGGGAGCTGGACCTGTGGGGCCGCGTGCGCCGCTCGATCGAGGCAGCCGACGCCGAAGTGTCCGGCCAGGCGGCGCTGCTGGATCTGGCCCGGTTGAGCCTCATCAGCGATGTGGTGCGCAACTACTTCGAGCTGCGCACCACACAGCGCCAGATCCGCCTGGCGCGCGAGGACATCGCCGCGCTGGAGGAGCGCGTGGGCCTGCTGGAAGCGCGCGTGCAGGGTGGCATCGTCGATCACCTGGACCTGGAGCGCCAGCGCGCCGAATTGGCGGCGGTGAAAGCGCAATTGCCGGGGCTGCTGGCGCAGGAAGGCGCCAGCGCCAACCAGATCGCGCTGCTCCTGGGCGAGCGGCCCGGTGCCTTGCGCAACGAGCTGGCTGCCGTCGCCGACGACGGCAGGACGGCGTTGCCGGACTTGGCGCTGGGGCTGCCGTCGGAAGTTGCCCTGCGCCGGCCCGACATTCGCGCCGCCGAGGCTCGCCTGCATCGGGCCACGGCCAGCATCGGCGTTGCGCAAGCCGAGCTGTACCCAAGCATCCGCCTGGGTGCGCGGTTCGGGTACGAGTCCTATCTGAGCGGCGAATTCTCAGCCTGGGGCAGCCGCACATGGTCGATAGGACCGACTCTGAGCCTGCCGCTGTTCGACCGTGGCCGCCGCAAGAGCGTGGTGCAGTTGCGCGAGCTGGAGCAGCAAGAAGCGGCAGTGAACTACCAGAGGACCGTGCTCAAAGCCTGGCAGGAGATCGACGACGCGCTCAGCGGATACACCGCAGAGCAGCAGCAGGAACGTGAACTGCAAGCCCGAATGCACAGCGCCGGCCAAGCCTACGAACTGGCCCAGGCACGCTACGACGGCGGCATGGCCGATTTCCTCTCCGTGCTCGACAGCCAGCGTAGCTATTTGCAGGCGCGCCGCGAATTGGCAGCGAGCGAAGGGCGCGTGGGCACCCGCTACGTGATGGTCAACAAGGCCATTGGCAATACACAACTATCGGAAGGCGGCGTGACGAAATGACGAGCTTCGTTAGCGCGTACTCCGAGCGCACAGATCAACTGTTGTTGGTTGTGGAATTGGTCTGCTCGCATGATCGGGAACACTGCGGCGATTCGTCCTACCGGATACGGGAGGGGTGAAATGGAACTTCGGCATCTGCGCTGTTTCCTGGCCGTGGCCGAAGAACTCCACTTCGCCCGCGCGGCGGAAAAGCTGCACATCGAACAATCGCCACTGTCGCGTGCGATCAAGGAGCTAGAAGAAGAACTTGGCGTTGTGCTGTTCGCCCGCACCACGCGCAGCACGCGACTGACCCGTGCTGGAAAGCTGTTCTTGGAACACGTGCGCCGCGTGTTCACAGTCTTGGAACAAGCACGCGATAGCGTGAAAGCGGCGGCCCACGGCTTCCACGGACAATTGCGCGTGGCGTTGTCGGACGGCATCACACCGTCGCGCTTACCGGCTTTACTGGCGCTATGCCGACAGGAAGAACCGGAAGTTGAACTCCGATTCTTCGAGGTGCCGCTGTCACAGCAGATCAAGGGGCTGCATGACGATCTGTACGACGTGGGGTTTGCGCAGTCCGATGAAGTGGGCGATGGCATCACCACCATGCCTGTCTGGAGAGACACGCTCATCGTGACGGTGCCAGCGCGACATCCGCTGCTGGCACACAAGCGCATCCCTTTGGAGGAACTGCTGCGCTATCCGCTGGTTCTATGCGATCCACAAGTGTGCGAAGGCCATGCCAAATTCGTCGATCGGGTGCTACGTCGGGCCGACATGGAGCCGCTGGTCGCAGAACGGGTCGCTACGTGTGATTTGATGATGGCCTTGGTATCGGCCGGTTTCGCACTTGGGTTTACGGGTGCCGCGCGCATTGCCGCGAACCCTGACTCCGGCGTAGTGGCCCGACCGCTGGCGTTGCGCGTGCCGCCGCTGACAACCTACCTGCTTTACCCCGCCGGCGAGCCGTCCGATGTGCTGGCGCGGTTCATTGAGCGCGTGCAGGCCATCGAGTCACCGGAACCCCCAAGGCCCAAGTCGGGCCGTCATTCCGATTCCCTGGAGGAACCTGAGCCATGAAAAAGATCATCCCGTTCTTACTGGCGGCCGCGTTGACTGCTTGCGGCCAGTCCGAAACGCCTCCGAAGGCCAACACGTCGGAAGCGAATATCCCGACGGTGGAAGAACTGGCGTCCAACCCCGAACGGTTGAAGGAACTGCGCCAGCAATGCAAGACGGATCGCCCCAAGCTAGGCGACGTGCTGTGCAACCGGGTGGCCGAAGCCACGCGCAAGCGATTCTATGGCGACGGCGAGACGCCCTACACGCCGCCGAAAGAATCGCCGAAGTTCTGACCGTTGGCGGCTCGCCGCCTCGCCTTCATATTTCTGTTCGACACGCCGCAATGCGCCTTCGCTTGCGGCATTTTTCTTTGGCCTGCCGCTGCATTCATTCTGTCTTTTTGCTCGACCTTTCTGCTTGAAACGGTCTTTGACCAGCACTGATCCGGCACCGATCCTGACGCTTGCGGCACGTCCCTGTGCCGCGCTTTCCATGAGGAACCAGCGCAGGAGAAAGCGGAGGCCAGGTCATGCAAGGGACGAACGTGCTGTTCGGTCAGATCGCCGTGGTATTCGGCATCGTGATCGCCGGTGTGTGGGGTGCCACACAATGGACAGCGGCGGCCCTTGGCTATCAAGTACGCCTTGGCTCGCCCTGGTTCGACTTTCTTGGCACGTCGATCTACCACCCGTGGAAGCTGTTTGAGTGGTGGTTCTTCTTCGGCGCCTATGCGCCGGAGGTCTTCGACACCGGCGGTGCCATTGCCGGCGCCAGCGGCATGGTCGCCGTGGTCGTTGCCATCGCCATGTCGGTCTGGCGCTCGCGCCAGGCACGCAT
This sequence comes from Hydrogenophaga sp. PBL-H3, assembly GCF_010104355.1. NCBI lineage: Bacteria > Pseudomonadati > Pseudomonadota > Betaproteobacteria > Burkholderiales > Comamonadaceae > Hydrogenophaga > Hydrogenophaga sp. PBL-H3. Next base: position 229,003 of record NZ_CP044973.1, read on the forward strand.
GGTCACGACCTACGGCTCGGCGCGATGGGCGAATGCGCACGACATTCGCAAGGCCGGCCTCACACAGCCTGCCGGCGTGTTCCTCGGTCAGCACGATCACCAGTACCTACGTCATGAAGGACCGGAACACGTCCTGACCTTCGCGCCCACGCGCTCGGGTAAAGGCGTGGGCCTAGTCATTCCCACACTCTTGAGTTGGCCGGCATCCGCCGTCATCCATGACATCAAGGGCGAGAACTGGAGCATCACCGCCGGCTGGCGTTCGCGTTTCTCGCACTGCCTGCTGTTCAACCCGACCGATGCGAAGTCGGCAGCCTACAACCCACTGCTGGAGGTGCGGCGCGGCGCGCATGAAGTGCGCGACGTTCAGAACATCGCGGACATTCTGGTCGATCCCGAAGGCGCGCTGGAGAAGCGCAACCATTGGGAAAAGACTTCGCACGCGCTGCTGGTCGGGGCCATCCTGCATGTGCTCTACGCGGGCGAAGACAAGACGCTGCGCGGCGTTGCCAACTTCCTGTCCGATCCGGCCAGCCCTTTCGAGCTGACCTTGCACCGGATGATGACCACGCCCCACCTGGGCGATGGCCCGCATCCGGTAGTCGCATCGGCTGCGCGCGAAGTGCTCAACAAGTCGGATAACGAGCGCTCCGGCGTGTTGAGCACCGCCATGTCGTTCCTCGGCCTGTACCGCGATCCCACGGTGGCCGAAGTCACTTCGCGCTGCGACTGGCGCATTGCCGACCTGATCGCGGCCGAACATCCGGTGTCGCTGTATCTGGTGGTGCCGCCTTCGGACATTTCGCGGACGAAACCGCTGATTCGCCTGATCCTCAACCAGATCGGGCGGCGCCTAACCGAATCGCTTGATGGCTCCGACGGCATCGCGCGCCGCCACAAGCTGCTGCTGATGCTCGACGAGTTCCCGGCGCTGGGCAGGCTCGATTTTTTCGAGACGGCGCTGGCCTTCATGGCGGGCTACGGCATCCGCAGCTTCCTCATCGCGCAGTCGCTCAACCAGATCGACAAAGCCTACGGCCAGAACCATTCGATTCTGGATAACTGCCATGTGCGCGTGACGTTCGCCACGAACGACGAACGCACGGCGAAGCGCATTTCCGAGACGCTGGGCACGGCCACCGAGCTGCGCGCGCAGCGCAACTACGCGGGCCACCGGCTCGCGCCGTGGCTGGGCCACTTGATGGTGTCGCGCCAGGAGACGGCCCGGCCGCTGCTGACGCCGGGCGAAGTCATGCAGCTTCCGCCCGACGAGGCGGTGGTCATGGTGTCCAGCGTGGCGCCGATCAAGGCGAAGAAGCTGCGCTACTACGCGGACGCCAATTTCAAGCGCCGCGTGCTGCCGCCGCCTGCACTGGCGAACGGGCAGTACGCGGACGCGCCGCCGTCGCGCTCGGATGATTGGAGCGGCCTGGCTATTCCCGCCATGCCCGTCGCGCCTGCGTCCGATACCGCTGAGGGCTTCGCTGCCTCTGCCGATGACGGTGGCCCACGCCGTCAACCCGAACTCTCCGAAACCGTCGCCTACGCCCCCGAGCTGGCCGTGCCGGCTGCCGACCTCGCGCTGCTCGATGACGACGACGACCTGCCGCTTCCCCTTCCTCGCCAGCTTGACCCGGCCATGCAGCGCACGGCGCGGCTGGCTTCCCTCGACCCCAACGACGGAATCGAGCTATGAGCCACTACCGCCTCAACCTGTTCATCCAGCCGGAGCACGCCAAGCGCCTGGACGAGCTGGCCGCCAAGAAAGGCGTGTCCAAGTCGTCCATCGTCGCGGCGGCGCTCGCATCGTGGTTGTCGCCTGATGCCGCCGACCAGCGCGAGGCGGCCATCGCCAAGCGGCTTGATCGCCTGTCGCGGCAGGCGGAGCGCATGGAGCGCGACCAGAACATCGCCATCGAAACGCTGGCGCTGTTCATCCGCTACTACCTGACCGTGAGCACGCCCGTTCCCGAGGCGCACCAAGACGCGGCTCGCGCCCAGGGCAAAGCACGCTTCGAGCAGTTCGTGGAGCAGCTTGGGCGCCACCTGCTACGCGGACGCAGCCTGGTGCGCGACGTGGTGGAGGAACTGCACCCCGATCCGATGCGGATGGAGGACGCGGCGGCAGTCGCCCAAGCACAGGAGCGTGCGTCATGAGCGCCGTTCCGCAATCCATGACCGCCACGTCGCTCGACCGGCGCATCCAGATGTTGCGCACGGCGATGGGGCCGCTGATCGCCGCCGCGCTCGAAGACCCGGACGTGGTGGAAGTCATGCTGAATCCCGACCGCACCCTTTGGGTGGATCGGCTTTCATCGGGGCGTGCGCCGATGGGCGTGGAGCTGTCCGAAGCGGACGGCGAGCGAATCATCCGTCTTGTGGCGGCCCACGTCGGCGCGGAAGTGCATCGCGGCCAGCCGCTGCTGTCGGCCGAGCTGCCCGAGACCGGCGAACGCTTCGAGGGCATCTTGCCGCCCGCCGCGCCGGGGCCAGCCTTCGCGCTGCGTAAGCGCGCCATCGGCGTGATCCCGCTGGAGCGGTACGTCATCGACGGGATGATGACCAGCGCGCAGGCGGGCTTTCTGGTACGGGCCGTGCGCGAGCGGCAGAACATCCTGATCGCCGGTGCCACCAGCAGCGGCAAGACGACCTTGGCCAATGCTCTCCTGGCCGAGATCGCCGCCACGGGCGACCGCGTTCTCGTGCTCGAAGACACGGTGGAACTGCAATGCGCGGCCCGCGACCACGTTCCGCTGCGCACGCGCGCAGGCGTGGTGTCCATGACCGAGCTGGTGCGTTCATCCATGCGCCTGCGACCTGATCGCGTCGTCGTCGGCGAGGTGCGCGGCGCCGAAGCACTGGATCTCATCAAGGTGTGGGGAACGGGCCACCCCGGCGGCATCGCCACGATCCACGCCGGTTCCGCGCTCGGCGCGCTGCTGCGCTTGGAGCAACTGATTCTCGAAGTGGCCGTGAACCCGCCGCGTGCGCTGATCGCTGAGGCGGTCAACGTGGTGATCTACATCGCCGGGCGTGGGCGCAAGCGCCGCATCGAGAGCATCGCCCGCGTCGTCGGCTTCGACGGCGTGGGCTACCAACTGGCGGACGCGATGGATGCGCCATTTCCCGAGCTGCCATCGCAGTCCGACCTTTCTTCCCCGTCCCTCAACCACCCTGGAGAACTGCCATGACGCAGATGCACGTTCCTGCTTTCCGTATTTTCGTAGATCCGCTTCCTCACCTGACCGGCTTGGCACGGCTGCGCAGCCTGGCACGCCCTGCGGGGCAAGGACTGCTGCTGGCCGCGCTGCTGCTGTTCATGGCCGGAACCGCGCAGGCCGCCGGTTCCTCGATGCCGTGGGAAGGCCCGCTGCAATCCATCCTCGAATCCATCCAGGGGCCGGTGGCGCGCATCGTCGCGGTCATCATCATCATCGCCACGGGCCTCGCGCTCGCCTTCGGCGACACGTCGGGCGGCTTTCGCAAGCTGATCCAGATCGTCTTCGGCCTGACCATCGCCTTCGCGGCTTCGAGCTTCTTCCTGTCGTTCTTCAGCTTCTCCGGCGGGGCCGTCGTATGAGTGCCCCGGATGCCTTTGCGGCCGGGTTTGAAGTGCCGCTGCATCGCTCGCTGACCGAGCCGATCCTGCTGGGCGGTGCGCCGCGCACGGTGGCGATCGCCAACGGCACGCTGGCCGCCGCTGTCGGCCTGGGCCTGCAACTGTGGATTCCGGGCGTGGTGCTCTGGGTTGTCGGCCATTCGCTGGCGGTATGGGGCGCGCGCGTCGATCCGCAGTTCATGCAGGTCTTCGCCCGGCACATCAAGCACCGCCCGCTACTGGACGTGTGAGGGGAGGACGCCGCGATGCTGAACCTCGCCGAATACCGCCAGCGCCCGGCCTTGCTTGCCGACTGGCTGCCCTGGGCCGGGCTGGTCGCACCGGGCGTCGTCTTGAACAAGGACGGCAGTTTCCAGCGCACGGCCCGGTTTCGCGGGCCTGACCTCGACAGCGCGACGCAAGGCGAGCTAATCGCCACGTCGGCGCGGTTGAACAACGCGCTGCGTCGCATGGGATCGGGCTGGGCGCTGTTCATCGAGGCCGAGCGCCGCGCCGCCGCCGACTATCCGCGCTCGGAGTTTCCCGAGCCGCTTTCGTGGCTGGTGGAGGAAGAACGCCGGGCCGCCTTCGAGGAATCGGGCAATCACTTCGAGAGCGGCTATCACCTGACGCTGCTTTACCTGCCGCCGGAAGAATCCCGCGCCCGTGCAGCCAAGATGCTCTACGAGAACACGCCGACGACCGGCGTGGACTGGCGCGAGCGGCTGCAAGCCTTCGTCGCGGAAACGGATCGCGTCTTTGACCTGCTCGACGGCGTGATGCCGGAGATCGCCTGGCTCGATGACAGCCAGACGCTGACCTACCTGCACGCGACCATCTCGACGCGGCGCTATCGCGTGGGCGTGCCCGAAGTGCCGTTCCACATCGACGCGCTGCTGACCGACTCGCCGCTGGTCGGTGGCCTGGCGCCCATGCTGGGCAACCAGCACCTGCGCGTGGTGTCGGTGCGAGGTTTCCCGACCTCGACCTGGCCGGGGATTCTGGATGACCTCAACCGCCTTGGCTTTGCGTACCGCTGGAGCACGCGCTTTCTCTGCCTCGACAAAGCCGAGGCGGAGAAAGAACTTTCCCGCCTGCGCCGCCAGTGGTTCGCCAAGCGCAAGAACGTCATCGCGCTGCTGCGCGAAACGATCTTCCAGCAGGAAAGCCCGCTGGTCGATACCGACGCCAACAACAAGGCCGCCGATGCGGACGCTGCCTTGCAGGAGTTGGGCAGCGATCAAGTCGCCTTCGGCTACCTGACGGCGACCGTCACCGTCATGGACGAGGACGCCGCCGTGGCGGACGAGAAGCTGCGCATGGTGGAGCGCGTCATCCAGGGCCGGGGCTTCGTGACCATTCCCGAAGCGCTCAACGCCGTGGATGCGTGGCTGTCGTCCATTCCGGGCAACGCCTACGCCAACGTGCGCCAGCCCATCGTCTCGACGCTGAATCTTGCGCACCTGATGCCGGTGTCGGCGGTGTGGGCAGGGCCGGAGAAGAACTACCACCTCGACGGCCCGCCGCTGATCGTCACGCGCACCGAGGGCGCGACGCCGTTCCGGCTGGTGACGCACATCGGCGATGTGGGGCATACGCTGGTGGCTGGCCCGACCGGCATGGGCAAGTCGGTTCTGCTCGCCACGCTGGCGATGCAGTTCCGCCGCTATCGCGGTTCGCGCATCTTCGCCTTCGACATGGGCCGCTCGATGCGGGCCACGATCCTGGGCCTGGGCGGCGAGCACTACGACCTGGGCACGGATGGCGAAATCGCCTTCCAGCCACTGGCACGCATCGACCGCGAGGGCTACCGCACCTGGGCCGCCGAATGGATCGAAGGCCGCTTGCTGCACGAAGGCGTGGCGGTCGGCCCCGACGAGAAGGCGGCTATCTGGTCGGCGCTGGGAAGTCTCGCCGGGGCGCCGGTGGAGCAGCGCACGATGACGGGGCTTTCCGTGCTGTTGCAATCGAACACGCTGCGGCAGGCGCTGTCGCCTTATGTGCTCGGCGGTGCCCACGGCAAGCTGCTGGACGCCGACCACGACCGGCTGGGCACGGCCGACGTGCAGTGCTTCGAGATGGAGGAGCTGATGCACAGCAAGGCCGCCGTCATGGCCGTGCTGCATTACCTCTTTGCGCGTTTTGATGAACGCTTCGACGGGGCGCCCACGCTGCTGATCCTCGACGAAGCATGGCTGTTCCTCGATGACCCGGTGTTTGCCGCGCGTATCCGCCAGTGGCTCAAGACACTGCGCAAGAAGAACGTCAGCGTCATATTCGCCACGCAGAGCCTTGCCGACATCAAGGATTCGAGCATCGCACCCGCGATCATCGAAAGCTGCGCGAGTCGGATTTTCTTGCCCAACCCGCAGGCGACCGAGCCGCAGATTCGCACGATCTACGAGGGCTTCGGCCTCAACAGGCGGCAGATCGAAATCGTCGCCACCGCGCAGCCCAAGCGCGACTACTACTACCAATCCCGCCTCGGCAACCGCCTGTTCGACCTCGACCTGGGGCCGGCGGCGCTGGCCTTCGCGGGCGCTTCCACGCCGCAAGACCAGCGCGACATAGACCGCGTGCTGCTGGACGCCGGCGTGCCCGGTTTCGCGGGTGCCTGGCTTCGCCACCGCGGCCTCGATTGGGCGGCCGACCTGCTGCCCTCGTTCCCCGGCCTCGCGCCGGGTTCCCTCGCTGACCAACCCCTGGAGAACCTGCCATGAAAAAGCGTCTTATTGCCGCCGCCATCGCGGCCATGCTTTGCACCGCCACCGCCCATGCGCAATGGGTCGTGGTCGATCCCACGAACCTCGTGCAGAACACGCTGACCGCGATCCGCACGCTGGAGCAGATCAACAACCAAATCCAGCAGCTTCAGAACGAAGCGCAGATGCTGATGAACCAGGCGCGCAACCTCGCCAGCCTGCCGTCCAGCGTGGTGAACCAGTTGCGCGCCAATCTGGCGACCACCGAGCGGCTGATCGCCCAGGCCAGGGGCTTGGCCTACGACGTGACGAATCTGGATCGGGAGTTCGCGCGCCTGTATCCCGAGCAGTACGCCGCCACCGTCAGCGGCGACCAGATGTACCGCGACGCGCAGGAGCGTTGGCGGAACACGCTCAACGGCTTGCAGACCACCATGCAGATGCAGGCGCAGGTGTCGCAGAACCTGGGCGAAGACGAAAGCGTGCTGGCCGATCTTGTGGGCAAGAGCCAGTCGGCCGAAGGTGCGTTGCAGGCGATGCAGGCCATGAATCAATTGCTGGCCTTGCAGGCCAAGCAGTCGATCCAGTCGCAGCGACTCCAGATCACGCAAGACCGGGCGGCATCGCTGGAGCTGGCGCGGCAGGCGGCAGCCACGGAGCGCGCCCGCGAGGTGCGGCGGCGCTTCCTCGGCGACGGCACGCCGTACACGCCGCAGTCCGTGAACTTCTACGGCAACTGACGGGAGGCCGCCATGCGATGCGTCCTCGCCCTTGGTGTCGTGCTGCTGGCCGCTTGCGGCGAGCAGCCGGCCGACGACCTTGCCGATGCCTTGGCCGCCGATCCCGTGCGGCTGAAGGCATTGCGCGCGCAATGCGCGGCCGACCGGCAGGCCACGGGCGAGGACGCTTGCCGCGCCGCCGCCGAAGCCTTCCGGCGGCGTTTCTTCTCCGGCCAGGCCGGGCCGGATGAATACCAGACGCTGGCCGACCTGCCGCCGATCCCGCCGAGCTTCGAGGAGCCGGCCGATGGCATGGCGCCGGCCGATCCCGCCGAACCGGAGGACACGCCATGAATGACGTGACCATCATCGACCAGTTCCTCAACACCTTTGCCGCTTATATCGACTCGGGTTTCGGGCTGCTGCGGGGCGAAGTGGCGTTCCTCACGGCCACGCTGATCGTCATCGACATGACGATCGCCGGCCTGTATTGGGCCATGAGCCACGCCACCGGCCAGGGCGAGGACGTGATCGCCAAGCTGCTGCGCAAGGTGCTCTACGTCGGTGCCTTCGCCTACATCATCAATAACTTCAACTGGCTGGCCAGCATCGTGTTCCGCTCGTTTGCGGGATTGGGCATCACCGCCACCGGCTCGGCCATCACGATGGAGAACTTCTTGCAGCCGGGCCGGCTGGCGAAAACCGGCATCGACGCCGGGGCGCCGATTCTGGAGCAGATCGGCGAGATGGCGGGCTTTCCCGAAGTGTTCGTGAACCTCGACCCCATCGTGGTGATGTTCCTCGCGTGGCTGGTCGTGGTCTTGTGCTTCTTCGTGCTGGCGATCCAACTGTTCATCACGCTGATCGAGTTCAAGCTGACCACGCTCGCCGGATTCGTGCTGGTGCCATTCGCGCTCTGGAACAAGACCGCGTTCCTCGCCGAAAAGGTCTTGGGCAACGTGGTGGCCTCCGGCGTCAAGGTTCTGGTGCTGGCCGTGATCGTCGGTATCGGCTCGGGCTTGTTCGCTCAGTTCCAAGTCCATCCCGCCGAGCCGTCTATTGACCACGCGCTGGTCATCATGCTGGCCTCGCTCACCTTGCTGGCGCTCGGGATTTTCGGCCCTGGCATCGCCACGGGCCTCGTCTCCGGTGCGCCGCAGCTCGGCGCTGGCGCAATGGCCGGTGCTGCTGTCGGCGCTGCCGGCACGGCCGTCGCCATCGGCGCCGCCGCGACGGGCGTGGGTGGCGCCGTGGCTGCTGGTGCGCGCATGGCCCCGGCTGCCGCCAAGCTGGCCGGTAGCGGTGCGCGCGCCGCCACGTCGGCGGCCAGCAGTGCGAAGTCGGCGTTCCAGGCCGGTTCCGCCGCCGCTGGCGGCGGCGCAAAGGGCGCGATGGCGGGCCTGGGCAACGTCGCCAAGACCGGCGCGCAGGCAGCCGGGCGAGGTGCTGCATCCCGCGCTTCCGCTGCCGGGCAACGCATGGCCGCTCCCTTCCGCGCTGGCTGGAATGGCGCTGCTGCCGATGGCGGCGCGGGTGCGGCATCCGGTCAGGGTGCCGCAGGCGAGGCCGCATCCGGCGCCGCTACGGCGCAGACACAGGAACAGCCCGCTTGGGCCAAGCGCCTGCATCGCCGCCAGCAACTCACCCACGCCGCGACCACCACCGCCCACGCGCTGCGCGGTGGCGATGGCGGCGGCTCCGGCCAGGGGCCGAGCCTGCGCGATTCCGATTCATAAGGAGAACTGACCATGCGATTCAAGAAACCGCAGGTGCGCTACGCCGACACGCCGCAGCCTGCCACGCCGTACCAAGCTGCCGGCCAGGTGTGGGACAAGCGCATCGGCTCGCCGCGCGTCCAGGCGAAGAACTGGCGCCTGATGGCCTTCGGCTGCCTGACGCTTGCACTGCTGATGGCCGGCGGCTTGGTGTGGCGCTCGGCGCAATCCATCGTGACGCCCTACGTCGTGGAGGTGGACAACACGGGCCAGGTACGCGCCGTGGGCGAAGCCGCCACGCCATACCGGCCCAACGATGCGCAGACCGCGCACCACATCGCGCGCTTCGTGACGCTGGTGCGCTCGCTGTCCATCGACCCCATCGTCGTCCGCCAGAACTGGCTGGACGCCTACGACTACACGACCGACAAGGGCGCGGCCGTGCTCAACGACTACGCACGGGTCAACGACCCGTTCGCGCGCATCGGCAAGGAGTCGGTGACGGTGCAGATCACCAGCGTCGTGCGCGCCAGCGACACGTCTTTCAACGTGCGCTGGACGGAACGCCGCTACGTCAACGGCGCCGCGGCGGGCTTGGAGCGGTGGACGGCCGTGGTGTCCATCGTGCTCCAGCCGCCGCGCACCGAAGAACGCCTGCGCAAGAACCCCCTGGGCATCTACGTCAACGGCCTGTCGTGGAGCCGCGAACTGGATTCTTCCGAAGGAGCCAAGCCATGAATGATCTTTTCCGTAAATCCGCCTTGCCGGTGATCTTGCTTGCCCTGGCGGGCTGCGCCACGCAGGGCAAGCCACCGCCGACCATCTCGCTCGATGAGCCGGTGCAGGCCCAGCCGCTGCCCGAACCGCCCGCGCCGGTGGAGGTGGTGGCCGTGCCCGAGGTGCTGCCGATGCCGGCGCAGTTGAAGCCATTGCCCGAAGCCGAGGACGCCAAGCCCACGCCGGAGCCGGCCGACGAGACGGTGCGCGTCTCGCGCGCCAATGCCGAGGCCCGCGTCGCGCCCACGCGCGAGGGCTACGTCAACGCGATTCAGGTGTGGCCCTTCACCGATGGCGCGCTGTATCAGGTCTATGCGGCCGTGGGCCGCGTGACCGTCGTTTCGCTCCAGCCGGGCGAGGAACTGGTGACGGTGGCCGCCGGCGATACCGTGCGCTGGATCGTGGGCGACACGTCCAGCGGCAGCGGTGCCGATCTGCGCGTGAACGTGCTGGTCAAGCCGATTCGCTCGGGCCTCAAGACCAATCTCGTCATCACCACCAGCCGCAGGACGTACCTGCTGGAGCTGGCTTCGACGGAAAAGACGTGGATGGCATCGGTGTCCTGGGAGTACCCGCGCGACCGGATGCTGGCCTTGCAGCGCCAGGCACAGGCCGCTAGCGCCGCTGCGCCGGTGGACTCCGGCTTGTCGCTGGAGAACCTGCGCTTCCGCTACGCGATCAGCGGCAGCAATCCGCCGTGGAAGCCGTTGCGCGCCTTCGACGACGGGCAGAAGGTCTATATCCAGTTCCCCGCCGGCATCGCGCAAGGCGAGCTGCCGCCGCTTTTTGTCATCGGTGCGCAGGGCGATGGGCAACTGGTGAACTACCGCTTCCGCTCGCCGTACTACATCGTGGATCGGCTGTTCGGCGCGGCCGAACTGCGCTTGGGCGGTGACAAGGGCGACGTGGTGCGAATCGAGCGCACGGACGGCGTGGCGCGGAGGGACTGACCATGAGCCAGGACGACACCCCCGACCTCGACACGCCACAGGCGGGCAAGGTCGCGCCCGAGTCGGTGACGCTGCGCGCCCAGCCGCGTCCGGTCACGCGCCTGAACCGGCGCACGCTGGCCGTCCTTGTCGGCGGCCTGTCGGTCGCCGTGCTCGGGGCCACGATCTGGTCGCTGCAACCGCAGCGGCGCAGCGCAGGCGAACAGACCGAGCTATACAACGTCGATCGCGTCTCGAAGTCCGAAGGGCTGGACGGTCTGCCGGCCGACTACTCGAAGCTGCCGCCGAAGGTGCCCGAGCTGGGGCCGCCGCTGCCGGGCGACCTCGGCCCTGCCATCGTGAACTCGCAGCAGCCGGCCGTGGCCGCTTACGCGGCCCCCGGCCACGACCCCAACGATGCCTTGCGCAAAGAGGCGGAAGCCGCTGCGGCTTCGTCGGTGTTCTTCCGCTCGGGCGGCCAAGGCCAAGCCGCCGCGACCGTGGCGCAGGCGACACCGGGTGCGCCTGGTGGTGCAAGCGCGCTCGCGGCCTTCGACCCACTCGCGGCCGGGCCGGCATCGGTGGCGACGCAGCCTGCCGACCCGACCGCCGTACAGAACCGGCAAGACCAGAAAGAGGCGTTCCTGAAAGCCGGCTCTACGGAAACCCGCAATTCCGGCAATCTGGCGCTGCCGGCGTCGCCCTATCAGGTGATGGCCGGAACCGTGATCGCGGGCGCGCTGGTGACTGGCATGAAGTCGGACTTGCCGGGCGACGTGATCGCCACTGTCACGGAGCCGGTCTATGACACGGCCACGGGCAAGTTCCTGCTGATCCCGCAGGGCTCGCGCATCCTGGGCAAGTACAACAGCCAGGTCAGCTATGGGCAGAGCCGCGTGCAGATAGTGTGGAACCGGGTCATCCTGCCGGATACCTCATCGCTGACGCTCGACAACCTTGTGGGCACCGATTCAGCGGGCTACGCCGGCCTGGAGGACGACGTGGACTGGCATTGGAAGCGCATCGTCTCGGGCGCGGTGCTGACGACGCTGCTGGGCGTAGGCGCCGAGCTGGCCGCGCCGGAGAATCGCCAGGATGGCAACCGCATCGTGATCGCCGGGCGCGATAGCGCGCAAGACAGCATCAACCAGGTCGGCCAGGAGATCACCCGCCGCAACATGAACATCCAGCCGACACTGACGGCGCGGCCAGGGTTGCCGGTGCGGATCATCGTCAACCGGGATCTGGTGCTGCGGCCGTACCAGCCCCTGTTCTTTAACCGGGGAGCTTCGCAATGACCACGACCAAGAAGCTGCGGCTCGGGCCTCTGCCCAAGACCGAGAGTGTCAAGCTGACCTTCGCCTGCCCGGCAAGCCTGAAAGCCGACCTCGACCGCTACGCCTCGCTGCACGCGCAGGCGTATGGCGAGGCGGTCGATGCAGAGAAATTGATCCCGCACATGCTGGAGGCGTTCATGGCGGGGGATCGGGGATTCAGGAAGGGCACGGCGACCCGGAGCGCGCCATCGAAGCCGACATGATGGCGTCACATACCAACGGCATCCATCGAACGCGCAGCCACCGGCTGCGCGTTCTTCATTCTGGATGCCGCCAAGCCTCTTGGGCTATGATGACGCGACAGGCCCGCCGTTCCTCGGCAATCCAGCACGACACGGTGCGATGCGGCTTTCTCTCCCGACGCTCTTATGTGGCTCCTAGCCGACGAAGCCGCGGTTCTGCAAAGCGGCCCCGAAAAGAGCTAACCTACTGTCCCATATACGGTTTCAAGCCCTGCGTGATTTGCGCGAAAGACTTGACACCGGCACTTTTTTGTCTGTTGGCTCAGCACAGCAGGGCCGACGAAGCCTCAGCGATCAAGCCAGTTGCAGCGGCTAATTTCCCCGGGGAAACTTTCCCGACCTGTTGGTAAGCGTTAAATGGTTGCCTGCTTGAAGAACTCGTACTCGGGAATACCGCGCGACACCTTCAGCCAAAAATCCGAACGGGTCTCCTTCGTCAGCGCAGTGAGGGGCACGCCGGCGAAACGCCGGGCGGCAGCCTCCGGACTCAAACCGGCGGTGAAGCCCGCAACCCCTTGCGTGAAGTAGACGCTGCCCATCTGAACTGCAACATCCAGAATGTCACGGACTTCGCTGCCGCGAGGGTAGCGCGCGGCGCTGAGCAACGTCGAGTCGAAGATGTGGACATTGTCACCAACGCGAATGGCGGCCGAGAAGTAGGGCCAATTGGTCTCGGGGCCGTCTGCAGGCTTCTCCGTGCCATCGGCGCTGTCCGGCGATGTTGAGAAAACCGCGAACTTGAAATCGTCATGCTGGAGCAAAGCGATGGCTTGGGAACTAGCTTGGGTGGTGTTGCCTTCAAAACGGGCATAGTCAATGAAAAACATGGAAGCTCCTGAGATGGGTTGTGGAACGTTTAAACGATGAGACGACATGTGTAGCAACCTGCATCTCGCTCACGCCACACTGATAGATGCGGCGAACCAGAGTTATTCAACTCTGTGTTTATATACAGCTTAGCCTCTGACCGGGCGGCTGTCCAATCCTGACTTGAGCGCAGATGAAACTGACCCAGATGGCCTGACAGGTCCATGAAGCCCCCCTATCCTCGGAACCACTGAAGTCACCCTGCGTGACCTCTGGTGCTGTCCGCCGCCCCCACCGGGCACCCTGCGGGCGCATTGCACCCATCAACGACTGCAAAGTCACTTTTCACCTTCAGCCCTCGGGACTTCGCGCCCGTGGGGTGTGCGGTCCTGAACTCACTTTCAGGAACGACATATGAACGGCTCATTTATGGGTTTGCCCATCGGGCAGATCAACGCCCATCTCAGCGATGAGATGGTCATGCGCGTGGGTATCCCCCACCGGGGCGGCAAGCTCGCCTTCAACGCATGCACCAAGGAATATGCGGCAATGGTCTCGGCCAACGCCTTCTGGTCTCAGACCAAACAGGAATTCAGCTTCCCCGAGTACACCGACCTCAGCGAGCTCGACTTCGCCATGGACTCAGCCGGGTACGTGGCGATGCTCATGTTCAAGAAGAAGGGCAAGCAAGCTGGCATGGCCGGCATCTTCCCGTGGTCGATGTCGCAGTACGTTGAGTTCGCCACCTCTTGTGGGTCGTCCTGGTGGTCACAACCGGACCTCTGCGTCGAGCCCGAACTGGCGGGCAGCGAAGACGAAATCCAGTTCCGCATCAAGGCCACGGCCACGCTGCTGGAAGGCGCTCTGCAGACCCTCTATGCCTGGCAAAACGAGTTGGTGAAAACCTGCTCGGCCAGAACAATCGCCAACATGCTCAAACCACCGGTACCGGTGATTCAGGGCTGGGACGCTGCTCACTACGAGCAGAGCTTGGAACTGATGACACGTGTGTGGGAACGATGGGAGCCCTGGCTGGGCGCTCCCGCACTCATCGGGGTGGGCTCGGTATGCAGGCGCTCTCTCAAACACCCCACACACGGCCTGTACGCGGTCCTGGAGCGCTTGCGCCCGCTGATCCCTCAGACGTCACGCCTGCACCTGTTCGGGGTCAAAGGCGACTGCCTTGGAGAGATGGCGTCCAACAGCTGGATGGCATCTGCCGACAGCATGGCGTTTGACCTTGGCGCCCGCATCAAGGCGCACCAGCGCGGTCACTCTAACAGCATGGTTCATCGTTGCGCCGAGATGGATCGCTGGATGGGTGCCGCGCTCGCGCGGATCGCCACCGGCACTGACGCACGGATCGCCCGGCCGGTGACCATCTGAGGATTGCATCGACAGGAGAGGGGCTTGCCCCACGCCTGTCTGCCCCGTGGGGCACACCTAGAAAGAAGCGCACGCGTCGAAAGACCGTGCGCTATTTTGTTTGCGGCCACTGAAACGTCAGGCCTCTAGCTTGAGTTACATCGGCATGGTTGCCAGCTCGGCGCCTTCACTGCTCAAGCATCTCTTCAAGAATTGGCGCTGGCCCAACAGGGTCGGTCTCATCTGCGCGGTCGTCGTCATCGTCTCCCCCGTCGCCTGAGTAGTCTTGATCAAGTGGCAACAGGCACAAGCGCTCAAACATCGTCGTGTATTCATCGCTGTGCATTGGTGTTTGTTTGAACGGATAGCTGTACAGAGGCAGTGAAGGCTGGTGCTTGTGAGCATGCGAAAACACGGGCAGGGAACAAGCATTGGAGAAGTTCCAATCGCCACCGAAAAAAGCAGCTTGGAGGGCATCAACGTCCCGATACCAGACGACTTTTGAGACGTCGATGACCCCCTTCGCGCGAAGGAAGGCTGCAAAATCTCGGCCCCGCAAGCAGGCGAGTGCACAAAGGTCGGGATCGGATCTGCCATTCAGGTCGGGTTGCGTCCGTTGAGAAATGACCACCATGGCCTCGGGGGAAGACATGGCGGCAGACTCAAGTGCTGATAGCAGCGATACGCTCGAACTGGGGTGTTTCTTCCCCAGGTGCCACTCATACTGGAACTTGTCGAGGTGCTGAATGAACGAGTCGGCTGGATACCCTTCTTCCTCGAAGCCCGCAACCGACATGGCAAGAACGTCGTAGTCGTCTTCAATGTGGTAAAGGCTTGAAGGGCCTCGAAGGTAAATCGGAATGCGCGCGTTGATCTCAGGATGCACAGCGTAGTGCGGGTACCGGCCCAGGGGGCCCAAGATCACGCCAGGACAGACACGCACAGGCATGTCGACACCCGGGTACTTGGAATCGTGGGCCCACCACATTGCCTTCACATCTTCTTCGCTGAGTTCACCGCGCTCAAGGCGTTCCAAGGTGTCATTCCAGCGAAAGTACATGGGGATGCCTGACTCTGGGGCCAAGGTCGGATTGCCCGTCAGCCCCCACGCGCGCACCCACAGATCTGCTTCGAGTGGCGCAATGCCCAGACCCATGACAACGCCAGCCTGGTGGTAGTACCGACCGACACGAACGGGGAGTCCAGCCTGTTGGTCCGACAAGCTGGCTTCTCCGCTTGACCCACGATGGATGCATTCGTACCACGACGAATAGCCCAAGGCGCGAGCAGTGGCCTCCTGCGCGACAGAGAGTTTCAGATGTGGGAAGGCCTTGTAAAGCTGCTTGGCCTTGTGCCGCGGCAGGTTTTCAGACGAAAAAACAAAGGGGGAAATTGCCATGCGATTCTCCTGTGTTGCTCGTAGTGATGCTGGCTCTCACCGCGAGGAAGGATGAATCGTTGAGACTAGGATTGACTCAAGCTGTCCGGGTTCTTGTCGAGATTCTGCACGCCAGCGCAACGGCCCCTTGAGTCCGCAGCGACCCTTTGAGGCCGCTGGATTTATCGTAGCGACAAATTCCTAGAACTGCAAGATGGGGCGAATCCACGCCCCTTGATCGGCCTCAAGCAACCGATACGGGCTGAGCGAAGCGCCATGCCCTGGCCGGATTGGTTTGCACCAGGTGCGCGGCCTTCATATGATCGCGCTGACTCTGGCTTTTGCCTGTCGACTCGGCGTATGCAAAAACATCACGCTCAAGTCATTCAACTAAACCCTCGGGAACCACATTCCCTGAGGGGGTGTGGCTCCTTCGATCCATTCGGAGCATTCACACATGACAAACAAAAACGCAAAGCGCACTGGCATGGCCAGCAGCGTGGTCAGCTATCCCGACCGAGGCCCATGGGGCAACAGCAAGTGGAGAGGCAACGCCTCTGGCCATCTCTACCGCGAGCTGTTCGAACAGGTCAAACCCAAGGTGTTCGTCGATCCCATGGTGGGCGGCGGCACCAGCATCGAAGTGGCCCAAGAGATGGGGATCGAGGCGTACGGACTGGACCTGTTCGAGGGCTTCGACGCGGTCTCGGATGACATCCTCACGAAGGTGGGCAAGCACGCCGATCTGATCGTGTCACACGCCCCTTACTCGGGCATGATTAAGTATGCTGGGCCAGGTGGAATGTGGGGCGACAAGAACGACCCCGCTGACCTCAGCCAGTGCATTGACGATGCAGACTTCCACGAGAAGATGCAAATGGTCTTGCTCAATCAGCGTAGAGCAACACGACCCGGTGGCTACTACGGGACCCTCATCGGTGATTGGAGGCGGGGCGGAAAATACACCTGCTACATGGCCGAGATGTTGGCGCGCATGCCGTCAAACGAACTGGCTGCGGTCATCATCAAAACGCAGCACAACTGCGTGTCGGACTTCAAGTCCTACGGAGCAATGAAAATGCCCCGGATTCAACATGAGTATCTTTGCCTCTGGGAGAAGCGCTCCGTCTCAGCGGTCGTGCTTCTCTCCACGATCGTGAAGGAAGGACAGCAGCGCGTGAGTGGCACCTGGAAAAACATCGTGCGACTGGTGCTGCAAGCCCTTGGCGGTGTGGCACCTCTGGAAAAGCTGTACGCAGCCATCGCAGCGGCCGCACCCGAGCAGCTCAAAACCAACCAGCACTGGCGCGCCAAGGTTCGCCAGACACTGCAACTGCACGCAGACATCTTCCAGCGCAAGCAAGAGGGCGTCTGGGCTGTTGCCTGACAACGAAGATCCATTCAACCCACCGGGGCCACCTGCCCCAGTGGGGCAGGTGGCTCTGGCAACAGAGACACATCATGATCAAAACCAAAACGATCCAGGTCACCACGAACATCCTCGTCCCCATGCGGGTCGTGATGGACGTGGAAGTGCCCGACGACATCAAGAGCGAGGGCGTGACCCAGTTCGCCAAGTGGGTGCTCAACAACACCAACCTGGAAGACCTCGATGAGGTGCGGGAGCGCATCCTTGACGACGTGATCTACGAGACGGTGCCCCACAGCAAGCAGACTCGTCCGATCACCGCCTACATGGACGAAGACGACTTCCGACCGATCCCGGTCTACTCGGACTCGCTCAAGCAGGTGCACAGCACGGACTGGCCGCTGGGCAAGTCACTGGTCTACGAGGTCATCCTCGCGGGCCTGCACCCAACGCCGGCAGACACCTGGCTCTTCGAGATCCGAAACCCAAGTGGCGACATCCTTGCCCAGCGCATCGTGCATGGGCGCAAAGGCATGAACGACCTCTACGTGGACATCGTCGGCTATCGGCCTGACGAAGATGAGTTCCAGCCGGACATCCTCAAGTTGCGCGATGGCGTGCTGGAGATGTTCTACAGGTTCGTCACCAACGATCCCAACTGAAGACTGCGCGTCTGACACCCTCAATCCCCCGTGGCCACAAGCTTCGGGGGATTTTTTTGTCATCTGTTGTTGGGTCAACGCCCGGTAAGCGACCCATTGCCGCCCCCTCGAAGGGGATTTAGAGCGCTAGATTGGCATGTTGAGCCATTGACCCACGCCCTGCACCATAGGACCACACCATGTACCGCCAAATGGACTTCCGTCTGTTCGCACTCACGTTGAAGACTGTTTTTCCTGGTGCGCAACCCAATGGCACCAACGTGCGAAAACTGTTCTCGCGGTTGAACCAACAACACAACATTGGATTGCCACCTCGGTCCATCGGTCAACGCGACGTCAGCAAGCCTGAACAGTTGCGCATTGCCACATGGTTCTCTGAGGGCCGATCCTTGCGCCTTCTGGCCAGGGGCCCTGCCGCTTGCGCATTGCTCGCTCAGCACGCCACGGCTATCCAGGCTGCACTGAATGCTGAAGCAGGCTTTGAGTTGCCACTCACCGTTGAGCACGGCGATCACGGAGTGGAACCGGTACTGATTCCGCGCGCCTATGTCATTCCTCGCATGTTGATGGGCCACGCATCGCCCAACAGCACATGGGGTGCATTTGCCAATCAAGTGGACGCGGGCGCGAAGTGGATGGAGCTTGCGGGCGAACAAGTGGCGAAGAAAATTGCCGAGGGCATCGTCACACAATGCTTCGATCTGCTGGACGCTGGCGACACGGTCAAAGGGGAACATGCCAAGCTGGTGCAAGTGCACTGGGATCGAATCACGAACAAGCTAGATACGAAAGAACGCGGTGAGAAGCGACGTGCAGCGTGTGAAGAAATCCTGGAGGCGATGGACCTGCGCGTGACCGCCATTGCCAAGCACTCCACCTACCTGTCGTCTGGTCCGAAGGGCCTTTGTGTGATGCTTCGAGACATCCGCATCACCACTCCATCGATGTTCCTCGGCGAATGGATGGTGGGGCACGAGCGCGACGCTGGAATCGGGTCGATCCTAGAGGATGACCCTACCGCGTCCAACCGGAGCCACCAGCAATCCACGCGCAAGACCGCACGCGCGTCGGTTGGTTGAAAGCGAACATCTTGGGCACCGCTTTGAGTTCGGATGATCAGAGGCTGTTGGGTGAGGCTCGCAACATTCAGCAATACCTCGACGGTCTGGCGATACCGTCCCGGGGCGAGGATGGGGAGCCGTTGAGCTTGTTGGCGCGACTCAACGTGATGGCGGCGCGTGGCGTTCAGTCAAAGAAGGAACTGATCGATCCCCAAAACAGGTCTGCCATCGTGCTCGAAACGAGATTGAACGCAGCCGAGGCTCAGCTGGAAAGGCTGCGCGCGCGCACCATCAACGTTGAAGAGGTGATGCAACGCATTCCCACCGTGGCCAGGCTCTACTACACAGGCCTGGCGCCCCGACGCTACCGCCGTGCCAGCACGATGTCCGGACCGGGTGATCCGCTGGTGCACCGCAGTCATGTCGAGCGTGAGTTGCTCCGCATCTGGTCAGGATCGTAAGAAACTCGCACTGGCCCGATTCAGTGGCGCGATCGGCCGATCACCCAGACAATCTTCTTCACACGGCCATGCCATGTAGGCGTTGCGCGCAAGCGCCATCGCCCATTCCCTTCCGGTAACTCCTCCCTCCCTCTGCAGGTGGACCAACTCCGGCAGGGGTAGGTGCATCTGCGGACCCATCCTTTTCCCATAGGACTCCCCAATGCATCTTCTCCTGACACTTCCCATCACCCTGCGCAGCCTGGTCAAGCCCAAAAAGCTGGAATTCAATCCGGTGGTCATGAACGGTCCGCTGCCCAGCAAGAGCCCCGATCTCTGGCGCCGCTTCCTGAAGCCCGGCGGCAAGACCGTGGCGATTTCCGCGTCCGACAGCGCCAAGGTACGCGCCTACATGCAGGAACACAGCACCGAAGCCATCAGCGAGGATGGTTTGGTTGCTTTCACCCTGCAAGACGACGGCTTCCTGGTGGAATGCTTGCCCGACCAGCTGGTCGAAGCTGACGCCATGGCTCTGTAAGGGGCTGTGATGCAAAAAGCACGCAAAGCGATCTACCTGATGCTCCGCGAGCATGGTCTGGATTCACGCCGCGCCGGTCACAAGGCACGCCTGATCTGCACCGAACGCCTGTCCAAGCAAATCGGCGAGTTGTTTCACCACTCGACGCTCCTCGGCAGGGCCCGGTTTCTTGGCCTGCAGATGGAGGAATCGCTGGCCAAGGCCCGCAACAACCGCCGTGAAGCGCTCCGCTTCGCTCGCTATGCCCACGATGGCCTCACTCCACATCCCAGGCAGTTCCCGCAACTGCGCGAAGGGGTCGACGGGCGTCAGGTCGCCGCAGGGTTTGGCGATCTGGCGCGCAACTACGGCGCCTGGGCGCGCGTTCATCTGATGTTCGCCCACCGCTGCAGTCGCAACCTCAACGACCTGAAAAGCCGCAACGGCCTTCGCGTCATTCCTTGAACCAAGTGCAGAGGCCGCCTCCTTGAGAGGCGCTCTGCTCATCCATGAGATTCATTTCATGAACACCACAGTTACCACCCATCCCAACGCCCGCCGCCTGATCGTGGACTTCCAGCCCCAGGAGTGGATTCGCGACATGGCCATCCCTTGCGGGGCGGTCGAACGCGTTGACGCCACGGACTACCTGCACACGCTCAACCTGCTGGAAATCCACAGCCTGCGCGACCGCCCTGGCAGCAACGACGATTTCGTCGACGCTGTCGAGCGTGGCCACTACGGTCCTTTCGAGGTCCGCGCCACTGACGCAGTGCTTGAGTACTTCGGCGTCGAGATCCTGAGCGACATCACCCAGCAGATGTTGGACGATGCCAAGGCAGGCAAGCCGCTTTTCGTGGACTTCCCAGCCCTCGAAGAAGCCACCGCGCCACGGAAGGCAGCGGTCGAACTCCTCGATGCAGGCTACGCAGCTGGTGATCCCAGCTTGCAAGACTGGATCGTGATGTACGGGTTTGCCGACGGCGCGATGTACTTCAGCTGCAGGGCCGAAGACATCCACCACGCGATCGAACAGTGCTCGGATGCCAATCCTGACATGAAGATCTTCTCGGCCTTCGAGCTGCCCCAGGGCACTGGAGCCACCGAGAACCTCAACGAGTTGACCTCGGGGCCCATGTCCGGTGCGTCGCACTCCTTGCTGACGATGATCGATCTGATGAGCCTGAACTCACCGACGATGCATGCCGCCTGAGCGGTGTTGTCCTCTGGGACTCAAAGCAACTTTGCAAAGCCCGCGCGCCACATTGGTTCGCGGGCTTTTCTCATTGGTTTGTCGTGGTCTCGAAAATTGAGAAAATTGCCACAGACAGTGAGAATGCCTACGCGAGGAATGATTCCCAGTGCCCTCCAGCCCACTGGCGCCCCCCATGAAGGCCCAGTTCGCGCATGCTGCCACGGCACATCCATTCTCAGAACATCTGGCAAATTCTCACGGGCCTGACAAGATTCTCAACATGCGTGCCACCAACTCTCTGTGGCAACGCCCGCAAGAGTCGCAAGCGTGTCCAACGTCTTTCAAGCCGCGGGCGTCAGAAGGTGGGTAGGAGAGCAGACGACGATCTGGCGGGCGCCGCGCGTGAGTGCCACGTAGAGATGCTGCGCGTTCATGCTCTGGGGCTCCAGGACGACCACAACCTCAGCCTCCAGCCCCTTGAGCAGCAGGGTGCTGCCGACAGCGCGCCGCGACAGTGGCCTGCACAGCAAGCGCTGCCGTTCGCGCGCCTTCAAGGCCGCCGCATGCAGCGTGCAGGCACCGCCGGCAGCCGCCTGCAGGGCAGTAAGGCAACATCGAAGCACTTCGGGGCGGTAGATGTGCGCACCCGACTGGCGACTGAAAGCATGCAGTAGGCGAGCTGCCGCTTCCAAGCCGGGGGCATTGGCGAAGGCCACCGCCAGCGCTTCAATCGGTGTGGCCGGATTGCGGGGACGGCCCTCGCGCAGGATGCGCACACGGCCCAACAACGCCGCCGCGCCCACCCCGGTCATGATGGTCGCCGCAAACTCCACCAAGAGGACCAACGAATTGGGGCCAACAGGCTCGAAGGCCTTGGCGAACTGCACCAGCTCCACAAGGTCCACCCGCTCCACGACAGTGGCCCCGGGCGTCTGGCTGGTCAGCTGGTGCCGGCCACGGACGTTCAATGCGTCCCCAATGATCAGCACGCTGTCCTGGGCGTTGCGTCCCCGCGTTCTGGCCGCCTGTCTGCGCTGCTCATCAGCCGTGGCGGCCTGCAGCTGCACCCATTGAACCTCGGCAGGCGCGGCCAGCAAGTCAATGGGCTGGCCATCCTGAAGCAGCGCCCTCGCGCGAAGCAGCCATTGGCCGAGGTCTTCAGTACCGGCGCGCCTCCAACGCCATGGAGTCTGCAGTGATCCAACCGCAGGAAACTGGGTCTCGACATCAGTTGACCAATCCACCAGCCGGTTCGCCCCGAATCCAAAGATGGCCTGCATGGGGTCTCCGAGCACGCACGTGGGCAGGACCACGGCTGCCCAGGCCACGATGCGGTGTTGCACCGCATTGCAGTCCTGGTACTCGTCCACCAACAATCGCGCATAGGTCGCACGCAGCGCGTCGGTGATGTGGCCAGCTTGCAGCAGGGTCGCCGCGGCTTCTCGGATCGCCGGATAGTCCTGTGCAGCGTTGTTGAGTTCGAGCACGTGGGCGGGCAGACCACTGCGAAGCGGAAACTTGCCCACCAGCCGCATGGCAAAGCCGTCAATTGTCGAGAGTCGGTAAGCCGAACTGGGGATGGCAGCGCGTGTCAGGCGCGCGCGCAACGCAGCGACCCCCGCGTTGGTGTGTGTGAGGACCAGGATGGGCTTGGAGCCTTTGTGCGCGGCCAGCGTGTCCGCGATCAGTTGTGTCTTGCCGCAGCCCGCAGGCGCCGTCACCGAGCCGCGCGCCACCGCCAGGAGATCGAGTTCAGGCGGCATGCATCCAGGCCCACAGGCTGTTCAGAAGGGTGAGAAATCCAGCTTCGCTGGTCTGGGCGTGCGGTCCGACGATGGTGCGGCCGATGTGCTGGTAGGCGGACACGTTCTTGAACCAGCCGTTCCTGCTGACACGGGCAGCGCGGCCCAAAAGTTCGCGCGTCGGCACGAGGTAGGCGCCCATGGCGGCCCGTTCTGTTTCAATCGATTCCAGGGTTCGCTTTCCCTCGGACTTCGACTTGATGTGTTCTTCCACCACCTCGCGCCCCATGCGTTCGATGGCGTACATCACGAGGGTGTCCACAGCCGCGACTGGCAGGCTCATGAACAACTCGTCCTCCAGTGCGCGACCGGTGCGCCAGGTGAGGAGGTCGCCACCCGCAGCAGTCAGCTTTGCCACAAGTGCGGGCGACGGGGGCTTGTCCGCATCAATGAGCACCATCACACGGTAGCCCAGACCTCGCAGAACAAGCCCGCGCTCAAGACAGAGGTCCGCTGTGCTGCCGCCGGCGTTCACATAAGCGCCGCCAAGCGCAAAAAACGATGGGTGTTTGAGTTCGACACCGTACTGGTCCAGCCCACGGGCCAGGCCGACCTCGCTGGCTCCCTCGCAGACGAGAATGGACTTTGCGAGGAACGCCTCTGGATCGTTTCGAAGGGTGCTCTGGACATCAGCGGCGGTTCCCGCACTCAGGATCTCGTGCCGAGCGCCCTGTCCCCGGACGATGAACAATTGATGACCCGACAACTCGCGCAGTGCCACGGGTGAATGCGTGGTCATGAAGACCTGCAGCGGGATGACCGGATCTTTCGCGCCCAGAGAGTCCAGAAGGCGTTTGAGGCGATGGGGCTCCAGCCCGTATTCGACTTCATCGACCAAGGCGATGGTCGCTGCCTGCGCGGCTTGGCGCTGCAGCCCTGCCACGAGCAGCCGTGAAGAGCCAGTGCCCAGCGATCTCAGCGGTATGCCGGCCGCGTTGTGAAGCGCTATGGCACCGTCACCGATCGACACGACGTGCGCGTCCAGCAGGGCTTGAGCCTGGCCAACAGGAACGCCCAGATCAGCGGCGGTGTTCGTGACAACTCGCAGGGCATCGGCGAGTTGGGCGCCCGCCTGGTTGCCGAATCCAGTTCGAGCGTCGCGCGCAGCGCTGGCCAGCTCCGCCCCCAATTCAGGCCGCTCCTCTGTGAGGCGGTTGAGAACTGAAGAGCGACTCCAGGAGAGGTGCATGCTCGCGTAGCTGCCGATTCGTGCGGGTGCCAGTGATCCACGGTGCTTCCAGGAGAGCCCGCGCTCAATGCGTTGTTCGACGGCACGTTCAGAATACAAAAGCCATGTGGGCTCAAGATCTGATGCCACCTCCATCCGCAGAGTCAGCACCGTCTCGATGTCTGCGCGCGGCTCGGGCTCTATCTGCCCAGTTGCTGCGTCATACCCACGCAGGAAATCGCTGTAGGCGTCCAGGCTCAGAAGCTCGTCGGGCAAGCCCCCCAATGTCACCGCGATGACGATGGGAGCCGTGACGTTCAGGCCAAAGAAATCCGTGTCGGAGATCCCTGCGCTTCGCCTTGCACCCAGACACAGATCAATGGCGTCAAGGATGCTGGATTTGCCGCTGTCGCCGGGCCCGATCAAGCAGTTGATGCCGGCACTGGGTGCCCAGTCAAGCGTTTTGATCGAACGGAAATTCCGAATTTCTAACCGACGGATATAGGCCACATTTCCTCCCCAGGTGAAGCGCTATTCGAATGCATCGCTGAAACCCGAGCCTAACCGACGAAGCTGCGACCCAAGGCAAAGCAATGGGCCTTCAAATTCCGATAGTAAACATCGTTTACGATCAAAGTCCTGACCAATAGCTGAATGGACGAATCGCGATGACAAGTTTTGCCGATACCTGGAAGAAGGAAGTTGCCAGAGTTGCGAAGAAGGAAATGCGAAATGAGATCGTCTCGCTACGCAAGGCAGTTGCGGCTCATCGCACCGAACTCGCCGCCGTCAAGCGCCAGCTGCATGACCTTCAGGTCGGCTTGCGCACGGCAAAACGGGCGGTTGCAAAAGCTGCCCCCGCGCTTGAGCCGCAGATGAAGACAGCCCGCGAAAAGAAGGTCAATTTGTTCGACGCCAAGGAATTCGCAGCCACCCGCCAGCGTCTGGGTCTCACGCAGGCTGAGATGGCAACCGTACTGGGTTCGTCCTCTCTGTCGGTGTACAAGTGGGAAAAGGGCAACGTCACCCCGCGCGCCAAGCAACTTGAGACCATCGCCCGCGTATCGAAGATGAGCAAATTGGCGGCGAAAAGGGCATTGGAAGCCGCCTCCTGAGGGTGCCCTCGGCAGCCGGTGATAAACCGCACCGGGCGTCCGTGATGGATTCCCACCTCCTTTGCGGCAACAAGCCCAAAGGGGGCTGTTGAGCACCACTGAGGCCCTGCAGCCAGCGGCAAACTGCAGTGCATGACAAAGACCGCAACCCCTTCTAAAAAAGCCGCCGCCGCCCTCGTGCTGCCCCAATTCGGAATGGCGCGCTTCGCCACTGCCCGAAGCAACGTGGCGCACATCGCGCCCTACGCAATCGCCCTGCGACCAGATCAGTACGGGCTTGATGGGGGACAGCTGATGGCTGTGTTGTCAACGGCTGATCTGCAGGAACTCATTGCACAGTGGCGTCAGGGTCAAGCGGTTGGGCGCACCTGGCAGGCCATCGACAACCTGCTGCGATCTGGCTCCATCGATTTGGCTGCAGCATGCGAGGCTCACCGTGAGGCCATGCAGGTGTGGG
Organism: Hydrogenophaga sp. PBL-H3; assembly: GCF_010104355.1. Classification (NCBI taxonomy): domain Bacteria; kingdom Pseudomonadati; phylum Pseudomonadota; class Betaproteobacteria; order Burkholderiales; family Comamonadaceae; genus Hydrogenophaga; species Hydrogenophaga sp. PBL-H3. Next base: position 254,358 of record NZ_CP044973.1, read on the forward strand.
AGCGCGACTGGCAGGACATGCTGGAATACGCCAGCGTCACGGTCGACCGCATGCCCACGCCGGACAAGGAGCGCATGCTCGAAGAGTTGCGCGCTGACTCGGTGTGCCCACCCTCGGTACGGATCAACAAGTGGGCGCACGAATTCACGACCACGTCGCGCAAAGAGGTTCGTCGAGGCTACAAGGCGAACTGGGACACGGAGGTGCTGGCGAGCGTCCTGGGCCTGCAGCTTGAGCTGGAGCTGGGATCGCGCTGCGAGCGGATCCAGAAGCGCCTGGACAAGGGCGACTTCGGTCATCAGGCGGCCACCGCCCCGTCCACCACCTCAAGCGCCGAATCGGAAATGATGACCGCCTGAAGGCCAAACGCCACGTTGCGGCGCCGCTGCAGCGCCAAAAACAAAATGCCTCCGAGCGGTCATGCAGGAGGCATTTTTCGTTGTGCCCACGAAGGGGCGGACCTTCAAGCGCTCAAGGCTGCGCGTTGGGCGCCGCGGCTTCGGAACTCAGTCGCTTGTTCGAGTCAAAAAAGGCCTGTGCAGCTGCATCGCTGTCGTGTGCGAACTGCGACACGATGCAGCGGGTGAGTTTGATCAGCATGCTCGTCTGCAGCGACAGGTTGGCGGCTTCTTGCAGGCTCATGCCCACAGCCTTGATGTCGCCATCCTCATCCATCGCCTTGTTGATGTTGCCGATCATGTCCAGCACTTCCTGGGTGTTGATCATCATGGCGGCCGGTTCGTAGTTCGGAGCGCTCACCAGCACATCGCCGTTCGGATAGGTCTTCAGGAGCCAGCCATGGTAGAACGCGTCGCCCACGCGCCTGGGCACCGGTGCCGTCGCTGCTAACCGCTCACGCAAGGCCTGCACCTCGCCCGGGAGCATCAAGATCGACCCGTCATCCAGTGCTGGCAACGCCAGGATGTCTTCGATGACCTCCCGGTCCGTCTTGAGGGAAGCACGCTGTTCAGGAGTGAGTTCGTCGGTGGGCATGGTGTACGGCATGTGGTTCGGTGGATTGAGCGAAGCCCTGCAAGGGCCAACGGTGAGTGCCAGGATTTGCTCTGCAGCCCCGGGCGGGACGCCCGTCCATGGCCAATGTAGGGCTCCAGGCTCCGCGCGCCTGCGTGCTATCGAGCCCCTTTGCGCACGTTGCCGCTGCTCATCCCTTCACCGAGGGAAAGACGAGCTTGAAAAAGTTGCTTTTTCGAGGGGTGAGGCCTTGACGAAAGCAACTTCGCGCGTAGCTTGGTCTGCATGCAACTCGAACTCTTCCATGGCGTCCTGAAAACCTACCTGGACACGCCCAACCTGAGCAACGCGGCCCTGTACGAGCAGCTGGTCGACGGCGGTCTGCTCATCCGCCACGAACTCACCGAGCGCGCGCCCATCGGACGAAGCGCGCAGCACCATAGCCCGGCCAAGCGCAGAGTTCGATGGATACAGCAGACGCTCCGGTCTATGGGGCTTCTGGAGCGCATGCCGGAGCACCGGGGCGTCTGGAAGGCCACGACAAAGGCAAAGACCGAACTCACACCAGCCGCGCCCAAGGTGGTGATGCTGGGCTTCAGCACCGAGTGGGGCATTGGACTGTGGGGCAATGCCGAAGATGTGTTCGCGCGCATCGATGAGCCCATCTCGCTGGCCATCTCATCACCTCCCTACCCACTGAATCAGCCTCGTGCGTATGGTGGACCCACCGCAGATCAATACTCAGACTGGATCTGCAAGCTGCTGGAACCGATTGTGAAGAACCTGGTGCCGGGTGGCGTCGTAGCGCTCAACGTGAGCAACGACATCTTCGTGCAGGGTTCGCCAGAGCGCAGCACCTACAGGGAGGAAATGGTCATTGCCCTGAACAAGCGATTGGGTCTGAAGCTCATGGACCAAATCATTTGGCACAACAAAAACAAGCCTCCAGGCCCGGTGGCGTGGGCATCAAAAGAGCGCATGCAACTCGGCGTCGCATGGGAGCCTGTGTATTGGTTTTGCAACGAACCACGCCTGTGCATCGCGGATAACCGCCGCGTGCTGCAGCCGCACACCGAAGCCCACAAGAAGCTGCTCGCACGTGGTGGTGAATCGCGCACGGCTTCCAACGCCGACGGCGCGTACCGCATCAAGCCCGGCAGCTACGGCAAACAGACCGATGGCCGCATCCTGCGCAACCTGATTGATGTCTCCCACAACTGCCCTTCGCAGCGCGACTTGCGCAAGGTGACGGATGAACTGGGCCTGCCTCGCCACGGCGCGGTGATGCCGCTGAAGCTGGCGCAGATGCTCGTGGAATTTTTCTGCCCACCAGGCGGCCTGATCGCCATTCCCTGCGCTGGCACCTTCACGCTCCCGTTGGCGGCCGAACTCAGCCAGCGGCGCTGGGTGGGCACCGACAAGCACCTCGAATACGTCCACGTCGGCTCACACCGCTTCCCCGACCGTGTCATGACCGCCTGAGGCGGTTGCAGGGCGTCAGAAAGCAAATTTCTCCACACAAGGAACACCCCATGGCCATCGACCACCCCCCTCGCCGAAGCCAAACCGTCGACGTCAAACCCAAAGACAGCTACGGCTGGTGGGAGATGACGGTGCACTCCAAGGACACCTGTGACGAACTCGCCAGCATCACGCGCATCAAGTCCCGGGACGGTGCTGCCTTTGTGGATCTCTCGATTGAGGAATACACAGGCTTGAGCCGCCGAGCGAAGTACACCAGCGTGCGCCTGGACGAAGAGGCCGCGCGCGAGTTGCACGCGATCCTGAGTGCGAAGTTCGCAAAGCCAGCCTGATTGGCGTTTTCCACTCAGCGCAGCGGTTGCTCAGCGCTTCCACACGCCGCGCTTGCTTTTTGGGTTTGAAAGGACCTTGACCGTATCCTTGCCATTTTTTGCAAGTGCTTCCGGGCCCGCGACGACGAAGTCATCACGAGGGTAGGCATACATAAACTCGTATAAAAACGAGGTTCGCATCTCCTTCACCTTCATCGCTGTCAAGGCATCCAGATTGATGCCGGACATGAGGGCCTGAGTGAATTGCTGGGCAAACAGGTACGCAGTCCCCAGCCCCATCATGAAGTCGATCGTATGAGCGTAGTGAACGTTGAGCGTTCCCCAGTAACGTGCGAACCCAAGGATGCTCGTTGCTCGGTCTTTGTCCCAAGGGTGGCTCTCGATGGAGTCGGCAACCTCCGCCTGATGTGGAACGTTTACCCGCCACCACTGCGCCAGACGCTGCGGCAACGTCGACATGAACTCCTGAGTCGCAATTTGACCATCGGCATCCTCAACGGAAAACGATGGTCTGCGTTCGCTGTGGGTCGGAGACTGCTCGAAGACAAACCATTGACAGCGCAGCTTGTCTAGCCGATTGAGGGCATTCTGCATTCGCACAAGCGAATGGAGTTCTGAACTGCGTACATATGTTTCGAACTCTGAACCGGTTGTGCCTTTGAATCTGTTGTCCTCAGGCGCCTCGTAGTCATTTTCGGGATCGAGCCCCATGACTTCATACACGATGACTGCCGTCTGTGCGTCTTCGCGGGCGATTGAATCCTCCACATCCATTTCGTTGTCGAAAGGTGCGCCTGGAGACTGGGCACTGCAGGCCTTCTGAAGTCCATGCCAATCTTGATGCCCATAGACATGAGATGTGGCCGTCTGACACTGTGCAAGCGTTAGGCGCGGGCTCAGCTTTTGGAGTTCTTTGGCAAAGCGCTTTGGACGCTCCATGTTCGTTGGAACCACGCAGCCGATAGCCGCGAGATAAGACGCGAGAGCGGGGTACATACCGATTCCTTGTAGGTTGAGCACAGCTATCCCGCTTCACCGTGCAAACCAAAAGGATGGTGGGGCACAAGGTGCTTTCACTGCTGACGTCCGATGCTTGGGGCTTCACCACGCGGGAGGTGCGGAGTCGGTACACCGCGCGGGAATTCTGCCCGATGAACGCCGTTTTTGGCAAGCTACCTGACGCTGAAAAACAGAACTTAGCTACAGGACTTACTCGTGTCACTGTCTGCTGCCGTGCTCTCCTGGTGGATGCGTCCGCCGCCGAGCAAGGTCCCAACGTTGCACACCACAACGCGCGCCACTGTGCGCCAGCCCTCAGACGCGTAACCGCGTTCCCGCCTATCGTGTGGGAATGCCTGCCGCCCAAAGTGCCCGAGCTAAGGCTGTCGACGCTCCCTCGCCAGACACCGACGCCATCGACCCCCTTGCCCGGTACTGGTCGAAGCGCAACTTCGCCATCACCTCCGAGCCTCGCGGTGAGCGGGCCGCACCTGGTGAAAACCTGAGCTTCGTCGTTCAGAAGCACGCTGCCTCCCACCTTCACTACGACTTCCGCCTTGAGCTCGACGGGGTCCTCCTCTCATGGGCGGTGCCCAAAGGCCCCAGCTTTGATCCCAAGGACAGGCGAATAGCCATCCACGTCGAGGACCACCCCCTGACTTACGGAAGCTTCGAAGGCACGATCCCTCCGAAGCAATACGGAGCCGGCACAGTGATCGTGTGGGACAACGGATGGTGGGAGCCTGTGGGGGATCCTCGCGATGGACTCAAGCGCGGGAAGCTGCTCTTTCACCTGCACGGCCAGAAACTGGAAGGGCTGTGGGAACTCGTGAATATCGCCAAGGGCGGTGAAAAGCAGGAACCTTGGATCCTCTTCAAAAAGCGTGACAGTTTTGCCCGGCCCAAGGCTGAATTTGATGTCGTCTCCGCGCTGCCGGACAGCGTAATCGCCAAGCCCCTGAAAACGCCCGCCACGCCACCAGTGTCCAAGAGCAAGCGCAGCGCTGCAGCGCGCGGCAAGGCAAGCCAGCAAACGGTTGAAGCTGCGCAGCCAGGGATGCCTGGAGCCGTGAAGGCGGCGCTCCCATCCAAGCTCGCCCCTCAGCTTGCCACCCTGGCCACCGGCGTGCCTGAAGGCCAGTGGGTGTACGAAATCAAATTCGACGGCTATCGCATCATGGCGCGAGTCGAGAGCGGCTCTGCCCGGCTGCTCACTCGCAACGGACACGACTGGACCGAGCGCATGCCCCACATGGCCGCGGCGGTGAACGCGCTGGGTATCCAGTCTGGGTGGCTGGATGGGGAGTTGGTGGTGATGGGGGCCAACGGCAAACCCGACTTCAACGCGCTGCAAAAAGCCTTCGACAAGCGCGCTCGGGTCGAAATGGTTCTGTTCCTGTTCGACGTGCCATTCTTTGAGGGGTACGACCTGCGAGCGGTGGAGTTGATGCACCGTCGCACGTTACTCAAGAGCGTGCTGGAAGAAAGGGGGAGCAACGCTGTGCGTTTCAGCGAAGACTTTCCAGCCTCGCCGCAGGCCCTGCTGGAGACAGCGTGCAAGATGCAGCTGGAAGGGGTGATGGCCAAGCGCAGCGACTCCACCTACATCTCCAAGCGCAGTGATGCATGGCTCAAGCTCAAGTGCAAGCAACGCCAGGAGTTCGTGGTGTGTGGCTTCACCACGCGTACCACCGGAGCCACCTCGATTGGCAGCCTTCTTCTAGGTGTGCACAACGACCAGGGCGATCTGGTGTCAGTGGGCAGCGTTGGTACCGGCTGGAAAGCGGCTGAAGCGGCAGCGCTCTACAAGCAGCTTGCCCCGCTGGATACCCCGAAACCCGCCTTCGTCGCCGGCGTCGCCAAACCCGGGCGGTGGTCGAAGCGCGCGCCCGGAACCGAGCACTGGGTGCAGCCAAAACTGGTTGCCGAGGTCGAATTTGGGGAGTGGACCTCAGATGGACAGATCCGCCACGCGTCGTTTGTCGCTCTGCGTACCGACAAGCCCGCCACCGCCATCGTGCGCGAAGTTGCCAAAGTGGTTGACGGCCCCACCATGCAAAAAGGCGTGAGGCAGAGCACGGCGGGCAAGCCTGCCGCCGCAGGCGTCAAAGTCAGCAACGCAGAACGAGTTATCGATCCAAGCACGGGAATCACCAAGCTCGACCTGGTCCGTTACTACGAGAGCGTGGCGGAATGGATGCTTCCCCACTTGCGTGCACGCCCGGTCGCCCTGGTCAGAGCGCCGACCGGCATCACGGGGCATCAGTTCTTTCAGAAGCACGACGACAAGATGTCGATCCCAGGTATCCGCGAGTTCGCCTCCGATATCTGGCCCGGCCATGCCAATCTCCTGGAGGTACCCAACGCCAAGGCACTGGCCAGTGCCGCGCAGATGAACGTAATCGAGTTCCACACGTGGAATTCGACGGCCAGGAAGATCGATTTGCCCGATCGTGTGGTATTCGACCTGGACCCAGGTGAGGGCACCACGTGGCAGCACATCCAAGAAGCTGCAGTGCTGATACGCGCCCTCCTGAGCGAGCTCCAGTTGGAGGCGTGGCTCAAGACATCGGGTGGCAAGGGGCTACATGTGGTCGTGCCAATCACCCCGAAGCTGGACTACGACCAGGTGAAGGCGTTCTCCAAAGAGGTGGTCGAGCACGTCACCAAAACGATCCCCAGCCGCTTCGTGGCCAAGAGTGGCCCCTCCAACCGGGTTGGCAAGCTGTTTGTTGACTATCTCAGGAACGGCAAGGGTGCTACCACCGCGGCAGCGTACTCAGCTCGAGCGCGCCCAGGGCTGGGAGTGTCGATGCCGGTGAGCTGGGAGGAACTCGGGCAGTTGCGCAGTGGTGCTCACTGGACGATTCGCTCGGCGCGCGAACATCTTTCGTTCCAGAAGGTTGACCCGTGGGTCGGCTACTGGAGTAAGCGCCAGTCGCTCTCCACAGCACTACAACTCTTGGGGGGTGGAGTTTGATAGCGCAGCAAAGAATGGTGACATCGAACTGGTACAGATGCGTTGAATTGCTAGACAAGCAATCAAAGCGGGTCAGACTGCCAACATGCAATTTAAACGTAATTTACTGAACTACGGTACAAGTAAGAAATTCATTAAATGTTGCTGAAAGGCCAGTTTGTATGGTTTGCTGAATGTTTGTGGGGACGAGCACAGATCTCGAATAAGGTATTTGCGCCGCAGCCCCGATTGCATTTATGTTATACCAAGTCGCCGTACAACGTAATTGCTTCTCTGAGCGACTTTTTATCAAAAGGCCAACATGGCCATCATTGGCCATTACTCGAGACATGGTTGCAAGTTCAGTTTCAACAAGAAGCACAGCCCCCAATGCCGACGATGGAAAGCTCACTAGGCCGAGAACTAGATTCAACACCAAGGTGTGGCGAGAAAGCTGCATATGGAAGATCAAAAATGAAGCCTATAACCTCGAACACCACGCCTCAGGTCCCTAGCCATTTCATTGCACTTCCAAGGCTTAAAGTTAAGCGGTGGAGCGTCATACCATTTTGCACCAGTTGGATTAAAAAAACGAGAAATGCACGCAGGTGAATCGCACCTCAAAATTATGTAGGGGTTGTAGCCTGTTGTGTGATCTGAATTCAGATCCGTCAAATCGAACTCGTACTTGGTCGTATATTCATGCACGGTAAAAATAGTGTCGTCCCGCGTGACCTTGCTGACATCTTCGCAAGTACGTAGGCCCTTCTCGATAAAGTCCAGCAGCTGTTCAGCTGTTATTTCTTGAGCTGACACTTTGGAGAGATTTGAAGCAATAAATATACATATCACTGCAAGCCGTATTTGACCTGATAGCCCAATTCCAGCCCCCCTAAAAGGCATTCTTAAGCTCATGTTATGACACCGAGCTTTAACTTTTCTTTGGTGCATTTGAGGGCGGTTCATTGCAAAGCGGGGCATTGCAGTTGATGCGGCATGCGGAGTGCGCCTTGCTAGGAATTGCGAAGGCTGAATCGCATGCTGCAACGCATACCTTCAAAGTTTTCATACATTGTTCGAACTGTGCACGTTCCCCAGTACCGGTCGTATTCTGAGCGTGGAGTATGGCCACATGGAATGTCTCAACAGAAACAGGGGATGGCTCCCGGGCATTGGTAGAAACAACCGTGATAGTTGTCAAAAATATAGCCAAGGCAAGTTTTTTCATTTCCTGATCCTTTCCCAACACAAACCTAGCTGGAGCAGAACATTCCGATATGAAAACGAAACCTTTTTTACTGTAAACGGACTTTAAGGTCTATGCAAGGCTAAATCGCATCACCGAGGGCAAAAACTGGCCGTTTCAGTTTGTCAGGCGAGAGGCTGACCGGCACACTTGGGGAGTCTGTCGTTCGACACTCGCTCTGCGCTTGCTGCGCAGCTGCATTCATCAACCCACTGGGGCTCCGTTGCCCTGTGGGGTGGGGGCTCCTTCAAAAGTGACCCCCATGAAACAACAACTCAATCTGATCTCCAGAATCAGAGACATCACGTCCATCCTCATCCTGCGCACGCTGCTGCCTTTCGAGGTGGCCGCGCTTGAATTCGATGACGGCTCGCGCATCGAGGAAGATGGCACCAAGCGCCATGTTTTCGACGGCACCGGCGCTTCCCTCATCAGCAGTGAGGCCCTCGGTGACAACCTGGTGCTCACGGCCCACGAAGCCTTGCTGCAGGACGCAACCAGCGACTTGAACCTGTGTCTGCAGGTGCTCGGCGTGAACAAGGCCATCTGGTCGGTGGACGCTGAAGCTCTGTTCGACAGGATTTGCGCCGTGGATGCGGCCTGGTCGTTGTTGCGCGTGCTGCGTCTGGCACAGCCCGAAGGGGATGTGCTGGCGCTGGCTGAAAAGCTCGGAACCATCGCACACCAGTGGGCACACCTGCGCCAGCTGCAGTTCGACGGTCAACACATCAGCCCGGCCCAGATAAAGCTCATCGAGCAGATCGAGGGCTACGCGGCCAAGCCCACAACACTCAGCGACCTGGTGGTCAAGCTGGTGCTGCAGCCGGACCCACGGGGATCGGCCATGTCTGTTCGCTTCAAAGGCGGCGACTACGACCGGGAGATGCCCAGCTTGGACCTGTCCTGGCGAGTTGCCTCCCCGATGCGCGCAGCGCTGCCTGAGAAGGCGACAGCGAAGAAGACCAGCCGTACCGTGCTCGGCGTCAAGGTGACCGGCAGCATGCTGCCAAAACCAACGAAGCTGCCGCAGGACGTGCTGGACGCCCTGGCCGGTGCCCAGATTGATGGCCGCGAGGTCAAGCTGATCAAGCGCATGAAGCCCGCGCTCTACCAAAAGGTCTCGGACGTGTTGGTGGAGCTCGGCGGGCTCTGGCACACGGCTCAGCAGGCGCATGTCTTCCCGGACGGCGTTGAAGAGCACCAGGTGCGCCAGTCCATCGACGATGTGCTGGCCACCGGTGAGATCTACACCGCGCAGGACTTCGAGTTCTTCGCCACGCAACGACCTGAGGTCAACCGCATGGTGATGCTTGCGGATCTGCGCCCGGGCATGAAAGTGCTGGAGCCGTCTGCCGGTACAGGTGCCATCGCGTTGGCTGCGGCCGAAGTGGTGGGCAAGAGCAACGTGACCTGCTTCGAGCTGATGCAACGCAACGTGCAGACGCTGCAGGCGCTGGGCTTCGCAGTTGACGGTCCAAGGGACTTTCTGGAAGTGCCGGCGCAAGCGTCGTTCGATGTGGTCCTCGCCAACCCTCCATTTTCCGGGAGCAAGGACGTTGCCCACATCGAGCACGCCATGCGTTTCCTGAAGCCTGGGGGCCGTCTGGTGGCCATCTGCTCAACGTCCTGGACCCATGCCAACAGCGCCATCGCTCGGGCATTCCAGAACTGGGTGGATGACCACAGCATCGCGGTGGAGGACATCGAGGCCGGGGCTTTCAGAGCATCCGGTACCGATGTGGCCACCAAGCTGCTGGTGCTGCAGGCACCGCGCGCGGCGGCCGCCGCGAAAACCGAAGAACCGACTGAAGCCGCGTACGCGTCGACGGCATTGGAAGTCGACACGCCGCGGATCACCGGGAAGCCCGCCCCGGACACCGTGATGGAGGATTTGGCCAACGCCTTCTTCTGATGTCCTGGCAACGGGTATCGAGACCCTGAAATGATGAACCCCCTGACCGATCAAACGGTGCAGGGGGTTTTTCTTTGGGCGCTCGGAGGCTGGTCGAGGATCTGACTCAGGCCGCCAGGCGCACGGGTTCGTGGAACTCGGGCAAATCGGGGCGGTGCTTTGCAGTTTCGCTCTCCACGGCACGTGGCATTGCCATCGCTTCCGCGTTCGACTGTAGGAATGCGCCCTCGAACTCACTCTTGCCCAGTTGGCTGAGTTGGAAGATGTGCACTCTGGCCAGCTCGGTAAGCCGTTCTCGGTCAGCGCCGCTGATTTGGTTCGTGCGCCAGACGCCGCTGGCCATGTTTCGTTTGTAAATGTCGTCCAACGCGTCGGTGGCGTCCGAGATAGCGATGCTCAGACCTCGGACCACGCCTTTGCGCTCCAGGCGCCGCGCGAGAATGCAGGCCAGGCGGATATCGTTCCATGCCCGTGCCGAGTCACCCATTACCCCCAACTGGCTGACTGACACCAGCAGCTGACGTTGGAGTTCTTCGATGATGGCGGGGCTGAGCTTGGCGGCTCCGTTGGCAGCAATACCAAGGGTGTCGAGAGCGATGCGTCGCTCTCTGGGTTTCTTCGTGGTCTTGCGAGTCTTGGACTTGGCCATGTGTGGGGTGGGTCAGTGGCAGACAGCGCAGGCCGAGCGCATGGGGCGCTACGGCTTGCTCCCAAAGTAGGGCTCAGTGATCGCTTTCGAGCCTCCGCCCCACGTTGGAGGATTCTGCCAGTAGGCCTTGTCGCCCAGGTCGACCAAAGCCCTTGCCGCATTGCCGGGTTTTTGTTGCGCGGCGTTGTTGGCACTCTCGACGGCTGATGAGATGGCCCCAGAGAACGCGGCCCGCCCTTCAGCCTTCTTGAGGCCGCGCAGACACTCAGCTGAGGCGATCAGCGTCAGTTCGCCACCAGAAGAGCCGAAACAGCGCGAGCGCACCTCGCCAGTCTCACCAGCCCAGGTACCCACGGCCGGGGTTCCCGAGAGTGATATCCAGAGCAGTCCCTTGAGCACCGGGTGGCGGGGCGGGGTGGCAGAGCCGCTTGGTTCAGTCGAGAGTTTCACGCTTCGGCGCCGGCGGTGGAGCCCATGAAGGGGCGCACTTGGTCCAGTACGCTGGCGGCCGCGCGCATCAGGGCTGGCATCTGGTCCAGCGTTTCGTTGATGAAGGTGCGTGCTGCTTCGCTGGGGGAGACAGACCCGGAACGCAAAGCCAGTTCCTCGGCCGCGTCACGCAAGCTGTGGTCGAAAACCTCACCCACCACGTGCTCGATCACCAACTCGTTGATCTGCAGGCTGGGGATCAGCATGGGGCTTGCGCGGTGAATGAAGGCAATGCGCTGCTCCGCGCTGAGCGAGCACAGTTCCTTGCCGCGCAGGGCGTCCAAAATCGCATCAATGCGCTCCTGGTCGCGCTCCAGCCGTTCGGCCTTCAGGTGAGCCGCTTTGTCCATGCGTTCAGCCATTTCCTCAGCCAGACCCCCGCAGCGGAAGAACGCCGCGGATTCCTCTGGGCTCAGGATCTCGCTCTTGGCCGTCTCGCGAAGCTGGGAAGCCAACTGCTTGAGGCCGGTGATTCGGCTTCTGTGGTCCAACGCCCGGGTGAGGGTGTGAACGATTTCCTGTGCTGATTTCATATCGTGGTCCTTGCTGGAGTCCTGTTGTGCAGGCAAGCCGTGGGGGTTTCGTGACGTCATTCTGGGTCGGTGTTTGGCCATGGGGGATGGGGTATTGGCCCGGAAACCACGTGTAGAAGCATCAGGCGGGCACAAGCGTGTGTTTTTTCCACCGCGCGCAGCCCTTGCGGATGAGCGGTAGAGCCGCGCCTCGGACTTGCCGCCAGGACACTTCCAGCTCGAAGGCGGCGTCCATTTCGGAGATGGGCAGCAGGCGCTGCAGCCTCTGGGAGAGGGAGGGCACTGGAACCGTGCCGATGGAGCGCACGTGGTACTTCACGCCCATCTCATCGGCCCGGGCCATGAGTTCGTTTGCGTCGTAGCCCGCATGCCGGCTCAACAGTCCGATCAGGATGCCAACGAAACGGGGGCCATGGGCCTCGTACCCCACATTGAGTCGGTGAGCAGCCTCGTGCAGGATGACCCAGCGGTTGCGGGACCACTTGGGCAAGCTCAGCTCATGGGAGTGCTTAGCAAGTGCCCGGCGCTGCCCACGGTGGGGGCGGATCACAGCTGGAGGTGGTGTTCTGGCATGGCCATATCTCCCACGCTCGCTGGTCCAGACGGGTTTGAGGAAGTCCGCGCACTCCTGCAGGGTCTCGAACTCAGACGAATAGTGGCAGTGCGTGGTGCTCAGTGCTTCGCCACTGTCCTCGGCAAGGCGGACAAGGCGGCGGCTGCATGTCGCTTCCCAGCGGTAGACCACGGTGCGCTGGTTGTCGCGCATCTCAGCGCGCCCGAACATGCTGTGAAGATTCTTCTGAAGGATGCGCATGGTGCTGTGCCTCAACGGATGGGGGCAGGGCGCATCAATGGCTGGAGCGGCGGAAGTCCCATGGGGCAACAGGGCTCTGGTCGCCCCAAAGGCCCCTGCTGGCTGCGCGGGCGTCATCCTCAGCGCGGGCATAGTCGCGGCGCTCAGCGGCGCTCTGGTCGCGCTGGTAGTGCTTGTAGTGCCAAGCCATGCCACGGTTTACCTGGATGAGGTTCACGTCGCTACCACCCGACAACACCACCCCCAGCACGCGCCCATAGCGGTCCTCGGCGTCATAACGCACCTGAACCATCTTGCCGTAGACCAGTTCACTCAGCGAGCGCTTGGACACTTGCCCAAAGGCCTGTTTGGACTCGGGAGCGTCGATGCCCCTGAGGCGCACCTTGGTGGTCCGCTTGTTGGCATCAAGAACGGTGATGGTGTCCCCGTCGGAGACACCCACCACGCGACCTTCAATCTGCGCCGACCATGCGTGGTTCAGACCTCCCGCTAGGATGAGCACCATGACGATCTGCGCGATCCAGCGTGGCATTCCGAGCATGCGCAGGGTGAAGAGGATTACAAGTTTGCTCATGCAGATATGGGTGGTTGGATAGTAGAAAAGGGCCTCGATTCATAGTTGCATAGCTTCACTCGTTGTCAAGGGCGCGCGCCACGCCATGCAAGCGAAAAAGGTTGCCATCACGGTCGCGCATCACCATTGGGAAAGCCCATGGGTCGAACGGGCCGGGTTCTTGTTCACGCACATCCAGGGTGATTGTGGTGTGACGCTGCACGCCGGACCCTTTGGGCTTGTTCGTGTCCGCCTGCCAGAACGAGACTTCCAATGTGTCGTCACTGATCGCAGTTGCGGTACGAAAGTGCCCGCCAACTGAAGCATCACCCACTCGTGAGAGCTTGGGGCGCAGACGCAGGTTGGACATTGCCACCGCGCGCCCAAGGATGTTCCAGGCGCGCGAGTCAGCAAGACTGAAGGGCTCGTCGGCAGCCTCACCACGGGGAGAGGGCACGAAGTCGCCGTGCGGAGGCATGTTCACGATGTCACAGGGGCGCATGCGGTCGCGGCCCCACGTGAAGTCAAGCTGGCACAGGCGCTCGACGTGCGACGGGGGAAGCGCATGGACAAGTGCCTTCACGCGCATGTGTTCCACAAACTTGAAAAGCGTCATGGTCCGGCCCCATGCGATGTGAACATCACTGTTGCCCGCGTCCCTGCGGGCATCCAGTTCCGCGTTCAACTGCGCCATGTTGTCGTTGAAGGTGGCGTTGGCCGTGGTGTGCAATGAGCCGGGCTTGCCGGGAAAGGACTCGACGTTGCACCATGCAGACCAGTCGATCGGCAACGCCAGTTCGGCTGAAGCGTCGAGAAAACGTTGCTTTCCTGCTCGTGGGCTAGCACCAATGAACAACTGGTCAGCAAGGCACACGTCGTAGTCGAGCACCACGCGCTCGGCACCGGGTCCGGCCAGGGTGAGCTCATACCGGGAGAAGTCGTCACTGAAGCCTGCGCTGAGCCCCTCAAGGTGGAGATGAATGCCGTTGGTAAGAGTGCCGGCCGCCTTGGGATCAAAGCCGACGCGCGCACAGTCGGGATCAAACCCGAGTTCGAGACGCACCGAGTTCTTGGCCAGGGGTTCGTTGATGCGACTGCGGTCGATCTTCGCCAGCGTGCTGAAGGATCCATCGAACCGGTTCACCTGCCGCAGGAACCACGTCTTTCCAGCGGCGGGGTGATGCTTGGAGAAGACGTGTACGCGTACTGCTTGCTGAAAGAAGGCGGCACGCTGAAAGAAATCGAGGTACACAGACCCGGGATCACCAACAAACGCAACGCGCTGCAGGTCGAGTGGCAGATCGCGGCTGTGCTTGGCTCGAAGCATCACCTCCTGCGCGCGCTCGCCGGGGATGGAGACCGCCTCCGCCTTCGACAACCCGTTGTGCGACAGCCCACGGGACAGATTGAGTTTCGCCTTCTGAGTGCCCTCCCACGTGAAGTTCGGGATCAGTGCGCGCAGCAGCATGTCCGCGTGGACGGCGGTCTTGCTGCCTTCGTTCTTCAATCCGCTGGTGCCGTTGCTGGCACGCATGAGGCGCGCCCACCGCGTGAGGCCTGCGCCTCCGTAAGTGATGCTTGGAGCGTAGTGCCCATTGGCCAGGTAGAAGGCGTACAGATCGAACGCATAGGACTTGTTCGTGTTGACCTCAGGCGCGTCGTGTCCACCGTGCGGCTGCGCCGTTGACGTTGCAGACGGGGCCGCGCTGTGCGAGTGCAGGGCGGGGGTGGAGCTCAAAAGATGGGTCATGGCGACTCGCTTGGATTGGGGATGGGTGGATTGAAAATCCCCGCAGCGGATGCCGCAACTCAATCCGGCCAGTTCTGGTTCGGAGAGAAAGAATCACCCGCCGCTCCGCCAAAACAGGCCTGATCGACTTGCAGTCCTGCGCCCTCGCATCGACACTCGCCACCGAAACCGTCTTTGACGATTCCGCTACCGCACCACCTGGTCGGACAGCCTTCAACGGGCAATCGCCCAATCAAACCAACCCGCGAGGACGCAATGCCCTCGGGGTGTGGCGACTCGCTTTAAACGGAGCATTCGCCAATGGAAATCATCAAGAAACCCAAGTTCGTCATGCCGCCCACCAAGGGTGCGACACATGAGCTGCGGGAGTGGCTGCTGAACACGGTCTACGACCGGAGCCATCTCAAAGACCAGCCCGGCTACAAGCTGCTCGAGGCCTCCAACAAGTTCAACCAGGGCATCTACATCGTGGAAGGCAACTTCGCACGAGACGGCTACAAGCTTGCATTGCAGGAAGCGTCCGCTGCAGGCCTGTCCACCAAACGGGTCATCGTGTATGGCGTGACCAGCACCTACTCGGGCCACGGCATCTTCTTCACCAAATTCGAAGAGTTGGGGGTCATGGTGCCGGCGTTCGCCTACGCGTCCGGACCTAGCCAATCCATCGAACCCGCGTGCGCCGCGGCATAAAGCAAGCCCACCACCCCTGCGCCTCTGGACCTTCACGGTTCAGGGGCGTTTTTCCGTTTGAGTTCCAGGACGAGTGTCGAGCACAGGAACCCCGCGACGGGCGTGGTGGTGGACGGGGGCCGCAGGATCGGATCGGTGGAGAGCTTGGCATTGAAAGGCAACCGTCGGCCTTCGGCCTCACTAGGCATGGTGGCCTCTCGAGGGGCACCCCCTGGCCAAGATGTGACTACACGGAGAACCACAGGACTTCAGAGGAGATGCCTTCTTGCATCTCCTTTAGGGGTGGAAACCTTGCAAAGTTTGGAAACACCGTGCAAATGGAAACGCTGCCTCCTTGCTCAAGGGGGACAACAATGGAGCCATGCCCATGCGGGGGGGAGAGCTTGAGTTCAAAGCGGCTGCTGCTGTGGCCAGCGTCGTGATGATGGCTGCACGATTCAGCAGATCCCACAGACCCTGCCTCTGCGCCGGGGCGACTACCTCGCGGCTATCACTCAAGCCACGAATTCGCCCCCGCAGTTCAACCAAGCGCTCACGGGCTACTTGCACGGATGGCGTGTTGCCCTTGGCCACCGACTTCAGGTGCTTTCGAAGCTCATCCGCCAAATCCTCCGGTGAGGGAGGAGGTGGAAACTTCATCCCCAACTGGCGCAGCAAACTGGGCAGATACAACGTGATGGTTCGGGCTACGTCCGAATTAGAACGAGCCCCTGCGAAAGAAGTCACCCCGCCCCAGAAGGTGGTGTCTTCGACCAGCATGCTCAAAGCTTCTATTGCGTCACGAGAAGCATCGTGAAGCGCCAACTCATAGGCGCTCGAGTTCCCTCGAGATTTGGCTTGAGATCCCACATCGAGATGCGACCGAATTCGATTGCTGTACCCAAGGTACACGTCCGCAGCTGCCATATCGCTCCTCCTCCTCCTTCAAAGTACGAGCAATACTAGCGAGACCTGTGGTGATGCACAACGCCAACAGGCGCGTCCCCAGCCGCTTGCTCGGCTTCTTCAAGAACTATGCCGCCGAAAAACTCCAGCTGAAGCGCCTTGTGCACTATGGGTGGCCGGATCGGGTTGCGCGCCCAGCACGGCGACTCGACACTCAGACCTGTAACCGTCTCCGACGATTTCGCATCCCTGTGCACGCGCAGCGGATCGCATTCAACTCACTGTTTCGGCCAGCCCGAACCATTTCCCAACCCCGCGAGGACTCAGCTGCCTCATGGCGGTTGGGTGCTCGCTCGCATGGAGCATTCACATGCAGAACGAGTTATTCAGCGAGGCTTCATCCGAGGTCCAGGGCGTGCAAAGCCGCTCCCTGGGCATCGAGATTCCTCAAAACAAAGAAAGCCCTGTGGCACGCGCAATGCGCAGAATCAGGACCATCATGCTCAAGAAGCTGGCCCCCGTCCTCGCGTACAGCGGGGGGAAAGATTCTTCGATTTTGGTGGCACTGGTGCTCACCACCGCCCGTGAGATGAAGGAGCGCGGTGAGATAGTGATGCCTCTGACGATCGTCCACAGCAACACAGGTGTGGAAAATCCAGAAATCACAGAACTGGCTCGTAGTGAGATGGTGAAGATGAAGGCCTATGCAGAAAAGCACGGCCTGAAGCTGACCATCAACGTGGGCAAACCAACGCTCTCGGCTTCGTGGGCCGTGAAGGTGATCGGCGGCAGGGGCATCCCCAGCTTCCCCGACGGGCAGGCCTCCTGCTCTGTGGACTGGAAGGTGGCGGTCAACACCCGCCTGCTGACTGCGGCATACAAGCAATTGCGCAAGACCGAGGACATCGCTGATGTTGTGGTGATGACTGGTGTGCGTGAAGATGAGTCGATCATCCGAGACATGCGCATCAAGAAGCGCGGCGAGGTAGCTGAAGGCTTGTGGGAAAACGAGGATGGCCAGCTGCGCGCCTCACCCATACTGGACTGGACTGTCGATGACGTGTGGCTCCACATAGGCTATTGCAACGCAGGTGTCGAGGACAGCTTTTCGGACTTCTCCGACGTCATGAGGGTGTATGCCGGCGCGGGCGGTAGCTCGTGTGTCGTGGTGGCAGACATGCGCACTGCAAACAACAAGACAGCATGCGGTGCTCGCTTTGGTTGCTGGGCATGCGTCAAAACGCAGAATGACCGGTCCATGGACACGCTGATCGCTTCTGATGAGCAACGCTACGGGCACATGAAGCCTCTGGCAGCGCTCAGGAACTACATCAGCAACACACAGTACGACTGGAGCAAGCGCCAGTTCGTGACCAGAACCATCGACGCAGAGGGCTTCATCACCATTGGCGCGGACACCTACTCACCGAACATGCTCGCTGACCTGTTGGCGTACACGCTGACAGCGCAAGTCGAGTCCGGTGTGTCGATCATCGACTACGCAACGCTTGTCGGGATTGATGCCAGGTGGAGCATGTACGGGCTGTTACCCCCTTTTGCGTGCCTGAAGATCTACTTCGACGTGATGGATGGGAACCTCAAGCGCGCGCCTGTCGTGGAGCGACACCCGAAGACGCCAACGCCGAGCATTGGCAAGATCTACGTGGGGCGCCAGTGGGAGCACATCGAGGGGCCCAACAGCTTGTCGGGCCTGCGCGACACCTCGCGGGAGTTTCACGGTGAGGCATGCGGCCTGGACCTGAGGGTTCTATCCAACGGCAACATGGTGATCGACGATGAACGCGATGACGGCATCGAAGTGGATCCGGAAGGGGCCATGGACTTCGTGGAGTTCTTCGGGAGAGAGATGGTGCAGCAGCATTGCCGCATGGATCACCCCGACTGGGCCGCTGGGTACATGACCTATCTGGGCTACGGCACGCTGGCCATCGCCAAGGGCCGCTCGGCACAGGCCGACGGCATCCTGCGCCGTACGCGCTGGCGCCAGGCCAACAACCTGCACGGCCAGCGAAGCGTGGAGGAACTGCGTGCACGTTGCGTGTCGCTCAACGAAGAACAGCTGGAGTTGCTGGCGGCCTGATAGGTCCGCGAAAACCACCACCCCGAAGCCCCGCCCGTCACAAGGCGGGGTTTCTTTTTTGGGCGCCGACTGCGAAAAAAAGCAACTTTTTGCAGTTTGGCCCGATTTGGGGGCGACAACGCACCCAAACCACCCAGTTGTCCGGGGGCCGCGCGGGAACACCAGTCGAACAATTCACCTTGGAAGCAGTGCCGTGGGCGCTGCCTGCGCATTCAATGCGCGCTCAGACCGAGGAACGACAGATGAATGCAGCTTGCGTGGGTGGTGATGAAGACAGGGCCACCGGTCCAGAACTGAGCCTACAGGAGCTCATGGAGCACCCGTATTGGCAACCGTTGGACCCGGCGCTTCACGCACTGGTGGAACAGGTGCCCACGATCATTGAAAAGTACGAGCGCACCACCATCCTGTCGTGGATCTACCTGGCCCAAGGCGTGATGCCGTTCGTGGAGGTCTCGGATCGCATCCACGGGCCTGAAAGCGTCACGCTGCGCAAGAAGTCGCTGCGCCGCATCCTGCGCTCCATGGAACGTCTGTGCTTGATCAGCATCGTGAACTTTCCCGATGAAGACGGCGGCACCGTGGATGACGGCGAAGACCTGATCGGTCGAACCTCCATGATCAGCCTGAACTGGACGGGCATGGTCTGGATGCGCCGCGCTTGGGGTGCGCGCTCCAAGATGGTCAAGGGCAACAACGTGCGCGCCGTGCATGACCTGTTCACCGAGGAAGAGGATGAAGGCAAGGGCAACGACCCGTGCTGGGTGGAAAACCTCGAAGGTGCAGATCCGGAGGCCGCGCGCGAGCAGATTCGCCAGCAGCACACCCGGTCCTCACCGATCACTTCGGTCTTCGATCTGGCGTTGCCGCGCCGCTGAGGCCGTCATTTCGGGGGTCAAACGTGACATTTTCACGGGCGGGTTCGAGGCTTTGACCCCAAACACGTTCGTTGGCACCCATCTCTTGTGCGACCTGCGCTTGCACACTGAGGGCTCTGATGAACAGACCGCCGTGGCCGGTGCCACAACCTATGACACACACAGAGAAACCTCCGCGCAGCGCCAACCGACTCATGGTCGGTGGACAGGTATTTGACTACCTGGATTTGTCAAAGCCATCGCTGGCGGAGCCGTTTCAAGCGGCCATGGAGATTGCCCGCGAGAAGTTCGGGCATGCGCTCTGCCTTTGCCGCCGCCAACCCCTCAAGCTGCAGCTGCGCCTGCGCATGGGTAAGTTCCACCTCGCCGTCTGGCCCAACGAAGGGCCACACCACGACACCGAGTGCGCATTCTTCCGCGATGACCTGTGGGTCAACCCCAACATCCTGCCCGCTGAGCGCCAAGACCCTGCGCGCCCAGCCGTTCAGCCGACGCCCGCCCACCCGCGCGTTGTGGCCTCCAACACTCAGAAGGCGACCCAGGCCTCAACCGGTGCCGCTTCAGCGCCTGCAGCGCCAGCTGAGCATGTCAAACCGCCTCGCCGGCAGATCATGCTGGCCGTCCCGGGGCAGCGCGACACCGAGCCTCGTTCCCCCGGGGCGCCAGTCCAACGCCCGCTGAACCTGCGCGCGCTGGCCATGGGTCTGTGGGAAGAGGCTGCGCTGTGCCGCTGGCACACCAGCTGGACCCGTGACTGGGGCCGAGCACGCTACGAGCTGCAGCGCGTTGCCGGCACCCTCGACCTCAACGGCCAGCCTCTGGACGAAATGCTGTTCGTGCCACGCCCGTTCCGCGAGGGCGCCAAAGAAAAGCTCAACAACGAGTGGGAAGAGTTCGTCCGACGCCTCGGCAATCGCACGCGCGGCACCCCCCTGTACCTGCTGATTGCCCCGGTGCGCAGTTTTGCGAACCCGGGCAACGGCTCTCCTGCGGTCATGCACCTGCGCCATCTGCGCCATCCCGTAGGCCTGTCCGATGCGAGCCTCGACTTCATCCAGAAGGATTGCAAGACCGCATTGCGTCAGGTGAGCACCAATCTGGCCGACATCCGTGCCGCACGCCAAGGGGATGCACGCGCAGACGATCCACGCAACCCGGAGGTAATCGGCTTCTTCCTGGCCGAAGCCAACAGCCGCGGCGGTGTATTCGCACGCGCCGCCTGGCTCATGAACGTGCATCCGCGCACCTTTATTCCGGCCAACAGCCGCAACGCCGTGATGCTCGTGGACGCCCTCATCGACCGGGGCTACTCCTTCCAGCGCCTTCAAAGCGATGTGCAGCCCATGCGCCGCACCAGCCCTGACTGGCTTGTGCGCCATGTGATCGGCCCGGACGGCAAGCCCATGGCGCGCGCCGCCATCGACATGCTCGACCGGGGAAGTTCCTCCGAATACCTGCAATCGCGGCACCGGTTGGCGCAGGAGATGGGGAAGCAGGGCTTGCCAACCTGGACCTGGGTGCCCAGTGGGCCGTTCTCCAACCGAACGGTACCGATGTTGCCCCCGCGCGATGAGATGACCCCAGCAGAGATTCAAAGGGCCTTGGCGACCATCGCCTTGTCCCCCGATGCCGATTTCCAGTACGGGCCCAGCCCACGTTTTTCAACCTAAAGGAGAGTTCCCATGTCCAACTTCGATACCAACGCCAGCGCGGTCCTTGCCACTGAGGAGCGCTCCAATTTTGTGAACCCTCCATCGGCCACCTGGCTCCGCAACATGGCCCCCATCGCTTCGGCGGAAGCTGACAGCGTCGGCAGTGCACAGACCACCGATGCCGCACGCGGCGAGCCAGCACCGCAGAGCCCAGTTTTCACCGCCGCCCCGGCCGCAGTACCCGCCGACGCACCGCGCACGCTGTCGCTGCACGCCGGTGCAGTGTCTGGCCTCGCCGCGTCGCCGGTGGCCACCCAGGGCGACACCACCTTTTCCGGCGCAATGGTGAAAACGGCACCGGACGCAGCTGCTCGCACCATCTGCTCGTTCCCTCACGGACTGAGCTTCGAGGGAACCGCCGAGTTTCCCTGCGACATCAGCGTGAATGGATCCATCAAAGGTTCGGTCATCTTGAAAGAGCAGTCGCAACTGGTGATCAGCGAATCCGGCGCCATTGACGGCACCATCCGCGCCAGGAACGTGGTGGTGCAGGGCAGCGTCAAGGGTGAACTTGACGCCAGCGGCGGCACGGTGGCCTTTGGCGAAGCGGCAACTTGTACCGGTTCGATCAAGTACGCGCGCATGTCCATGGCCGAAGGCGCTGAAGTCGAAGCGACGATGAAGAAAGTCGCCTGAGCGCGCGCCCCATTCACACACTCACTCATCACGAAAGCACACCATGAACAACACCGTCAGCATCGCCACCGCCACCGCCCCTGCAACCGTGGGCGCCGCCATGCGCATGATCAAACCCGCCTCCTTTGCCGATGCCACAACCGTGGTACCCAAGGGTGCGAAGCTTGACGGCGCCATGACGGCCGACACCGATCTGGCGCTGCGCTTTGAGGGCACCTTCAAGGGCAAGGTCGTGCTCAACGAAAAAGGAGCCATCCACGTGGGTGAGGGCGCAGTGATCGAGGTCGAAGCGCTGCAGGCAGACGTGATCTACATCCAGGGCACGGTCAAGGGCAACGTCCATGCGCGCAAGTCGCTGGAGATCGGCGCCGGCGCGCGCATCAAGGGCGACATCCGCTACGACGAACATTTCGACGTGCACAACGGCGCGCGCATCAACGGCAGCATCAATGGTCCCGAGGGCGACGCGAACTGATGGGGCACAACGAACTCACAGTTCCCCTCGCGACCGGGCTGACCACGGGCGCGATGATCTATGTGTTCGACACGCAAAGTGGTGCGTGTCACGCTTCAATGGACGGCGAGATGATGCTGATGAAGGCCTCGGCTCACCACGTTGAAAACCGGTGCGACGTGCTGATGCCAGCACCGGGCGAATGGCCGGCGCGCATCACCGAGACGATGCATCCGGACATGGAACTGTTCAGCTTGGCGGCAAGGCAGATCTCGGCATCGCAGGTCTATGCCGATGTCTACACTGCGAGTGGGGCACTGCGCGGGCACTGGATGGTCATGGCCTACCACCACCAGGACCAACCCATCCTTCTGCGGGTAGCCTACCTGGCGCACCCCCAAGCACGGCTTGAAAAGGTGCAGCTTCAGGACTGGGCGAACGTTCTCCTAAGACATGACCTGTATGAATCTGGAAGCCGTTGCACGCGGCTCAATAGGGAAACACTGCTGTTGGCACACAACATGCGCTGAAGTCTGCTCAAGACCGTTGACGACTCAGCCGTGTTCTGGTGCAATGAAGTTGCTTTCAGACTTGTTCTGATTTCGTCGGCCTCTGCCGAACTTCACCAACCCGAATGGGAACCACGCGTTCCCTTCGGGACGTATGTGGCTCTCGTTCAATCCTTTAACGGAGATTGACATGTTGAACGCCGCTTACGACCAGACCTACGCCTCCACTCTTGACCACATCGACTACGTCGTGAAGTCGCTCGCAGAGAAGCCCGGACGCGCACTCAGCATCGCCATCTCCTCAGGTGGTGACGTTGCTGTGCAAGCCCTCTTCGACGCGGTGATGGACAAGGGCCACCGCATGGTCTTGGTTCAGGCTCTCGATGCCCCATCCCTCCCGGGTTGGGTTCGCGAAAAGCTCGAAATCTTCTTGTACGGAACCAGCCGTCAAACCGCTGCTCTGTTCAGCAAGAAGGTTCTGCACTGAGAACTGACCCCGAAAGGCCGCTCTACACATTGTGTGTAGGCGGCCTTTTTGCTTTTGTGGCCCCGCCCGCGCCACGCGGGACAGTAACCCTCCTCGAATCAAACCAGCCGCAGCCCCGGCTTGCCATCACCAGTTGCCGGCAACCCTTCGAATTCCTTGAGTTCTTCATCCGTGGGCCACGTGCCATGTACTGCGCAGTAGGCAAGTCGACGTTGGTCGGGCGGAAAGTTCATCTCGCCGTTGGGCCCGAAGCGCATGTCTTCACAGGCCATCGCATGCACAAAGCCCATGCCACCGGTGTTCTCAGCCACGTGGCGGGCGGCACCCAACTCCGCCATCGCATCGAACTCGCGCTGGGTACGGGGGCGCCAGGGCGCGAAGGTCATTCGCTGGAAAGCCTCCCACTCGTGGGGGCTCATGGTGAGGGTTCCGTCATTGATCAACATGTTCGTTTTCCTGTGTCAAAGAGGGCCATTGGCGCCCTCGTGTGTTGTCATGGTACGTGGGCCTGATCACTATTCAAGGTGTAGCTCGCATCGTGGATGAGTCCTTGTGCCTCTGGGGATCGGTGCTCAAGAAGGGGCCTCCCAGCTGGCCAGATTGGGTTGCCCACAAGGCCGCTCCAGGCTATCTTCGCCTTGACCTTGGCTCTTGCCAGTTCTTCGGCTTCTCGCCGAACTTCATCCACCCGCCCCGGGATGCCTGCCATCCCAGTACGGGAGTGCGTGCGTCCTGTGGCATCTCAACTGAGAATCCATGACGACATTCATCACCAAGCTGGCGTACCAGCTCATTCCAGGCGACCAGGTACAGCTGGCCAGTCACCCGGACCTTCAAGCCTCGGCAACCGAAGAGCGCACACATTCGCCAGTCGAGATCGCCGGCCGTGTGATCGACGGGCTCATCTCCATTCGACTCGTTGACATGGAGCCGGTCCTGCTCGGCGCAAACGACGTGCTGAAACTCAAGGTGCCAGCCATTCTTGAGTTTCCGCACAGGTTGCTTCTCACCGAGAACGATGCGGACGAACGATTGGAGGTGGGCTTTGCCTTCCGTGACTCCATCGTCCGCGACAACCTGGTCAGCGAAGGCAACACGTTTTCGCACCCGTTGGATATCTACGGCCTGACCCCTGAAAACCACAAGGCTTTGGTCGACTTCAACAAGGCCATTGACGATGCCGTGGAAGATGCAATCAACGCCTTCGCGCTGGGCATTCAGAACCACGTAGGTTGCACCGATGGCGGCTTCGCAGGTCAGATTTTCTCGCACGACGCCCGCGTGCACCAGGTGCGCAATGCGCTCATCGAGTACGCGGTCCTCGAGGTGGGCTTCACGAAGAACTCGGTGCAAACCGAATCGTCCTCATGAAAACCATCAACAGCGCTGACGCCACGGGCGTAGAACTTGACTGGCTGGTCGAAGAAGCCCTTGGGGGAGACCACATCAACCCGCCCCGCAACTACTCTTCCGACCTGCACCTAGGCGGGCTGGTCCTCCAGCGAGAGAAGATCGAGATCAACTACTTCAACAAGCGCCGCACAGACGGCGGCACTGACTCGGTATGCAGGGCAAGCTTGCAGCCCACGTTCACCTTCCAAAACTACACCAGCAACATGGCGGCAAAGATCACGGCAGACGGGCCTGATTTACTCATTGCAGGGATGCGCTGCTTTGTGATTTTTAAGCAGGGCCAGACCGTGGAGGTTCCGTGTGACCTCGTCACGCAATGACTCAGCTTTCGGTGCTGAGTCAGGTTGAAGCAACCTGAAGTCAACCCGATACCCGCACTCTCCAAGGCCACCCCTCTACCGGGTGGCCTTTCTCTTTGGCATGGGCACAAAACAGGGTGCACTGGCCGGATCGACTTGCCATGGGTGCACGCACGGGCTATCTTCCCGTCGACATTGGCTTTGCCAGTTCTTCGGCTTCCTGCCGAACATCAACCACCCCCGCCTCGGGATGCCTGCCATCCCATCCGGGGAAGGCGTGTCTCTCGGGGCTTTTCTACTGAAAAACCCATGTACCTCCCACCATTCACCAAGCTTGCACAGTTTCTCGTGCCTGGCGACGTGGTCATCCTCGACGACCCCGTTCTAGGCCCAGGCGATCAAACCGAAGCAACCGTTCGCAAAGTGTCCTTTGAGCAGAGCGACTTCGTCACGATCGGATTCACTCTCAATCCGACTCTCGAAACGGTTGTCCTCCCCGCAACACGTGTGGTCAAACTCAAGGTGCCCCCCATCATGGAGTTCCCCCACGAACTCACATCGGCCGAGCACCCCCAGACATCGCGCTACATCCTTGGCTTCGAATTCGAAGGCACGGCCATCGCCGATCCATCGATGAGCCAGTGCAGCCGCTTCGAAGTCTCGCCAGAGGCCTACGGCCTCACTGAAGACAACCTGCAGGCGCTCGCCGACTTCAACAACGCCTTTGACGACGCCGTCTTGGCTGCCATCAGAACGTTCGAGCAGGCCATCGAGAAAGAAGTTGGCATCGTGGAAGACGTCGGAACCGCCGCGATCTACGCCAATCCGGTGTGTGTGGTCGACGTCCGCAACGCGCTCATCGAGCACGCAGCGAAGCACGTGGCCCACGCCAAGAGCGTCGTGGCGTTCTTCAACGGTACCCAGGGCAAGGCAAAGGAAGGCGATAAGTCATGATCAAGATCCTGTTGCACAAGCGAGTCACTCACCACTTTGACGGAGGCTGGGTGGGATTGGATGAAAGCAGCTTCCTGACCAGCGCGAAGTTGACTGCTCCGCGCATCACAAGCAAGGGCAACGGCCATGACGTTGGACGCACCCACACCCAGCGAGCACGAGTGCCCAAGGGCTTCAACCGCGAAGACATCATGGCTGCATTGCAGTTCGCGATGGGGGGCACCAACTGCCGTCATGAACACGACTGCTGTGGCTGCTCCACCCGATATGTCGATGTGAAGCCGATGGGAGCGCGCGATTTCTTCGTGCACACGTCGGTCCACTTCAACTACTGACCCTCAACCAAAACCGCGAAAGCCCATCTCTGAAAAGAGGTGGGCTTTTTGCTTGGTGCGGCCGTCTAGCGCTGGCTGCGATGCAGCGCTCGCCAATCAGTCACCCACACCAGCGGGGCTTTGACCGGAAAGCGGCTCGTTGGGCGAGGCTACACCGCCGCGCGCGCGCCCATGATTGCGGGCAGGCCCGCCACCAGCGTGCGGCCACATTCGCCGATGCGGGGCACTTGCGGCTCCACCTCACTTCCGCACCCTCAATCCAAACCTCACACCATGTTCAAAAACGTCGTCATCTACAAGATCGCACCGGGCTGGAGTCTGTCGCTGGCCGCCGCCAAAGAGGCACTGAACGCAAATCGCTTCAAGCCGTGCGGCGCCACTCAGGACAAGTCCACTGGCTGGGTCGAGCCGCGGGGAGAGGACAATGGCCCACTGATGGAATCCGTCGCTGGCCAGTGGATGTTGAAGCTGAAGATCCAGACCAAGGCAGTACCAGGCAGCGAGGTCAACAAGCTGGTGGATGCACAGTGCAAGACCATCGAGCAGACCACAGGACGCAAGCCAGGCAAGAAGGAAAAGAAGTCGCTCAAGGAAGAAGCGCTGCTCACACTGTTGCCTCAGGCGTTCTCTCGCGAGGGTGCGGTCATGGTTTGGATCGACCTCGCAAACCACTGGCTCGTGACCGACGCGTCCAGCCAGGGCAAGATCGACGAGGTCGTCACCGCGCTGGTGCGCGCCTTCGATGGGCTGTCTGTCTCGCTGTTGCAGACGCAAGTGACGCCCGAAACGGCCATGACCCAGTGGCTGTCGGCCGAGGACCCCCAAGACATCCCCGGTTGCTTTGACCTGGGCCGCAGCTGTGAGCTCAAGTCTAGCGACGAGGAAAAGTCCAGCGTCAAATTCGACCGACACAACATCAGCAACGATGAAGTGAAGAAGCACATCAGCGAGGGCAAGCTGCCGACCAAGGTGGCCATGACCTGGGAGGGGCGTATCTCGTTCGACATGACAGAGGCGCTGCAGCTGCGCAAGGTCAAATTCTTGGAGGGTGTCTTCGAGGGACGCCCCAGCGATGAAAGCGGCTTCGATGCGGACGTAGCGCTGTTCACGGGTGAGTTGAGCAAACTCATTCCCGAAATGATCGATGCCCTCGGCGGCGAGCTCGTGCATGGAGCACAAGGAAGCGAAGGGGAGGGGGCCTCAGTGGAGAAGCACCAGAGCGCCGAGTCCGAGATGGCCGCCGCCTGAAACACTGCTTTGCTGGCTCTACTGGCACCAGCATTGAGCCATTGCGGCTGCTGAGCCTTCAATGAGGGAAAGTACTTTATGCACTTCAGTCGTATCGTGACCGTCCCGGCCATCGTGCTGTGGTTCGCACTCACAGGCAGATCACTGTTCGGCTTGCTTTTCGGATGGCCGATGACGTTCGAGGTATCGGACGATCCACCCATGGAAACTGTGATCGCTGGCCTCCTTTTCGCGCTCACCGTAGGGGTGCTGGTGCTCCACTACGAGGCTATTTCTGAGCTAAAGCGTATCTGGTTCGAAGAGGCTTGCTATGTTTTGGCTCTCCTTGGTGCCGTGGGCTCGGGTGTCGGGTACCTGTTGTGGTTGATGAGCGAGCCCGCCGGCGCCAATGGCCACTTCTTCTATCTCGGGATGTTTGCTCTCTGCGGTCTGATCCTGCTCGGGTTCAAGAAGGGTGTACTTCACGTCTGAGGTCAGGGCCTATAACAAACCCCGGTGAGAAAGCAACTTTTCAAGCAAATCCAAAGGCGAGGAGGGTGGCCGGTTTGGTTTGCGCCGGGCATACCTGGTACCTAAAATCAGGTTGTCTTTGGAGCTTGCTCCAGTCGCGGTCACCTGGCCGCCAACACCTTCCTGCTCTGCAATACGCAAGCATTACCCCGACCGGGCGTCTCTTTCCCGGTTGGGAAGTGCGTCACGGTCACTTTCCCCTGTGGAAACACACAACATGACCGAAAACACGAAACCCAATTCCGCCAACAACGCAACTGCGACTGATGCTGCGGCACCAGCAGGCGCAACGGAGCCGCGCAAGAGCGAGCTGTACAGCAACAACGCATCTGGCCAGCTCTTCGAAGTCTCAGAACGCGGCGAGACCACCGTCAGCATCCATCCGCAGGGCGGGGGATTCGTCTACAAGGTAGGTCTCGCAGACTTCGCTGCAAAATTCACGCCTGCGACCATTCCGCCATACGGTCCGGCCTTGGTGAGTGGCGACTGGTTTGATGGCCTGGAAGTTGCCGAGTGCTACAGCGACGGGCGCCGTTGGAACGGGTGGGGCATGCCCATGTTCACCTACGAGCAGGCCCTCAAGCTGATTGCGATTTGCCCAACGCTGACATACGACGCTCGACTGGACGCCTTTGTTCTGCCTGCTGAGACCGGGGAAGCAACAGTCGACGCTGAATCCGATCCTGACGATGTCTTCGCAGCAACCTACATCGATGTCGCCGGCGTCCGGACCAAGGTCTACGCGATCGGTTCGGGTTCATGGTGCTGGTCGATGGAAGAAAACATCTGAGAGTCAACCCCGTGCTCTCAGCCGCTGCCGCGTGCAGCGACACCCCTCAAAAGCCACCTAGCGGTGGCTTTTTTTTCGCCTGATCCCAACCGGTGGCCGGTTTGGGTGGCGCCTTGCGCACCTGGCGGGCAAATTCGACCTCGTACCGCTTCCACAGCGCTATGTGTGCTGCCCTTCAACGGCAATGCGCACCATACCAACCAACCCCGGATGGGCCCTTGCGCCCTGAGGGGTCATGGGCTTTGTCCTCACGGAGAAGACCCATGAATGAAATTGAACGCGCAAAGCTCGCGCCCCTGGTTTCGGCCGCGGCGTCTGGCTACGAGCGACATCCGTATATCCACACGGATCTGAAGCGAGCACCCATCACCTTTGTCTGGTGGGCATCTACCCCGAGCGAACGGCAATCGAAGTTCTTCCATGCGGAGACCTTCTACCGCCTCAGCAGCTCGGGAAAACTCGGGCGCGACAGCCATGGCCACCTGGTCACGGTCTACGTGCCGAGCCAGCACTACCGCAGCAGCGACCTGGAGTTGAGAAACCTCCTGATCGAGCGCGGTGCCGCATCACTGGAACGCCTTCCTGCAGGCTACGTCTGGCATGGCCCGTTCCTCTGGAGCGTGTCTCGGCCACCACAAGTCGAGCAGGATGGATTTCGCTTCAGCGTGCCTCTTGTCTCGGAAGGAGTAGCACTGGGGTACGCGATGACCAACACCAAGGGCGCGCTAGCCATACACCTTGCAGAGAAGGTTCTAGCTGAAAGAGCGGTTCCAGCATGAACGAGGAACTCAAAGAAGGGCAGTCTGAAAACGACTGGCTCACCGATGAGGGCTTCGACCTCAGCGTGCTCAACAACAACGCACCAGAACCTGGCGCGATCACCCACCAGGTGATCGAAGCAGGGCAGCAAGCCGCTATCGATCCACTCTCTTACGCTAGGATATTGATAGCATTTTCAGGCGGAAAAGACTCGCTCGCTCTGGTGTTGCACATGATCGAGCTGGGCGTTCCTCGCGACCGCATTGAGCTGCACCACCACCTCGTCGACGGGCGTGAAGGTTCAACCCTCATGGATTGGCCCATCACCGAATCGTACTGCGAAGCGATCGCGAAGGCCCTCGGCGTGCAGCTGACGTTCAGCTGGCGGGCTGGAGGATTGGAGCGTGAAATGTTGCGCGACGGTGATCCAACCGCACCTGTCTTCATCCCCGATGGAGATGGCCACCGAGCAATCGGTGGCAAGGGACCAGAGGGCACACGCCTGAAGTTTCCACAGGTATCCGCCGATCTTTCAGTACGTTGGTGCTCGGGTGTTTCTAAGATAGACGTATTTGCGCGATATCTGAACAACCATCCGAAGTTCAACGAAGGTACGACTCTGGTCTTGACCGGTGAACGTGCCGAAGAGAGTTCGGCGCGCTCAAAGTACAAGGTGTTCGAGAAGCATCGATGCGATCTGCGCGAAGGCCGCAAGGTCCAACGCCACATAGACGTTTGGCGCGCGGTCCACGGGTGGAGCGAGCAGCAGGTGTGGGACATCATCAAACGCTTTTCACTCGTCGCACATCCAGCCTACTGGCTTGGCTGGGGACGGTGCAGCTGTCGTCCGTGCGTGTTCGGCAGCAAGGATCAGTGGGCGACGATTCGAGAGATTGCGCCCGCGCAGTTCAACCAGATTGCAGGCTACGAGCGCGAGTTCAAAGTCACGATCCACCGCAAGGATTCCATCGTTCAGCGTGCTGACGAAGGAACTCCCTACGCAACCGATCCGTTCTGGGTCGAGCTGGCCAACAGCCAGCATTTCAGCCGCTCGGTGTACATGGACCCA
Source organism: Hydrogenophaga sp. PBL-H3 (assembly GCF_010104355.1). NCBI lineage: Bacteria > Pseudomonadati > Pseudomonadota > Betaproteobacteria > Burkholderiales > Comamonadaceae > Hydrogenophaga > Hydrogenophaga sp. PBL-H3. Next base: position 284,777 of record NZ_CP044973.1, read on the forward strand.
TGGGTACTGCCGGCTGGGGCTTTCGGCGAGGGCTGCGGCCCAACCTGAAGCCTTGTTCCCTCAAGCTTTTCTCACAACAACCTGCCCCCGGCGCATGAGCATGCATGCCCTGGGGCCATCCTTTTCACAAACGGAAAACACAATGGCAAAAATCGTAACCGTGTACCTGGTCGTCAACGAAGACAACGAAGCACACATCACGGATGGTCTGAACGAAGCACTGCGCCAGATCACCCATCCCATGGGGTCGGGCTGCTCGGACAACTCGTTCATCATTGACTACTCACTCGCGGGTCAGATCCAACCGATCGCCCCATGGATTGAAGAGTCGATCAACAACGGCACCTACAAGGAAAGCAGTGCTCAGCCGCAGACTGCCTTCTACGCAGTGGTCATCGAGCAGGATGTCTCCGCTTTCACGTTGGGCCCATTCAGCACCGCCGAGGAGCGCGACGAAGCGGCCAAACGTCACCGCGCCGAGTTCGGCACCGACGATGGCATCCACACACTGGATGTTCACCCGGACGGTACCGTCGACGTGGGCGACTACAGCGGTAGCGATCTTGAAGACACTGACCCCCTGCTGGAGAGCCTGCATGCAGCTTTTCACATGGGTGAGACGCCGATCAGCCGCCTCGCAGGTGACAAACACTTCACCATTGATAAACAAGTCAACGAAGTGCGCCTCACCTTCGAAAAGCTGTGCCGCCTGGAAGCCCACCTGGGTGAACCCTTGCTGGTGCTGACCGATGAGCCGTTCCAGCTGCTGGTGCCGGTATCGTCCATGCGCGCAAGGATCGAGACCAGCGCCTGGAAAGAAGATGTCGCACAAGGACTGACCGAAGACAGCTTTCACCAGTGGCGTGAAAGTGCACTGATGAAGCTGCCGCTCGCACGTGACCTTTACTCGAAGGACCCAGCGCTGACCAGCGAAGAACAACGAGCCGACGGCGCCGAAGCGAAAGCAGAAAGCTCTCAAGCGAATGGGGATGGCGGCGAACAGGAACTTGTCGAATCGGAGCTCGTGATGAGCCTGCGTGAAACATTCCTGAATGGCGACTTTCCCATCTGCCAGTTTCCCGGCAGCCAATACTTCACCTACCAGTTCGCTGGTGATGAAATCGTGGTCGGTGTTGAGAACATCGCGGAGTGGGAGGAAGCTTTCGGTGAACGCTTCGTGCTCATGGTGGACAAGACGTACATGCCGTCTCTCGTGCCCGAGTCGGTTGCGCGAGCGAACGTCCCCCGTGACCTTTACGACGAGGCAGTCCAAAACGGCTACAAGGGTGAGTTCGAGGCATGGCGTGAAAACCGTGTGTTGAGCATGCAAGGTGCCGCGGATGCCATCAGCAACGCCATGAAGGGCTGACCTTCAAAGGCAACAAGAAAGCCACCGGGGGAATCCCTCCGGTGGCTTTTTTTCGTCCGCGCTCGGAGCCAGTGGCATTCCCGGGGACGCTTCACAGCGCCTGCCTCGCTATTCGTGGCGATAGAGGGTCACGTCGGAGATGGAATGCGCATCAGCCGTCGCTCGCAGTTGAGCGCCATCGAAGCGCCTGCTGTTGCCCGTCAGCATCGCCGGCGATCTCGAACGCATGCAGCACGTCCTGCAGAGCTGCAGCGCCAGCACTGCTCTTGGGGAGGATTCTCCACTTGCGCAATTCGCGCACAGCTTGGGTCAGGTGGACTGGGTGCTCTTTCAGCTCGTACAGACAGTCGAGGATGGCGATGACCTTATCCTTGATCTGGGGGAGGGACATTCGCGAATTATCTAAGCCGATGCACTCGTCAAAGTGGCACTTCGCATGTTTGGACAGAGTTGCGCTCCTCCCAATACAGACCATCCGAATTCCGATCGCGCGCAAACGGTCTGACAAGGGGAAAAAGTCGGTATCAGCAGATGCAAGAGCGAGAACCCCCGGGGCACTCCGGTTGACCAGCCTCTGGGCGAAGCGCATGAGCGCATAGTCGGCCTGGTTCTTCCTGGCATAGGGCGTCTCCACCAGTTCGAGTCCCAGCTGCCGCTGCGCCTTGTTGAGGTGCTGCAGGTGAGTACCCGCACCAAAGGCGACAAACTGCGAAATGGGGCCGTGCACACGCTCAATGCTCCGGTACGCCTCGAAAACCATCCCCTCGCCGTTGATGTTCTCGGCATCAACGAGAAGAACAGTCTTGCGATCAGGGGGAGTACAGGGCATCCGGCGGGAACTGAGTAGCACCTGCCAGGCAGGCGAGAGGGGCGCGCTCACGGAGATGACATCACGCGGAGCGGGAAAGAACACGAAGAATGGGAAGGGCGACGACCAGAACAGCCGTCATTGGGCTCGCACCACAAGTACCAAAAGGGGGTGTCCCACGCGAATGGAACGCCCCCTCTTGTTTTGTGATGACGGAATCTCATGCAAAGGCTGGCACTACTGCCACCACGTTCGCCGAGCGCTGGGCGAAGGCTTGCACCTTGGCTTCAATCGCGAGGAAACGGGGATGAGCAGCGAGAGCAGCCATGCCAGAGGCCATTGCTTTTTGAGCGAACAACCACTGGGCGTCTGCAAAAGACACACCCGCTTTAGCCAAAGAGGCAGGACCTTTTGGCGCATACACAGCGTTAGCAATCATGGAACTCTCCGATCAGGAATAAACCGGGCACAACGCCCTATCTGCGTTCTCGTCAGAAAACACACATAGGACGTTGCGCACCGGGTTCCGCACGGGAAGAACCATGATGCAAGACCACAAACGCGGCTGGAGAGCTCCAAGCTAAAAGCAAAGGAACGCGAAGCGTTTGTTGGTCAGGTTTCCAAATCGCAGGGCGAAGAGGAACAGGAGTTGTCCGCAAGGGACGCGTCATTTGCCGCAGGGACGAATGACAAGTTGAAGGCTGTCACAAGGACAGCTAAAGGTGCAGGCACCAATGAGGTTCCAAGAGTATCACAACACGTTGGCTCGATGGCCTGATTGAGTGGCGCATCGGGGTCTGTAGCCGCAAAATCAGAGTGTTTTCGCAACTTTGCGACTTCGCAGCCATCGATTGATCGGTTGCCATACACCGAAGCTGGCGTGCCCACTTCGAACCTTCAACCCCAGCGGGACCACTCCCGTGTTGCGGGTTGGTCCTGCTCATTCATCTATCCGATATGAGCAAGAAAAAGGAAGTCACCCTCGGTGGCGTCTTCTGCGGTCGCGAGATCGCTCCAGGACTCTTCTCCGAGGAGTTCGCCAGCTGCCGCTTCCAGATCCGGCTCCTGGTCGACGCTGACTACTCCCGCCGAATTGGCGAAGTCGTCGGTAGCCCACGCAACGGCGCTGCCGGTGGATACCAAGCCCTGACCCCGCGCGGCGACACGGTGGCCGTCAAGGACTCGCTGTTGGCCGCGGCCAAGGTGCTGGCCGACCAGGCCCGTGCGGCATCCAACGTCGCAGCACAGCCCAAGCGCGCCGTTCCATTCATCTCCGCGAGGGCATGCTGATGGACGCCGAGAACATGGTGCTTGAGCGCCCCTCGACCGCGCTTCCCGACTTCCCCGATTCGCAATACCGCGTCTCGGTGTGGTTTGAGCGTGATCGCAAAAACATCACCCTGGAATCTCCGACCGGCGAGGAAATCGCTTGTTTGTGGGATGACGAGGTGGACGAAGCGATCGAGGACGGCTTCTTGGAGCGCCCCCGGCACCCCCGACCCAGCGCTGCCGACTGGAAGCCCAAAGTTCTGGCCTTTGCGCGATCCAAGTCGCTCATCGCCTGAAACCCACAACTCACGGCAAACCACGCTTCGGCGGGATTGCCACAACCCCCAAGGAAACACCATGACTGAAATGCAGTCCAACAACGCAAGCGCGGACTCCAAGGCAATGTGCATGCCACAGGATCAGCAGAACCCCGACATCAAACTGATCGAGCACTGGTCCAGCCCCCTCTACAAAGGGGACATGCCGCCCGGCGACCGCTTCCTCATGTCGGTGGTCGACCGTCGCGACTCCAACGGGCAATTGTTCGTGGATGTGGGCGGAGAAGACGGCGACATCGACAACATCCTCACCGCGTCATTCGAGATCAGCAACCTGCCAGGAAGCCGAGATCACACCCAGGTTCTGCATCTGCACATCAGCGATGACGAACTGGGCATGACGATCTTCAAGCAAGGCGACCGATACATCCTGCGCCCCGAAACGGGCATGACTATTCGGCCCACGGTGCTGCCCAACGGCGAGCGAGCATTCATTCTGGGTGCTGAGCAGTGAGCTTCATTCAAGTCGGTTGCACCTGCAGCCGATCTTTCCCTCAAACGGAGCATTCCATGAAAACCACCGAGCAACTCATCACCGAAGCCAACGCTGCGATTGCCGAACTGCGCTCGCGCGGCGCGGTGCCCTTCAATCTCACGATCAGCGAGAACGTCGACATCGAGCTGCGAATCAGCAGTGAAGGTGACCGTGTGATCGTCGGCCGTGAAGGCTGGGCAGACGTCACCGTGAACTTTCACAAAGAAGGCCTCGCCCTCAATGTGAGCGCACATGACGAACCCGGCTCGCTCATCAGCACGCTCAATGTCAGCGGTGACCAGATGGTGAAAGCTGAGTGGGTGGCCATGGGTAAGGCGCCTCCTGCCGAGCAGGATGTCTTCACTGGCTTCCTGAAGCTTGGCGCGGAGCGTATCCAGATCGACTTCAGCGCCGACAAGGGCGCCAGCGATACCGAACTGGACGCGGCCGCGCTCGATGCCATCGCCCAACAGGCAGAACTCAACTATCTCCAGATCAGTTGAGCGAATCCAACTTCATGTCCCTCGTGGACCCCAAGGCCGCCCGAATCCGGGCGGCTTTTTTTTGCTCAGCGTCTGCGAGTCCTGCAGATCGATCTACTGACCGAAGAACACGCCCAGGCGCCGGCGGAGGGGAAGCGGGTCCGTAGGTGTGTGCACACCAGAATGCGCTGGCATCGACGGTTGCGTTTGCCTAGCACGCAGATCATTGCGCAACCCCGCGCTCACCAAGCGTTCGGCCGCCAGTAGCTTCTGAACGTTGGCCAACTCGTCTTTCAGAGCGCGTCGCCCCTGCGCTTGGTGAGCGATTTGATGCTCCCGGTCGAACTCCTCGTTTTCAACGCTCTCAACGAGTCGTTCCAGCAAAGTCGAGATCAATCCCACGTAAGGTTCAGCGAACCCAGTCACCAGGTTGGAGACGGCGTTGGGTGTCCCGGGAATTTCGGAGGTCTCGCTCCCCCGCGCAATCGTTCCCGCTGCCAAAGCACTCGACAGCGCTCTCTTGGGTGCATGGTGTGGGTGCTGGAACTCAGATTCAGACAGCACCTTGTGCACAGGCGTCAAGAAGTCAGTTGACCTGCACTTGATCCACTTTCCTTCCACGTGGATCCACAGCCGTCCGGCGCCCGCCTTGCTCGCGCCCATCACGAAGAGGGGAAGCCCGGGCTCAAAACTCGAAATGATCCAGAACCAGCCTTCGACGCCGGCCAAGGTCTGGCCTGTGCGAGATTGCAGATCAGCCAAATGCGCACCCCATTTCGTGCCCTTGGCCGGTGCCGGTGTGAACACAGGGCTCTGCGGAAGGAAGGAGGTGATCCAACCGTCCTCGTCGAAGCCCATAGTCAGCCCTGGCAGGAACGGGCCTTCCGCGCCGACGTACAGGCGGTCTTGCTCGTACAACAAGGCGTCGTGCAAGACCTCAAAAAACTCGACCTTCCATTCAAAAGCGGCGTCAAGAAATGCGTGATCCGCATGTGGAGCATCCGCCTCCGTCGCATTCGACAACCGCGTCCAGTATCGGACCGGGTTGGCAAAAACGTCCGCGGGGTCCATCTCCAAGAGCTCGACGCGCGCCTTGAAATGTGGATCTTCACGTTTGAGCTTTTCAACTCGTTTCTGTTGCTCGGCAAGGCGTCTCTGGCTGGCTTTTGACATGGCCGATTCCCTTCACGACATGGAGTTGCCAAGGTGAGAGGGGCCTGCGCCCAAGATCACCATCTGCAGGGACTCAGCCCAATAAAAGTAAAGGCGTAGGCAGTGACGGGGCTCGCGCGAATTCCCTCTACCGAGGTGCTGGTCAAGAAAACAGCGGCGGCGGTCCCACCTGAAAAAATAGTCCTCGGTTGCCCTTGATGGCTCTACAGAGCCACCGATGCTCAGACCCAGTTCCGTCGCATGCTCGATCAAGCGTTCACGAGGTTGGTTGTTCATGCGGACGTCTCGGTAGGTCACCGCAAGCAGTTCGAGAGCCTGATAGAAGAGGGTGGGGTTGTCGTACTGCGACTTTCTGCATTCCGACACCACCCTTGGCAACACGATGATCCTGTCAGCGTTCTCCGCGGCCCACTGGCCCACTTGGTCCAGTCTGGTGTATTCGGTCGCCATTGGTGCCAATTCCTGGCGTGACGAAGCATCGACAAGGCCAGCCTTCAGAATGCGCAGTTGGGCTGCCTGCCGCGCTGCCGTCTCGCGCAAGGTTTGGGCTTCGTCTGCGAGCGCTGCGCGCGCTGGAGCGTCTGTGGTTACCACGGGCACAGCTGCCTCGTTGGAAAGGGCTGCAACCAAAGCAATGAAGTCGGGTTGAACATGCGGCTGGACCTCTTCTCCCAACGTGAAGTGGGCCACCGCTTCGAGCCAATCAACGGGTTCGTTGCTGGCTCCTGCGCATTGCCGGGACCAACCGGTCCGAAAGCTTCCATCGGGCAGCTGAAGGAAGAATGCGTCCCAGTGTTCTTTCACTCGCAGATCAACGACCTCGACAGCGAATAGGCCATGAAGGGCATCGCTCGCCGTACGCACGACAACCCCGTCGCCATAGAAGGTGTTGAGACCCCGGGCGTCACTGCAGTCAAGGCTTTGGTGGCGCGATGACAGCGATGACAGCATCAGGTCTGCCGCATCGGACAACAGTGCTGAGTGATCTGCGCTGGAAGATGGGGAGGCGGCCAACTTGTAGCACGCCTGCGACCTTGTGAACGGCTCAGCCAATCTACTGCCATCTGTCATGAGCACCTCAGGGGAATTCGAGTCCACAAGCGGCCGGCGCTGACGCGCGCGCATGAGCCAGGGACAGTGGAAGGAGAACGTGTTGAAGTCATGCCGCCTGCCATTGTGGTTCGGATTTTGGGCCGACTGACACGTTTTTCAGATGGAACTACATGCGTTGACTTGAAGTGTTCAAGCGCTTTTCGCAGTGAAATTGGAGGATGCCCCTGTAGAACCCCATCGCGACGCCGTGTTCAACGCAACAGAACGCTCTCGCCCACAACGGACTGCTCAATGACTGTGTATGTCGACAACATGAGAGCGAGCTACGGACGCATGAAGATGTGGCACATGTTGGCTGACACCGACGAAGAACTTCATGCAATGGCCGACTTCATTGGGGTGCAGCGCAAGTGGTGGCAGTCACCAGAGCACACCAGTGGGAGCCACTACGACATCGCCCTGTCCAAACGTGCCTTGGCGGTTCTCTGTGGCGCGGTGGAAATCACCTGGCGGCAAGCCGGCGCGATGAACAGCAGACGCCGGGCGAGTGGAAGACTGGGGCCGCCAGAGGACGCTATTCAGTGGCTAGAGGAGTACAGGGCCGCACGCCGCGCAGCGCGTCATGCGCAGCCGGCACGCCAAAGCGTCGACGGGACGTGCAACTCTCGCGGCAGGGAAGATGCTGTATAAACGTCCAGCATGTACTGCGAAGTTACTTTACTGCGGCGATCAGGCCGCAAACTCAAGCGGCACGAGCTTGGCGCACCCCTGCGGGGAGACCTCACGTTCGATGAGATGCCGCAGCCAACCAAGGCTTTTCCCCGCGCGATGCGGGTGCTCAATCTGTACGAACCGTTCGGCATGAACAAGCGCACCGCTATGACTCTCATGGAACCCCAGTTCGCCGGTATCGAGGGTCAAGCGATCTGTTTCAAGGGGGTCGAGCTTGTTCCGCGTGAAGATGGAATTTATGAGCACGCGCAGGCGTGGTTGGTGACCCCAATCCTGGTCAAGGCATAAGCCTTGCGCACACATCCACGGATGCAAGTCAGGCAGCGTCAGGCGAACCCGGGCATGTAGCTGGCGCCAAAATGCCCCTGAACGCTCCAAGCAGCACGCAGCGGCTCAGTGAGCCTCCGTAGGCCCGGGTTTCGGCCACTCGATCGCGTCCCCGTTCAGCCGGGTTGCACGATGCACAACTCGATGGGAAGCACCGGCTCTTTGAGATGCTTGAAAAGGCTGGTCAGCTGGCCATGGGTGAGCTTGTCGCGATTCTTCACTTCGACGAAGCGAAGTTGCCCTGTTTTCGGGTCAAAGACCATCAGATCGAAGTTGTGGCAGGGCACATCGAAGACCTCCAGACCGTTGAAAGCATTCGTGAAGCCGCCTTGCTCCAGAACCACGTTGGCAAATTCAGCGAAGTAGGGAGAGCTGCCGTACTTGTCCTGGCCCCTTGCAACGTAGTGCTGCTGGGTCATCGCAATAAAGGGCGCCAAAAGAGCACCTGTCCGCTCGGTCAGGGCTGAACAAAGCACCCTGTACTGCTCTGCCAAATCGTCTTTGGAGACAGCCAGGTCAAACAGTGGGGCCGGCTCGATGATGCTTTCAAAATAGGACTGGCGAGAAGGGGGTGCCGGAGGTAGGGCAGCGCCGGCGAGGTCGAAGTAGAGGTGGCCTGAGAGGAATGGCTCGAAATTCAGAACATCAACTCGCTCAAGTCGCAGATCATCCGCAAGATTCCACGTGTGCTTGGAGCTACGGCCTGCGGTTTCGATGTTCCTGTTGTAGCGGTAGCACTGTGAGAGACCGGAGCAGAAGTAGAGGCTCACAGCATCTCGAATGAAGTTGAAAGCGGTCCCTTCGTTCCAAGAGGCAACACAACCCTGGTCTTCGTAGAAGCGTTTCGCCACCAACTCTACCCTCGAGAAGACCGTGTTTAGGTACCTGAAAGCGCGAGGCGGCTCGACTGTGACGCCACTCACCTCGACGACAGGAAGTCCGTTTGCCTCAAATGCTTCTTTCGGCGTTTTGTACTGCTTTGCTAGGTCTATCGGCCGCTCCGGGGCCGTAGCGCCGGGCTCATCTCCTGCTGCATGCTCAAGGGTCATGTTGTCCTCCTGTGCAGGGGATTCTAGGAGGGCACGATCTGGATCGGCACTGGCTCCATGGCGGAACCCGTTTTTGCAGTGAGGACAGCCGCTCTTGCGACCTATTCGAGGAGGCTTGAAGCAGGGTTGCTAGCGAGTGCACCGCGGCGCTGGTAGCCGATCACAACCGCGACGGACTGGTGGCCCGTCATCGCCATCGTGTCGGAGATGGACACGTTCTGTGCTGCAGCCTCAGTGACAAATCCTGAGCGCAGGGAGTGCGCGGAAAAATCCCCCTCCACACCGGCCTGCAGGCACCGCGCCTGCACGATGTCACGCACCGCAGCGGCCGACAGCGCACCGCCCACGTGGCCACCCTTGAGCACCCGGCGAAAAATGGTCCCGTCCTTCACGCCGCTGGTCAGCAGCCAGTCATCCAGCGCTGCGCCGGCGGCGCCGAGCACCGGCTTGTGGTTCTCGGGCCGATCAAAGCCGCTCTGGTTGGACTTGGAGAACGCCATCTCGTAGCTGAATTCCCCGGGGCCCAGCCGCTTGAGGAACTTCATGTCTGCTGCCGCGACCTCTGAACGCCGGCGCCCGCCACTGGCCCATGCGAACAGCAACAGCGCACGGTCGCGCTTGCCTTTGATCGAGTCGTCGCAGGTGGCCAGCACCAGCTGCAGGGGGTCTTTGGTCAGCGCGTCTTTCTTTTTCGGCAGCGCACCGCGTTTCGCGTAGGCCTTGCGTGTGCTGGAGAGCAGATCGCGCACCTTGGGGTCTTGGCATGGGTTCTTCACCTCGCGCACCTGGTGGGCCTTGGAGAGCACGGCCAGGCGGTGCACAATCGTGTTGAAAGAAAGCGGACCAAGCTTGCCCTTGTAGCCGGCGTCGACCAGGACAGCATCGATCTCTGCAGGCAATTCGTGCATCAAACCCTGGGGTGTTGTTCGCTGGACATGGTCCACGATGAACTGCAGAACGCACGAGCTGGGCAAGGGCAAGGAGATCTGAATGCCGTATCGGATGCCGTACCACGCAGCCCAGTACTTGAGCGCGCTGAGGTAGGACTGCTGTGTGTTCTGCGATTCACCTTCGCGCATCAAATCGGCCACGGCCTGCGCGGTGACATCGGTGAGCTCGTGCGGCTGGAGTGAGGGCGTTTTCTGGAGCGTCGGCAGGCGCATGGTGGGGCCTCTGTTGCGGTTGGTCTGGGCGACCACTCCTCCGGGCTGGTGGCGCTATAGGTCTCGATAAGCATCTCTTATCGAGGCTAATATATCGCATGAAGGAGGGGGGCTAGAAATGGTTTTTTTCTGCCCAGATTGATTGCAGATTCGGCCAGCTTCGAACTTGAAAAACTCGCAGCTGCAGGCAGACTTATGCCTCCACCTGCACAACGCCACAACATGCATGAACTCGTCGCGCGCCCATTGAGCGCCAATGCATCTACCGTACACCCTGATGTCGGCCTGCACAAGAATCTGGAGAACGCCTTGAAGGCTCTCACGGCAGGCGAATCGATGCAGCCGAATGAAGCGTTTTCTCCCGAGGTCAATGCACGCCTGCTGGTGGCCCATGACAACGCTTCGCGGGCCGCTGCAAGTGCGCCCCCAGAAGTTCGCCCGAACGTTCACCGCCTGTTGGCAACGTCAGTGCGCGCACCCACCGCCGCCAAGCGTGTGATGTGGCTCCACCGCGCTGCAGACACGCTGGCCACCGCCTACAGCGGCGTTTCGGCATGCCGTGCGGGGTGCAATCACTGCTGCTTCATCCCTGTGAAGGTGAGCGCCACCGAGGCCCGCGTGCTCGGTCGTGCAGTTGGTCGTTTGCCCGCGCCCGTAGAGACTCACCGCCCTGTGCACCCCGAGGGGTACGAATCGCCGTGCCCATTCCTCCAGGATGGGTCATGCACCGCATACGAGCATCGCCCGGCAGTATGCAGGACGCACATCAATCTTGACGTGGACGATTTGCTGTGCCGTCTCGTGCCCGGTCAGGCCGTGCCGGTGCCTTACCTGGACACGCGCTTGTTCGCTCTAGCCAGCATCCAGATCGAACCAGAAGATGGCGCTTGGGCGGATCTGAGGCAGTGGTTCCCTACCAAGGCCTGATCGACGCCTCTACTCGTTGCCAGCGATGGGTGAAGTGGGTGGGGGAACTACCGACGCTTCTTCAAGCGGTCGGGGACGAACGACCTCGTAGGGCCCTCCGCATTTGCTGCACAACAGTGGGTTGTCCCGATAGCGCATGTCTGCGCTTCCATCAGTGCGTCTGTGCTGATGCCTGGGCACCGTTGACTTGCCGCAATGAACACACAGCGGGCGTCGGGCTTCCCGATCGGCAGCAACCCGTTCACGGCGCCTTTGTTCAATTTCAGCGTCCCCCCGTTTTTTCGTTTCGAGTTCTGCGCACGCTTGAGCTTGGCGTCGCCTGTCCACCCGGTGCTTGAAAGCGAACAGGAGGGCCACAGATCCGCCGGCGACAAGCACTACTCCAACGATGTTCCAAAATTCACGCGGAATTCCGTGAAGGAAAAACGCCCAAAGCAGCAAGAAAAAGATCGCTGTATCGAGTGCGTAGATCAGAACCTTTTTCATGGATGCAGGCACCGAGCGGACGGACTCTGGTGCTCGGGAAGTGGCGACCTCGTGAACTCTACAGGAGGGAAAGCCTCCCTACGCGGTCACGCTACCTGCAGCAAAACGCGCAAAACGCTGTTTGCATAGGCGTTGTGGGTGGCGCGGGTCACTGGGTTGAAAGGGAGGCGTCCGTCCCAACCCGGAAGCGATTCGATGTATTGCCGAAGCGCTTTGTACTCGGGACGCCACTGTCCACCAGGGCCCTCCGCATCCGCCGTGCACTCTCGGTAAATCTGCTCCATGCCCCCGCCAATCGCGCGCACCAGAACTCCAAGGGTCAGCGGCTTCTTCAACTGGTCGCGCCGGTAGCAAAGAACATCGACCACAGCTTGAAGGGCCTGTAGCCCGCTCTCCGCATCTGGGTCCTCACGGCCAGTGGCGATTGCGGTCTGGCGCTGCTGCAGCTTGACCTCATCCACCAAGGCAGGGGCTGGAGCCTTGTCGCGCAGAAGCGCAAGCAATGGATTTCCCTCAACACGCTGACTTTGCTCGCGCATCGTCTGCCGGTGCCGGCTGCACATCAGTTGAACCGATCTCAACATGGCGACCAGGTCGACAAACCTCCTCGTGGCCCAAAGGGTGGGCAGATCGCCGCCACCTTTTGCCGGTAGTAGCTTATCAATGCGGGTGAACTGTTCCTGGATGCCTGCAGCTGCGAAGTCCTGAGCGGTGAGTTTTCGGTGCTGGAACGAAGCAGCGCCACCCAGGTTCCTGAAGAGTGCGGGCAGACAAGCACTCACTTCCCGGCCGAGTTCAACGAGATCACCGCCCTCCTCTTCAGTCGCAGGCAGCGCCGCCCAAGCAGCGCGTATGTCAACCAGCACATCCTGCGTAACGCGAGCGACACCGACAAGGCTGTCACGCTGGTCCTTGCTCGCTTTGCCCTCATCTTTCGCAGACGCGTAAGCAATAGCAAAGCCTGCGGCCGTGAAAAACAGCACGAGAATCAAAAGCAGGAGAACGCCTTGAGAAGTGGGTTGCATTGGACGTTTTGCCGAGTCGTGGACCAACCTTTGACTCTAGCGCCGCGGCCACGTGACTCAACCGCGCCAAACGACACAAACGGTTGCGTTGACGGGGTACAGGAGATGTACGCCCCATCCGAGAATAGGGGTTCCCTGACAAAGTTGAATGCCATGAAGCTGAATGTTTACGACTTGGGTTACGAGCCCACTGACCTGCACGTCACGATTTCCGACCTGATGGTGGCCACCGCCGACCATTCAGACGACTCACTTGACTCAGCGATTTCTGATGTGCTGAAAACGCTGCGCGATCGCATGGGCATGGACGTTGTCTTTTGCTCTGAATTCGTCGACGGCTGCCGCGTCTTCCGCCAGGTAGAAACAACCGGCATCCGGCCCACGATCGCAGTGGGCGGCTCGGACCTGTTGGAGGAGAGTTGGTGCCAGCGCGTGGTGGACGGCCGCTTGCCGCGCTTCATTGCCGACGCACGTCAAGACCCCACCGCTTGCGCACTGCTTGACCAACTGCCTTTCTCCATCGGGACGCACATCAGCACCCCTATCGTGTTGAAGAACGGTGAGATATACGGAACCCTGTGCTGCTTCTCGTTCAGCCCGCAGGACAATCCGAATCCCGATGACCTAAAGACGCTGGAGATGACAGCTAAGCTCACGGCGATGCGCCTTGAGAGTCGGAACGTGAGGCCCGCCCCACACAGCATCCCCGCATGGGGCTTATCACCCAAATAACCCCGCCTGCGATTCCACCTGCCGACGGCTCGCCTGCTCTGGTTAAATCCAGAGCAACACAACGATGGAACGGGGAAGCAGGATGGCGCGAACGATCTACGACCGGCCGACGCGGGCATTGCTCAAAGACATGCTGGCGGAATGGGCGTTGAAACCCGGCGAGACGTTCGCAGCCCAGCGTGCCGTCGCTTGGTTTGCCGAGCATTACCCGAAGCTCAAGGCAGGCAGCATCCATGCGCACCTTGTGCAAGCCTCCACCAACGACAGAAGCCGACTCCACCACCCTTCGACCAGGACAACGGACGATCTGTTGTTCAAGGTCGGTTCGCGCGAGTATCGGCTGTACGAGCCTGCCTCTGATCCACCGCCTGTGCATCCGGCAGCCAAGGTCCAAGTCGCGGACGGCGCCGGTGGAACGATTTCAATCACCGAGGAAGATGACGACGCCGGGGTTGCAATCGACGCAGCTCTCGCTGGATCATCCCAGTTCGCGCTCGAGAAAGACCTGCAGCGCTATCTCGCGGACAACCTGCAGCTGATCGAGCCCGGCCTGGCGCTCTTCCAGGACGAAGAAATATCGGGCTTTGAATACCCTGCAGGCGGAGGGAGGCGGATCGATATCCTTGCGAAGGACAAGTCGGGCGGCTTTGTCGTGCTGGAGCTCAAGGTCGAAAAGGGTTATGACCGCGTGGTGGGCCAGCTGCTGCGCTACGTCAACTGGGTCCGCAAGGAACTCGCAGAGCCTGGCCAGCGCGTGCGCGGCATCATTGTCTGCCGCTCCATGTCTGAGGATCTCATTCTGGCCTGCGCGGGCATCCGGGACGTAGAACTCTTCGAATACCGGCTGCAGGTGAGCGTATCCAAGGTGCCGGCACTTGAGTTGCCCTGACACCACCAGGCTCAGTGTTGTGACACCCCCGGGCCCGAGAACACGCTGCCCGCTGTGCAGCCTCTATCATCGCTCGCCATGGACCAAAACAATGCGATAGAGAAGTTCATAGCAAGCTGGCAGGGGGCGACAGCAAGTGAGTTGTCAACAGCGCAGAGCTTCGTCATGGGCCTTTGTGAGTTACTGGGTGTGCCCAAGCCACACCCCTCCCCCGAGCAGGACTACATGTTCGAGCGCCCTGTGACGTTCCTGCATGGCGATGGCTCCAGCAGCGCGGGGCGCATCGACTGCTACCGGCGTGGCCACTTCGTGCTTGAGGCCAAGAAACTCAAAGCAGGAACACACACCAAAGGATTTGACGATGGTCTCCTGCGTGCCCGCAGCCAGGGTGAGGGGTATGCCCGCGCCTTGCCTGCCGCCGAAGGCAGGCCACCGTTCGTTCTGGTGGTCGACGTGGGGACCGTCATCGAGATCTATGCCGAGTTCAGTCGCAGCGGTGGATCTTATGTCCCGTTCCCAGATCCTCGCAGCCACCGTATCGCACTCGCTGACCTTGCCCGTCCAGAGATTCGGGAACGCCTGCTTCGCATCTGGACCGACCCCGACAGCCTCAACCCCGCGCGCGTTAGCGCCCAGGTCACACGCGAGGTATCACAGCACCTGGCTTCCCTGGCCCGATCCCTGGAAAAAGCGGGGCATCCCCCCCAACACGTGGCCGGGTACCTGACCCGATGCCTGTTCAGCATGTTCGCGGAAGACGTGGCGCTGCTGCCGCAAGGAGCATTCCTTGGCTTGCTTCAAACACACCGCAAGGACCCTTCAGGACTTCAGCAGATGTTGCGCATCCTGTGGTCGGACATGGACCATGGTGGTTTCTCCGCGACGCTCGTCAAACCTGTGCTCCGGTTCAACGGGAAACTTTTCAAGGACGCCAGCGCAGACGGCTACAGCCTGCACCTGACCACTGCTCAGATCGATCTGCTCATTCAAGCCGCGCAGTCCAACTGGCGAGAGGTCGAGCCAGCCATCTTCGGCACCCTTCTGGAACGCGCATTGGACCCTGCCGAGCGACACGCGCTCGGCGCCCACTACACACCACGCGCATACGTGGAGCGTCTGGTGTTGCCCACCGTGATGGAGCCATTGCGCGCCGAATGGGCGAACTCGCAGGCGGCCGCGCTGCTGCTGGCCCATGAAGCTGCCGAGTTGGAAGCCAATGCGCCCGTGGTGAAAACCAAAAAGGACTTTGTGGTCCTGGATCGGCACAGCGCTGCCGTGCGGGCCAAGTGGCGCGAGGCCCGACAGCAAGTGAAGGATTTTCACCACCGGCTCTGCACCGTGCGTGTTCTGGATCCTGCGTGTGGGAGCGCGAACTTTTTGTACGTCACGCTGGAGCATCTGAAGCGCCTGGAAGGTGAAGTGCTCAACCAGCTCGACGCCCTGGGGGAAACCCAGGACGCGCTGGACTTGGGCAAGGAGACAGTGAACCTGCAGCAGTTGCTGGGCATTGAACTCAACGAGCGTGCTGCTGCGCTAGCAGAGCTGGTTCTATGGATCGGCTATCTGCAGTGGCACATCCGGACCTTCGGCAATGCCAGCGTAGCTGAGCCTGTGGTGCACGACTATGGAAACATCGAGAACCGAGACGCGGTGCTTTCCTACGACACGAAGGAGCCGCTTGTCGATGCCAATGGCGTCGTCGTCACCCGATGGGATGGAGAAACTACCAAGCGGCACGCAGTCACCGGCGAGCTGGTACCGGACGAATCGGCACAAATCGCGCAGTGGCGCTACATCAATGCCCGCCCGGCAGCGTGGCCTGCCGCAGAATTCATCGTGGGCAATCCCCCATTCATTGGTGCGGGCGCGATGCGTGGAGCTTTGGGCGATGGTTACACAGAGGCCCTACGTGAGGCGTGGCCCCAGGTGCCTGAAAGCGCGGACTTTGTCATGCACTGGTGGCAACGTGCAGCCAGTCTAGTGGCCACAGGCAAAGCTCAACGATTTGGCTTGATAACCACAAACAGCCTGCGCCAGACTTTTAATCGACGTGTTGTTCAAAGTGCGCTGGATGGTGTTTCTCTGCTGTTTGCGATACCAGATCACCCGTGGGTGGACAGCACCAACGGGGCGGCCGTTCGCATAGCTATGACCGTGGGTACAGCTGGGAGCGGGGAAGGACGTTTGCTGACAGTGGCAGAAGAAATCAGCGGCGAAGATGGTGAGGTAGGTGTCCTCTTGACGGAGCAACTCGGACTTCTTCATGCTGACCTCCGTGTCGGTGCCAATGTGGCAGCGGCGGGCTCGTTGCGCAGCAATGTGAATCTGAGCAATCGAGGGGTTCAGTTGTTCGGGGCAGGATTCATCGTCACCCGAGAGGAAGCAACTGTGCTGGGTCTCGGCGTTGTTCCTGGGCTGGAGAAGCACATCAGGGAATATCGAAATGGCCGCGACCTTACGGCCAAGCCTCGCGATGTACTCGTCATCGACTTGTACGGGTTGGACGCGGACGATGTACGCAAACGCTTCCCCTTGGTCTACCAGAGGCTTAGCGACCGCGTGAAACCAACGCGTGATGCCAAGGCCGATACCAAGGACGGCGCCGGCTATGCCAAGCACTGGTGGCTACATGGAAAACCCAGACAGGAAATGCGTCGACAGCTCGCGGGGCTGCCACGCTACATCGCGACCGTCGAGACCGCAAAGCATCGCATCTTCCAGTTTCTGGATAGCAGTGTTCTGCCAGACAACAAACTGGTGGCGATAGCTCTCAGTGACGCATTCCATCTCGGAGTGCTCTCCAGCAGGATTCACGGTGCGTGGGCACTGGCTGCTGGTGGGTGGCTCGGGGTCGGAAATGACCCCGTCTATGTGAAGTCTCGCTGCTTCGAAGCATTTCCCTTTCCGGGCGATGACACCGGCGCGAGCCCCCCGCTGCAGCAGCGCATCCGCGACCTGGCCGAGCAGCTGGATGCTCACCGCAAAAGGCAGCAAGCTGCCCACCCTGATGCGATGCTCACCTCCACCTACAACGTACTGGAGAAACTTCGCAGCGGCGAGCCATTGAGCGCCAAAGAAAAGGTGTTGCACGAGCACGCACTGATCGGCGTTCTCAGCAGTCTGCATGAAGAGATCGATCACGCAGTACTGGCAGCCTATGGCTGGAGCGACCTGACCCTGCCCACAGACACCGACAAGCTGCTTCAGCGTTTAGTGGAGCTCAACTCCAAGAGAACCACGGAAGAGGCCTCAGGCACTGTCCGTTGGTTGCGACCGGACTTCCAAAGCGACACAAAAGCAGAAGCGCAGTCATCCATGGAGATGGATGAAGACACGGAAGGCGATGGCGCAGCGTCCAAAGGAGAACCCAACAGGCCGAGGGGCACTCTGGCCCAAGTTCCATGGCCTACCGGCTTGGCCGTCCAGATTAAAGCGGTAGCAGATGCTTTGGCCGATGCAGGTGGCGCGTTGGATCTGGATACCCTCGCCCAGCGTTTCAACGGCCGGGGCCGCTGGCGGGAGCGTCTTCCCACCATCCTCGATGCCCTGGTTGCACTCGGGCGCGCCCTGCCGCACGATAACGGCGGATGGGTGGACTCAGGCCGGTAGGCCTCCCTTGTGTTTCAGTGGTGGTGAGGTTGGCTGGCCAGCGGTATGCTGCCGGTGTGTGCAATCTCTACGGATCAACCCGCGAAGACGCCATCCAGAAATACTGGCGTCCGAGGAACAGTGTCGCCTGGCCAGGGGGCTTTGTAGGCCCTCGCAAACCAGGGGCCTTCCTCAGGCGAGCCAACGACGATCCCAGCTACTCACGCGAACTGGTGATCGGGCGCTGGGGCCTCATCCCTTGGTTCTCCAAAACCGCAGACATCAAGTACGCCACCAACAACGCAAGGTCCGAGGAACTCGCACAGAAAGCCAGTTTTAAGCTGCCCTGGGCGCGCGGGCAGCGCTGCATCATCCCTGCCGACTGGTTCGATGAGCCCAATTGGGAAAGCGGCAAGAACGAATGGTGGCGCTTCAGGCGTGCGGATGGTGACCCTTGGGGACTTGCAGGTATTTGGGCCACGTGGACCGATAAAGCATCTGGTGAGATACATGAGAGCTACACCATGCTCACGGCCAACGCAGACGCCCACCCATTGATGCGGCGGATGCACAAGCCAGACCCCAAGCTAGGACCGGATGATCAGGACAAGCGCAGCGTCATCTCCATCGAGCAGGCTGACGTGGATCAGTGGCTGGCAGGCACGGTGAGTGAAGCGCTGAAACTTCTCAAGGTGCCGCCAGTTGAGATAATCGCAGCTGGACCTTCCTCGCGATAGGCGCGCATCGTCAGGCTCTGAAGTGCGGTCGAGACCCATCAACTGAACACATGCGAAGCTCGACGGCGACCAGGTCGATGCACTCGCGGGAACGTCACAGTTTCAGATAGGCCTCCCGCAAAATTGAAGCCACCTCCGCTACAGCGTAGACATCATTCAGGCCAAGGGACTGGTACCAGTCTGGGAGAGATACCCCATTTTCCCGGCCCTCCCAGGCCTTTCGAATTACCTCCTCTCGATCGACGTACCGGCACCGTAGATGCTTGGTGATGTGCGAGGCCTGCTCAATATCGTGGGGATGTCCTTGGGCTGGCTGCCAGTCTCCATGCGACGCGCGAAGGATTGCTCGCTTCAATTCGTCGCGTCGCTCTCGTTCGAACTCCGCTCTTGACCGCTCCCGCGCAAGTGCCTCTTCGACAGCTGCTCGCGCCCTCTCCTCCTCCATGCTCTTCTTATCGATCTCACGCTTTCTTTTCAGCGCATAACCTTCCGTGCCCACAACGTTCCCGAGAAGATCGCCCATCTCGGGAAACATGGCGGCGATGACGGCGTCATAGATCGCCGGCCGCGCGAACTTCAGCTCACCACTTTCTACGCTGGTCCAGACCTGTGACCTGAGTTCGGCGATGGTCCCTTTTTGTTCGTCGGTCATTGGCGGCTGATAGACACGAGCTGCGATGAGCAAATGTGTGATGTACCTACCCAGCGCACCCGCACTGCGCGCGCGCATGAGCAGGCTAAAAGTCGACCCATGCTTTTGGACCTGTCCCTCCGCCCGAATCTGCTCGATCATCCACACCAGTCCTCCGTGATCAAAAATCAAATCACTTGAGCTCGAAGCTGGGAGGCGTCGCAGAAGCACCTCAATCACTTCCGGCGGATGAAACGACTGATGTTGATGCGTCACCTGGGGATGGCGATACCAAGACGCGCGCAGAGCGGCAAGCAAGAACCGATGAGCCTCTGCGCCATCGACTCGCTCGATGGCTGCTATCCGCGTCGTCCGTTTCGTTTCCTTTTCGTTCGCCTCGCGAACGTGCCTGGAAAGTCGCTCGTTTGCTTCTTTGCTTGCGAGAAGGATCCGGGGGTGGTGGAGCCATCGAACAACGCCATCATGCAGAAGAAGGCTTGGCAACTCTGCCCGTGTCACGGTCCCGCTCCTTGAGAACCGAGAGGAATCAATCTCCAAGCAAGCGACGCCACGATCAACAATTTTTTGCAGCTTGGCGGAATCCACTCTATGTGTGACTGCCACCTCAATCAACAGGCACTCAATGCTCAACTCACCGACAGGATCGACTGCGCGACAAACAACATCCGGGACAATGTCCCCCATTGCTGCTTCAAGTCGTACGCCTTGCAACTGCAGCGTCCGGGCGGGAAATTCGTATCCATCGGAGTGGGCTTTTCCCGATCCGTCCCGGGCTGAGAAGTTTTCTTCAACTGCGGGCACGTAAATCTGTCCGCTTGCTGCCAGTGCCTCCTTGAGTGCCCAGTGAAGAACGCTCTCAGAGCGTTGCATTGTGGTCATCCCCTCCGGCATGCTGAGGTCTGCAGGCCATGTGTCCAGGGCGTTGTCGGCGGCGTCACGTGCATTCTGGAGCGCTTGCGCTGCAAGTGACTCATCATCCCAGTGTCGAACCCACCGAAGCCATGACCCGTCCAGTTGAACCTTGGCCAAGATCTGCTCCGGCGACCAGTTAGCGACATCTGGGTCGTCGACATCAACAGTGAGAACGCCATCCATCTCCATGTCCTGATCGACTCTTGTAGAACTTGAGAGTCGCAGACAAATCACCTTGCCGTCGGCAAGGGTCAAGCTCGCAGAGTGCGCGTCAATCCATTGTTTGCCAATGACCGCAGCGGTAAAAGATTGGCCTCCCGCGTATTGCTTGTACGCGGTACCTGAAATGCCTTGAACGAAGCCCACCGCGCGTGGCGCGGGAAGTGCAATTTCATCCCGGTCAAACAGCAGGTGAAGCGTGGCCAATCTCGCGACAGACTGTTTACAACCTTCCCCCTGGGGGGTGTGGTGGTGCCGAAAGAAGGGGCGTGTGACCCCCTGTTTAAGGTAGTGGGCTGCGGCGTGCCCAACATTCACCGCCTGGACAACTGACCCACATCCAGGACAAAGGCAATTGCAAGCCAACCCTGTTTCACCTCTTCCGAGCATGACAACATGGACCGGCATCAGACTGTCCGCGCGGACAGCCCAGGCCATCACCTGTGCCGACGATGGAGAGTTTTCACAGTGCATGCGCAAAGGGTGCTTTATCTCGACATCGTGGCTGCCGCCAGGGATCGAGACACGGCTACATCAAGAAAGCCACCCCTTTCGCGGTGTACATTGCTGCGGTCACAACAACAGGCGGTGTAGACGGCTTTTCTGAAGCCGGTGCGGCAATGCATGGTGTTTGTGATCGTTATGTCTCGACAGAAACTACGCAAAGGGAACCAGAAGTGAGCTATCAAGCTGAAAAATTCGCTACGGCGCGGCGCGCGCTGATGTTGCCACACACCCGCGGGGAGCATGAGGCCATTGCCAATGCTTTTCACGAATGCAGCCTTGGTTTGCACAATATCGACAGCGCTCAGTTTGATGACAATGCTCGTGCCTGGATTCAGGCGCTTGAGCGTTTCATGGATACGTCCGGTTATTCCGATTCAAGTGGTCAGGGCCTCTGGTCCATCAAAGCACAGGGCTTTACGGTTGACGACAAGCTCGAAATCTCGCGGATCATTGACGAATTGGCCGACTGGTTCGCAAGTCGCTCCTGAAGGTTTCGTTGATCATCCTCGGGAGAAGCGTAGCCTCTTCTCCCGAGCATGCTTCAATAGACGACAGAGGTTCGTAGGCATCCGTTCGAGACGTCTGCTTCAACCTAGTCAGGGGGCGATAGCGGATTGTCCTAAACGAACTCAAGCACACCGTTGAAAGGTGAAAGTCAAACCTCCAGAGTGCAGGAGCTGCGGATGGCAATCCAGTTGCCATAAGGTTGGAGCGACTGGGGGCTCCGGTACATCACGTTCAACGGCGCGCGGTCGAAGGCAGGCCAGTCAAGTGCAGGGTCCAGCACCATCACCCCGTAAATACTTGTGCGTTCCGCGACCATCCAGTGCCAACCGGGTTTTGTCGACGGCACTTTGATGATTCCGACGCCGTCGAACGAGTCCCAGCCCTTCCAGCGCTGCATGGCGCAGCGCAGGCCCAGTTCGGCACCAATGGCCATCAACTGCCAGAAATTCGATGCGAATGGGCGGTGGCCGATCTGCTTCGCGCCCATGCCTCCCCGCACAAAAAGCGCACGAACTTCGCTGTAGGGCGCGCCGCTGACCATGGCGAGGCATGCGACTCCACACCCATAGGCGTCCTCCTGCAGCACCCACCTTGTTCGGCATCCAGAGGTGAAATGAAGTCCCTCCCCTTCTGCGAGTGTTCCCATTGCGCACGTGGAGCCGAGCAAGTCTTCTGTCATGGCCTGATGCGCCGGCGAGGGACATACTCTAGGGCAGCGCGTGAACTCAGGCAGGGACGCACTTCTTCTTGCCGACCAGCGACTTCATCTGGGCAGCCGTCGCCTGAGGTTTCAGGAACCCGAGGACGTCAGGGTCCCGAGCAGAAAACTCCGATTCGGCATCGATCAGCATCACGGAATGCAAGCCATCTTCTGAATGTGGCACTGCGCCAGTGATGGTGAGCAGAAGGAACTTCTTTTTGTTGTGGCCCTTGCCGCAGTGTTTGATGACGTCAGCCTGCATGTCGGCAACAGCCTGATCGAAAGTGATCGTCTTCTGGGCCAAGGCGCCCGTTGAGAAGGTTGCGGTGAGCACAGCGGTGAGCGCCAAGGCGATGAGGCTGGTCGATTGTTTCATTGAGTTTGCGTAGAGGGGGATCGGTAGATGGGATGCGCGTGCCGGTGGAGCAAATGGGCCGCTCAAACGGACGACTCAGCATCTCAAACAATTCGCCTGTGTCAAGGTGCCTCTACGCGTGCAAAACAAGGCGTAGAACACACCCAGGACTGGCCTTGAACTTTTGATCCTCGGTGGCAGACTGTGTGAAGAATGCAGCACACACCGCTCAAGCACATGGCCACCTCCCTTCCTTCCCCCGCAAAATCGAAGCAACAACAGGCGAACTCCCGCGAAGGCTCACCGCGCCTAACCAAACGCTTTAAGCCGGTCACCGTTCAAGACATCAGACAGGCAGGGCCAGACCACCAGGTGGTCTCCGTGTGCGGCGGCCGGGGCAGCTACCGAAAAACGCCCTGCCCGCCTTGTCCGTGGGTCCGGGAGAACGCAGGGGAGTTCCCTGCAGAGGCGTTCGTCCATTCGGCAGGCACCGCGTACGACATGAGCGACCGCAAGTTCGCTTGCCATGAGAGTGGAGCAACGCGGCCAGCAACGTGCGCTGGGTTCTTGCTCCGAGGTGCAGATCACAATCTGGCCGTTCGGCTCGCTCGTCTCCACGGAGCGTCCTTTCACGACGTAAAGGATGACGGCCGCGAGCTTTTCGACTCATACCGTGAGATGGCTGAGGCCAACGGTGTATCCCCCAGTGACCCTGCGCTGAAACACTGCCGCTGAGGGACCAACCGGAAGCGCCAAAAAGAAAACCCCCTGCGCTCTCGCAAGCACAGGGGGTTTCCAAAAAAGTGACTTTTCGTCACGTTGCTCGTTGTGGCTCGCTCACGGCGAAACGATGGCCACACCCACGCGGTAGTCACCATCGCGCTTGCCGCCGGTGCAAAGGCCTGGGCGTGCTGCAAAGCTGATCGCCCGGGTCATCTGATCGGCCGTCACGGTGACACCCGACTGCTTCTTCAGTGCAGCGCAGATCGTTGCCATCATCGCGTCGTCCAGCGCCGCCACCTTGAGACCCGCTGCACGGTATTCATCGCCCCCATTGACGCTGCGCTGGGTGCCAGTCACGATGGTGATCTCACCCAGATTCTTGTCGCTGAGCTGCGGGTACTCGCTCACAAGGATCCGGCTGAGGATTGCGCTGGTGTGTGAATCCTCCAGCAAAGCAATCTTGTTGTCCCAGTCAAGGATCGCGTCCTTTTCGTACTCTTCGTTGAAGTGGTCGTACTCGTCAACGAAACTGGCCAACGCGTTCACGGGATGCGAATCGTAGTCATGAGACATCAACCAGCAGTCGAAGTCCCAATGCAGCACATTTTCAGGGTCCTCATTCGGTCCCAAGACCGGAGTGAAAAGCCATCCACTGTCCAGCTTCACGTTCAACGCGAGAGCATTGTCAGCCAGCGAGCGAATCTTCACCTCGCAGGAGGTTGCCATCCGAATGTCCGCAGTGCGGTCGCTCCAGGTGAAAGACTGCATGCGCTCGGACATCCCTTCCACGTTGACCTGGAACGTCATGTCGGTGTACCGGTGCGCGATCGCGTTGATCCAATGGTCCTGGTGCACGTCATGTGAGTCCACGCAGTAGGTCTGAAGCTTCTGCATGACAGCAAGAGCTGTAGCCGCCCAGTGTTCATCGTCGACCGAAGTGCACACGTCCATCCAGACACCCTGTTCCAACTCGAGCAGCTGCTCGCGTGAGATCACAGTGTCCTTGTCGTGGTAGCTCAAGGTCGTGTGCACGTCGGCGCCGGCGTGGGGGATCCGAACCTCACTCACCGTTTGGAACAGTGTGCAGGGCACGAATGGCACGTCGTTGAACAGGTGCCGCACGCCAAAACGAGCAGCATCGTCCCAGTACGCCTTCACAAACTCACGAGGCGACAGTTCCCGCTTTTGGGCATGCAGGAAATCGACCACCAGGCTGTTGAATTTGGCGGTTATGGTTTTCATCTGCTCGTCGGAATTGAACAGATGCGTGCGATCCGGCATCTGCGCAGTGAACTGCGCACTGTCCAGGTGGACGATGTAGGGTGCCTCTGCTCCAGGAAAAGACAAGCGCTTTTGCTCGATGGGCAAACCCTGCAGGTACATGCGCACGTTGGTGTTGTGAGCGGGCTGAGCCAGCGTGGTGCCGCGGTGGATGCCTTGAATGCTCACCGGGCCCATGCCCGTCATCACCCACTTGCCGTCCTTGAGGTCCATCCGGTTCGGACGGGGCAGCAGTACGGTGTTGAACACCACGTCCACCGGGAAACCGGCCACCAGTTCTTTGAGATTGCGCTCGAACTGATCGACTGAACCACTGACAGGCAGCAGCTTCTCGCTGACGTTGCACAACTCGATCACCGTGGTGATTCCGTTGAGCGGTTGTTCCCCATGCTCGCGCACCCTCAGCTGGCGGCCTTCGATGATGTCTTCGCGGGTGAAGTCAAGCTGCTGCCCACGCGATGTGACCACCACGCGCTCGGCTGCGAAGACCACACTGAAGAAGCCCATGCCGAACGGCTTCTCCGTCAGTTGCACCTGTTCTGCCGTCCAGCCACTGGTGGCCAAGTCGAGCAGTTTGGCGAAGCTCTGGATGCCGATGCCGTTGTCAGAGATCGTCAGTTTGCGCGTTTTGGCATCGAGTTTGACATCAATGGTCGTTGCCTCGGCCCGACGACCGTTCTGCAGCAGCTCACCAATCACGGAGAAGCTGGACGAAAACATGTGCTCCATGTTGCGCATGAAGGACCGCTCGTTGATCTGCGCACGCACCGTGTCGCCAGAGATCTGCTCGTTGTTTTTCAAAATGGTTTCCATGGGAGTCCTAAGAAAGAAAAGGACCGGAAACCACGCGCCCCACCGGGAGAGGTTCCCGGTTGGGTTGAAGCCCGCGTTGGGGCAAAAAGTTGATGGCGACCGCGAGGCCGCGTTCTGGACATGCGCCCAAGACGGATGAATGCTATCCGAGGCTCGTGTGCGCTGCAACGCGATCGGGCCTGTTGAGATTCCTATGGCGACCGGTGCAGGTCATCGCACTCTCACGCAGCTTGGCAAAAAAAAGCCAGGCGGCGGGGCGACCTGGCTGAATGGCGGCGTAGTGGTTATTGCCGACACCCAAGAGGAACTGGTACGACAAGCATCGTCGGTATCGCGACTGCTTGCCATTGCGCAACGTCCTAGAAACCGCTCAAAAGCCCGCAAGGCGTTTCGCGCCGTGAGCCCTTCCTTCTCATTGACCATTTCTTGAAAAAAAAGTTGCGTCATGGGTCGGAAACTGACCCACATGGCCTGACAGAACAGCCGCACCCTGTTGAAATGAAGTCACTTCAGAGCTCGCTCTAAGCAGTCGGCAACTGCCGAACGTAAACCCACCCGGACGGGAACCACAGGTTCCCTTCGGGACCGTATGTGGAACCTGTCTTTCTTTCCCTTTAATGGAGATTGACATGATGAACGCCGCATACGAAACCGACTACGCTTCTGCCCTCGACCACATGGACTTCATCGTGAAGTCGCTTGCCGAGAAACCAGGCCGTGCCATTGACCTTGCCATCGACCACGGTGGTGAAGAGTCAGTGCAGGCCTTGTTCGACGCCGTGATGGACAAGGGGCACCGCATGGTGCTGGTCCAGGCGCTCGATGCTCCCTCCCTGCCGGGCTGGGTGCGCGAGAAACTGGAAGTCTTCCTCTACGGTCAGAGCCGCCAAGTTGCAGCCCTGTTCTCGAAGAAGACCATCCACTGAGCGTGAACATGGAAAGGCCTCAATCCCTAGCGGATTGGGGCCTTTTCGCTTTTCTACAAGCCACCAACCATCGCCTCCAGAACGCCTCTAAAAGGAACTCTCCGGGGGATAGAAGATGGAATGCCGCGATGGCGAGTACTGCGCCCCTGCGGCGGTCGCCTCAGCGACCTGTTCGCTGGTGTAGCCCGAGTCCACGAGAGATTGCGCGATCTCTGCGGTGATGGGCACCAGGCCTGTACCGTTCAGCACCATCTCAAGCAGCTCGCCACTGGCAGGTTCGTCCATGTCGTGCACGAAAAGGCCGTCATCCTCGTCGTCGCCCTCCCGCGCAGATGATCGGTCGATGGCGTCAAGCAGCGCAGCAGGATCGACCGACATGCGTACGGAGGCGCCAGTGGGGTCTTGGGTGATGACAACCACGTCGGACTCCACCTCGAAGCGGCCATGCCAAGCAATGACCGGCAGTGGCCCATCCTCGTTGATGCTGAACTCTCTCTCCTGGCCCCCCTCGACCAGAATCAAGGCTTGACGCGCGGTGATGTCCAGCAGGGCCGCGTCTTTCGATCCGTTGGCAAAGACCACGAAACGCAGTGGCCACGGGTCGCCTATGTAGTGGGTCTCGCCCTTAATCGCGTCCTTTTGGATGCTGCTGCACAGAAAGGCGAGTGAAGCGCCCATCACCGCGCGCTCGGATTCAGCTTGGCAGATGGACACGTGATGCCAGTGGGCATAGCCAGCCTCGCGTGAGGCTCGTTCAAGCGCCTCTCGATGCTTGATGTTGTGCCGGCGTTTGAGGACTTTCGCGCGCGCCTTCAGCTTTTCAACGTCGGCTGGCGTTGTCGGGATAAATTTCATGAGAACAGAACTCCATCAAGGCGGAATTCGGTACGGTGCCCCACTGCCGCATTCCGCCATGGGTGGAATTCGGAGGTTGTGATGTCGTCCCTCTCTGGGTTAGCCGGCGGTGGGGCAGCAGGCCTCGACATGGCCTGCGCCAAATATATCTCAATTGCCCGCGGACTCCCGGCCGTGGAATCATGAAGATGGCACCGGCTTTGTCCCAATGCAGCGCCGATTCATTTTCAGCGAGCGGGGAGCGCTTCGAGACGTTCACGCACGATGACGATCACTTCTTTGCCCACCGTTTCCGCGCGTTTGGACAACCTCCAGATGTGGATGACCAGCATGCCAATACCGCCCCAGAACACCGTTGAAAGAAAGTACATCATCCAGTAGCGGCCACCCTCCATGTTGCTGAAGACAAACGCAGCGAACAACAGCGCGGGAAGCTGGATCCACCAAGCGCTGAAAGGCAGTTTCGGTCCACCTTTTGCACCGGCATCGCCAGCCATCTTCTTTGCAAAAGAGCTCGAGGTCTTGATCTCTCCCGTGGCGAGGTTGCGCGCCCCCAGGCACCAGGTTTGACCCTTGTCGTCTTTGCCGCACATGAACACAACAGCATGCCCTGCACGCATCGCCAACCCCAAGGGCTGGAAGGCCAGCTTCATTTCTTTGCCGTCTTCGGTCCTGATCCAAACGTCCTGGACCGTCGACGCTTCGTTGTACACCTGACCCGGCAGCATCTTTCCATTGCCAATGTGAGTGTCGCGGTCTCGCACCGTGCTGAACTCGGTGCGAATTTCCGCTGACATGACAGTCCCGCCGACTGAGAATGCGGCGATCGTGGTGCCGTTGGAAGTGCGTATGGTGGTTTCGTTCATGTGGCGGTTTTCAGGATTGAAGTTCAAAGGTTTGATGGGCAGACCAAATTCATCCTACGCACAGACCTCGCCATTTCAAGGGCCTGGGTGGGTGTGAAGGGGACGGCCAGTCGGGCTACAGTAATTGCGCCGAACCCGCCGATCGCACACCCAACAGAGGGTTTTCCATTCGTAGAGCCACTCCGGGCCCCCTCCGACGCTTTCATGCTCGAAGGTCTGCAAAAGCTGAATCACAATGGCGCCCATGGATCTTCACCACTCACCACACCTGTCTACTCAGCGCGCAGTCGAGCCAAAGGTCGTCCGCTCATGAAAGCGCCCAACGGATATGAGGTCGATGTCCCAGGGCTCGCGCAAGCTGTAGCTGCCTGTGTGCCGGAGCCGACGCACCGTGCACTGATCTCTTGCCTGCGTGCCTTCGGCCAGCTTTCTGACGCGAAGCTGGCGACAACACGGGGCGGAGACGATGGCCACTACCTGGTTCGCCGCAAGGTACTGGCCAGCAACGGCGCCGTGGTTCATGAAGACCACCAAGTGTGGATAAAGGAACAGCTCGCGTTGGATGCGGGTGATGCATCAAAGACCTTCACGAGGCTTCTCGATGCCAAGTACCTTTTGAGCAAATGCCAGCTCACCAAGATCTACCTGGTCCATGACAAAGGGACGGACAACCCCGCAGCATTCGTCCAGGTTGCCATCCGCCAAGAGGATGAGTTCATCGATGCAAGGGCATTTGACAAGTACGTCTGGCGCACGCCCGCAAATTTGGCGGACCTGTTGGACGCGGTGGAGGGTGACCCGGTACCAACTGGCGACCGGTCGCGTGTTCGTCCACCGGCCTATATGCTGGAGGCGGTGGTTGACGTAGACGCCTTCGTGGCCGAAGCAGAGGCAATCGACGCTCAAGTTCGAAAGCTGCTCCACCAGCGAACTTACAAGGTGACTGGGAGTATTGCCCCGCTCGATGGCGCCCAAACGGGCGAGGTCAAGACTCACTCCGAACTGTTTCCTGGCTGGGACCGCCACCCACACAAATCGCGTCGGCTGTTCAACGACTGGAAGAACTCAAGTGCCGGCCGCAGCGGCGCTCGCCTGTGTGAACACTGGGTGATGCAACTCTCTGACTGGACAGACCCCACCAACAAAAATCGCGCCCTGGGCCTTGTGCCGATGTGGACATTCCCTCAGAAGATTGCGAGGATCGACGCTTCCAAGGGCGATACCTACACCCACTTCGGCAAGCTGCAAACGCTCGATCGCCGCGTCAAAGTGCCGTTCGGTTGGTACTTCTACATGCTCCACGGCAACCTGGTTGGTGATGGCTCCGGCAAGCGCGTGGTCGCAGACGCAGAGGACGGATTGATCGTTCTCCCCGAGCATGACTACCGCGTCCTCAAGGCTTGGAGAGAAGACGGCTACGGCTTTTAGGACCACGACAGCGGTGCGAGCGACATTCATATCTGTACCGGTACACGCGCGAGGCGTCGTGTGAATGGCCCTGCCCTGCTGCATTTCGTGGGTCTACGGGTGAAAAAGAGCCATTTCCCAGCGAAGAAACACGCGCTGCCCCCATAAACTCCAGGTGCCGCGCGGCTTGCGCGGTGATTCATTCTCAAAATCTGGAGCAAGAAAACAATGGCAACTGCAAAGAAAGCGGCCCCCAAGGCAGCACCGAAGAAAACCGTCGCCAAGGCGGCGCCAAAGAAAGTCGCGGCGAAGCCAGTGGGCGTGAACAAGCCCATCAAGGAAACCTTCAACAAGACCAGCCTGGTGGCCCACCTGGTGCAAGCTTCCGGCGCCGATGCCAAGACCGTGAAAGCAGTGTTGGGCTCGCTTGAGGCCACCATGCTCGCCTCCATCTCCAAGAAGGGCGCAGGCGCTTTCACGTGGCCAGGCGTTTTCAAAGTCGCGGCCACCCATGTGCCGGCCAAGAAGGCCCGCAAAGGTGTTGACCCGTTCACCAAGGTCGAGCGAATGTTTGCTGCCAAGCCCGCATCGGTCAAGGTCAAGGCCCGCTTCTTCAAGAAGGTCAAGGACGCCGCGCTGTAATCAGCGCCGACTCCATCCCAAAGGACTCCCCAGGCGGGAGTCCTTTTTTTTCGCCTGTGGGACCGCCATCGTGAACCGGCGATGTCGTACTTCGATGGACGTGATGCTCCGCTGGGTCAATTCAACCCGGTGCCTCGCACGGTACGGAGATCCATCTCACTTTGTGACCACTGCCCTGTCAGCCGACCAGGCGCTCATGGGCACCCAAGGCCAATCTTTGGCGTCGCAAAGTTGCTTTTCCCCAAGTTTGTCCAGTTTTTGAGCGGTGGACGGCTGCTAAACCCGACACAGTGGGGTGCAGTTGAGGCGGGCGGCAGTTCAACTTTCTTTCATTGACCAGTTCAACTTTCTTTCGCCGGACGGGTACCCGCCAGCTGCGAGTCGTGCAGGCGCTACTTCCTTAGTACTAAATTGCTGAGAACCGTATTTATTGAGGTTACGGACTGCGGAATACTAACTACCATTAAGCACCCGATAAAGTAACATACACAAAAAAACGCTTTTGGCGTGTCTATCCTTTCCCGCACCTTAACTGTATAAAACCACAGCATTGGAACGCCCAGCGTGTTTCATCCAGTTTTGAACTCCACCTGAGATTCCCTTGAAAATCAACCACTTACGCACCATTGCAATCTCACCCAATGGTGAACCACGCATGCGAGGCACACCATGATCGACCTGGTGGAGGCCGCAGGCCTCTTGTTGCTGACGGTGGTGGTGGGCGGCACACTCTTCGACATCTACGGAGAGCGAGGTTTCAAGAAGCGGCGCAACACGCGCAACGCAACAAGCATCTCAGCACCCACCGAATCGCCTGCCCTCCCCCTGCCCTATTCCGCAGATGTGGACGCCTTCCTGGAACCCATGGAGCCGGTTCGCCGCGCTCTGCAGACCATGCCTGAGGCGCAAAGGGAGCTGTGGCGTCGCAAGGCCGCCGAAGTCCTTGTCGAAGTTCGAGACATTGACCAATGGCTGCATGCCGTGAGCACGTGGGCACCGCATCAACGCGAAACGGTCTATGCCACTGCTGAGGCTAAGGTGCACCGGCGGCAAACGCTGATCAATGAGTTCGCACGGGACGCGCTCCAGGCTGGGCTCATCGACCGTGTCACGCCCCAGTAGCCGGGCACACCCCGCAAGCACTCAGAACGACAACTCCGCAGGAGCACCTATGCACGACGAGCCAGCTGAACACAGCACCCCTCCCAATGGCACCGTGATGCTCCCGGAGGCGCCCGACCTCACCGTGATCAAGCGCGGCCGCGGGCGACCCCGCAAGAGCGCTGCGCCAACAACGCCAAAGGCACCTGCAGGGCCACCCGGGCGGCCAGTGGGTTTTCGTGTGGCCACCTTCAACACCTTGAACGAGCTCACGCTGGAGGACTTCTCCTTCGTGCGGGGCGTCTTCAACGGCCTGTCGGCCCAGGACTCGTTCCTGCGCTTCTACGCCAACATCCATTTCGACCAGCGCGGCAACCCTGTCATCCCACACGGGCTGACCATCAACGCACGTTTCGACTACCTTGAAGGGCGCATCCAGCAGGCGGCCAATCTTTCCGAAGACAAGAGCCTTCAACGCGCGGCCAAGGTCCTGAACACCCCTCTGCCCTCGGCGATGGCAGACAAGGATGAGCGAGACAACCTCGAAGCGATCTACCAGCGCTGGTACGAGAACCTGCCTGAGGACCAGTTCACCGAGAAGGAGTTGCCCGAGGCGTTCCAGGCGTACTTGGTCGACAACGACATCAAGGTGAGCGTCGAGCAGACACAGGAGGTCAGTCGATCGACCCTGATCGACAGCAAGGTGAAGGCGCTCAACGAGCTGCAGACGGTACTCGCATACCTGCCCAGGCCAGATGCAAAAACCTCGATTTGGCTGGCCGCATCCGTGCACAAAGCGCTAGCAGACGCAAACATCTTGGACTTGCGCCAGCTCGTGCGATTCATCAGCTTTGCAGGACGAAACTGGTACCGCCAGATCGGCCGCATCGGCCCAGTGCGGGCCAAGAGGATCGAGGCATGGCTTGGCGACCATGCTGCCACCCTCGGGCACATCAACCGCTCAGGCGCAGCCTGGCGGCCGTACAAGCCGTTAAAAACCGCCCTTGTACCCTTGGAGCGGGCGCCGGAAATTGCAAAGCTTGAGTACGCGGAGGGGAGCAAGGTCGCTGCAGTGGCTGGGGAACAACTGATCCAGCGGGAGGGCATCGCCCCACTGGAGATGCTGCGTGTACCCGTGGCGCTCGATGGGAGCAAAGGGATGTTCCGCAACACCGGTCCAAATCACTGGGGCGCACACAACGATATGGAGGCCATCCGCCTCTGGCTCGGAACCTACCTCACAGCTAAAAAGAAGCGCACGTTTGAGGCCTACCGCCGAGAAGTCGAGCGCTTCTACGTCTGGTGCCTGTGTGAAGCGCAAGTGGCCATATCGAGCGTCAGCGTGGCGCATGCAATGGGTTATCAGCTGTTTCTTCGAGCGATCCCTGCGGCATACATCAGCACCGCGCGCGTGACGCGCGAAGACCCGCGCTGGCGTCCGTGGCGTGGCCAGATCGACCAACGGAACCAGGCCTACGCACTGACTGTCATCAAGGTGATGATGGAGGCGCTCCTTAAAGGGGCATACCTCACTGGCAACCCAATGGCGTCCCTTAAATCTGAGGCGACTGTTGAGCGGTCCATGGACACGTCGCGCTCACTCAATCAGAGCGACATAGACTGGGTGCGGGATCTGTTGGTGCGCTCTGCTGCACGCTACTCACAGCCAGATCCCGACGAAGCGGATGATGAGGATGACGACATCGAAGCGCCCTCCCCTGCCCTGCCAGGTGCACGCACGCGCAGGCTCAAGCTCATCCTCAACGTACTCCTCACTACGGGCATGCGGCTGGAAGAACTCGCACACGCTTCGGTCAAACACATGCAACCTGCTGAGGTTGATGGCGAAACGTCACCAAACGAGTTTTCGCTGCGTGTGGTCGGCAAGGGGAGAAAGGTGCGCTCCGTGCAGATCAGCTCGACCGTGTACCAGCTGATTAACGAACACCATCGTGATGTGGAGACTGCAATAGCGTTACGCGAAGGCGAAGCAAGCCCTCGCCTGCTGGCATTCAGGATAGAGCGCCCTATGGTCGGAGTGCTTGAGTCGGCTCCCGCTAGTAAGGACAAAACCGCCAAATCAACGCAAGCTACCACCGGCCGAGCGCTTGCGCTGAGCACTCAGGGACTTTACAAGACACTCAAAGGCTTCTTCAAAACGAACGCCTTGCGTGAGCTTCGCCACATAAAGGCGTCACGCCAAATGCTCGCGGCAAGGCAGGCGACGGCAGGCCAAGCGTCTCTCGCCGAAGAGTTTGCGAAGCTGGCCAGTGAGATCCGCGCGCTTGACACTGAGGCCAAGGTCTGGCAACGACGGTCCAAGTTCACCACACACTGGCTGCGACACACCTTTGCGAAGGAAGTGCTGCGAGTCAACCCCAACGATGCAGGCCTGAAGATGGCGCAAGAGATGTTGGGCCATGCCTCTATTGCAACGACAGGCATTTACCTCAAGCAGGATGAGTCGGCAAAGGTGAAGGCGGCACGGCTCATCTTTCCCAAGGGGATTTGACGCTCCGAGTTTCCCCGGGGAAAGTCAATTTCTCCGTCCTCCACCAGAGGACGGAGGCGTGAGCAGAGTGCCCACCAAGCGCCAAAAAGTTTCCCCGGGGAAACTTTTCCTCGCAGCCCCCGACCATCCTGTTCCGTCCATATGCAAAACCGGCAAGGCCATCAGCACTGAAGCAGCGTCGCGGCATAACGACCCAGGGGCCGTTGGTGGCAGACAAGATGGAGCGACCGACTGCCTCTACTGCCATCGCCATCGCCCGTGCCTGTGCCTGTGCCTGTGCCTGTGCCTGTGCCTGTGCCTGTGCCTGTGCCTGTGCCTGTGCCTGTGCCTGTGCCTGTGCCTGTGCCTGTGCCTGTGCCTGTGCCTGTGCCTGTGCCTGTGCCTGTGCCCAGAGCATGGCTCCGCCAGGATCAAAGCGGTCTGGTCGCATCGTTTCGAAAGGGTCTTGCACCTCGAGGCCCCGGTGAAGATGGGGCGCATTGCACTCGTATTGGGCATTTCGCGGGGGTCAACTCATTCATCAGACCCCACTGGTGGCAAGGACCTCGGCGAACTCATCTGCAAGTGAAACCACGCCCCGACCCGAGTTGCCAAACACCCTAAGAGCCAAAAAGTTTCCCCGGGGAAACTTCCTTCGAGACTCACGACCGACCTAGAGACGCAAACCGTCAGGAACCACCCCACCAGTACGCGGTCACTCATCCACTGCATCAGCCAACAGAACAAATGAGGTCAGCACAGAAAAGTTTCCCCAGGGAAACTTCTTGGCCGCAATTGTGTTTCCAGCTGGGGCTCGCCCAAACTCGACGCCCGTCACGAAGCCCAGAAGCATCGGTGACCATTTATGGGAAGCCATAGGTGACCAACTATGGGATAACTCTGAGTGAATGACTTTGATCGCAAACAAGGTGGCTGGCTTCCCCTCAAAGTTTCCCCGGGGAAACCACTTGGGCAGGGAACTAACGTCTTGGTAAAACAGTGTCTCCGACAACGAGTCGAGGCCCGTGCCGATGCCTACAACCAACGGACTCCGCCGTACCCATAACTATCTTAGAAAAGTTTCAGTTATTCACTGGACGAACGATCACGGCGCCTTGACAATGGTAGCAAGTGGGATACCTTGAACATCACAGCGATACGTTGTTGTTATGCGCTGCAATATAGGAGTAAAT